>CALMWE010000001.1 GCA_937873795.1 uncultured Caryophanales bacterium
CGGGGCATTTACAAAGGAAAAATCGGTTATGCCTATAGCGAAAAAGTCGCCAAAGACACCCCGACCTTCCTGATCAGCCAAATCAAAGAGAACGCTCAAGGCGTCGATATGGATGACCCGGCAATTATCTTCAAAGGCAGCGAACGTTACAAAAAGAAAACCATGTTCAATCCGGAGATTGCCAATATCAGCATCGACGAAAAGATGAAGAATCTCCACGAAATCGAAGCCAAGCTCAAAGCCGCCGATCCGCGCGTCATCGAAGTCGAAAACTGCGATTACAGCGAAGCTGAGGATGAAACCACGTTGGTCAATTCCTACGGTTTGAAACTCAAGAGCAAGAGCAACTACTTCTATTACTACGCCTCGGTCGTCGTCAAGGAAGGCGAAGACGTCAAAACCGGCTACAAGATCAAATTAGCGAATGATCCCAAAGAATTCGTCTTGGATGAATTCGTCAAAGAAGTCATTGCCAACGCGGTCGATAAACTCGGCGGCAAACCCTGCGCAAGCAAGAAATACCCGACCGTCTTATCCCCCAAAGTCACCGCCTCGTTCGTGGGTGTCTACCTCGAAAGCGCCTCCGCCGAAGAAGTCCAAAAACACTCTTCGTTGTTGGAAGGTCAACTCCATCAAAAGATTGCTTCGAGCAAAGTAACCATCAGCGAACTTCCTTTAAAGAAAACCTGCTTCTTCCGTTATTTCGATGATGAAGGCGTGGCCACTTACAACAAAGCCATCGTTGAAAAGGGAATGCTCAAAACCTACCTCTACAACTTGACCACAGCGGCCAAAGACGGCGTCACCACCACCGCCAACGGTTACAAAGCCGGCGGCAAAGTGGACATCGGCTATGTCAACGTCGAACTCAAGAGCGGACGTAAATCGCTCGAAGAAATCTTCGCTAAGATTGGTGAAGGTATCTACATCGACGAAGTCCAAGGCATGCACGCCGGGATGAACGCCCAATCGGGCAACTTCTCCCTTCAAGCGTCCGGATTCATGATCCGCGATGGTAAGAAAGCCGAACCGGTCAATCTCATTACGGTCGCCGGTAACCTCAAGCAACTCTTCCTCGATATCAAAGAAGTCGCCTCAAACAGCGAACTTCAACTCTCTTCGATCTCCGCGCCGAGCGTGCTCGTCAAAAAGCTCGCCATCAGCGGAAAGTAAAAATCTTCAAACGAAAAGGAACCCGCGAAGGTTCCTTTTTTTGTTACTTGGTTCGGATGAAGAGAATACCGATGGTATTGGGACCGCAGTGGGACCCGATGACGCATCCGGCACGGGTGACCATCAAGCACTTGGGATCGACCAGTTTGGAGAGTTCCTCTACGAGGTATTTCTCGCCTTCGGGGGCAATCGAGTGAGTAATCATGATGTGGTCCCGATCGACGTTTGGAAGAAACTTTTTGAAGTCTTCCACCAATTCATCAAGGGCTTTGACCATTTTGCCTTTCGGTGTCTTGTAGACATCGAGTTTGCCATCGGTGACTTTAATGATCGGGTGAGCTCTTAAGAGGGTTCCAATATAGAACTTGGTCCGGCTGCAACGGCCGCCTTTGTATAAGTATTCCAAGGTTTCAACGGCGAAACTGCAGTAAACCATGGGAACCAATTTTTGAACTGCGTCAGCGATTTCATCCAAGGATTTGCCTTGATCACGGAGCTTGCAGGCTCTTAAAACCAAGAGTCCGCTGGAGGAGGACAAGTTGAGCGAGTCGATAATCCGGATGCGGCCTTTGGGGAATTCGCTCGCGGCCAGCATCGCGGCTTGGTAGGTGCCCGAAAGCGTGGAGCCGAGACCGGTGAAGAAGATGTCATAATCTTGGTCGATGAAGGTTTTGAAACGTTCGATGAACACAGCCGGTGAGATGGCGGCGGTGCGCGGCAGCATCTTCAACGTCGAGACGTTTTCGTAAAGCTGTTCAAGCGTAATATTTTGACCATCGAAATATTCTTTGTCTCCGAATAGGACGATTAAGGGAATGATTTCAATATCTAAGGCCTTGACCGTTTCGGGATTTAAATCACACGTTGAGTCAGAGATAATCTTTACTTTTCTCATGGCGGTTGCCCTCCGTTTTGATTAGTTTATTATAAGGTTTTTCTTCTTTTTAGTAAAGAAAGCACGAAGCAAAACCCCGCGACCGGTTTTTGATGATGATAAGGGCTTTATACATTGCACAAAAAGTGTAAAAATAAACCTAGGAGGAAAACCAATGAAAAAGTTTATTACTGAATTCAAAGCCTTTATTTCCAGAGGCAACGTCATTGATCTCGCCGTCGGCGTCATCATCGGCGGAGCGTTCGCCAAAATCATCGCCAGCTTAGTCAAGGATATCTTCATGCCCTTGATTGCCTTGGTCACCGGACGCAACCTCAATGATCTAGTCTGGGTCTTACGCGCGGTTGAAAACCCCAACCCGCTGAGCACCGAAGGAACCGCAGTTGCTGATGAGTTAGGAAACATCACCTACTACACCACCTACATTACGATGAACTGGGGTATCTTCCTTCAAACCGTCATCGACTTCTTACTGGTCGCCTTGTTGATCTTCATCATCATTAAGGCATTAGCCGCGGCAAACAAAGCCGGAGCGGACCTCAAGAAAAAAGTCGAAGAAAAACTCCCCGTCAAAGAAGAAAAGAAATAGTTTGCAAAAGAAAAGATCGGCATGACCGATCTTTTTTTGTGCTTACTTGGTTTTCTTCAGCGATTTCAACTTTTGGAAGAGAACGACGATTTCGTGGACGATCAACGGCGTCGTGGAAAGCGCCGCCAATTGGAGCCATTCGACGATGGTGAGGCCGGTCGTTTCGAAGGCGTGTTCCAAGAACGGAATCTCGGTGACAAGGATTTGCATGCCCAGACCAAACACGAAGGCGATCGGAAGCATGATGTTTTTGCTCTTGAAGACATGGATGAAACTCTTTTTGAGGTTGACCATGCCGAGCATATGGAAGAGTTCGCTGACGCCTAAGACGGTAAAGGCATAGGTTTGCGAACGACGGAATAACTCCGTGGTCGCTCCGGAAATATCGTGGTAGAGACCTGCTAAGGCTTCCAAGTTGAACGGAATGTTTTGGGCTTTGAGTTCGCTGATGCCGGGGATTAAGAAGGCAACAACGGTAATCGCGGCGATGATGAACCCATACGCAAGCGTAACCAAAATACCATGGTGGGCAAACAAGGATTCGTTGGCGGGACGGGGTTTGTCGTTCATGATGTCGGGGTCTTTGGAGTCCGCACCTAAGGCAATAGCGGGTAAGGAGTCGGTCATCAAGTTGACCCACAAGATGTGAGACGCCGATAACGGCATCGGAAGTCCCATCAACACGCAGGCAAACATCGCGATGACTTCGCCGAAGTTGGTGGATAAGAGGAATAAGACGGTCTTTTTAATGTTGGCGTAAATGCCACGGCCTTCTTCCACCGCTTTTTCGATGGAGGCGAAGTTATCGTCGCTGAGGACCATGTCGGCAGCGCCTTTGGCGACGTCGGTTCCGGTGATGCCCATGGCAATACCGATATCGGCGGTCTTAAGCGAAGGTGCATCGTTGACACCGTCACCGGTCATCGCCACGATTTGGTTGTTGGCTTTGAAGGCTTTGACGATGGCGACTTTATTTTCGGGTGAAACACGAGCAAAGACACGGATGGTCTTCACGGCTTCATTGAGTTGGTCTTGGCTGAGGGTGGCTAAAACATCGCCGCTCATGCATTGTTCCGGTTTTTCGGCGATGCCCAGTTCCTTGGCAATGGCAAAGGCGGTGTCGCGGTGGTCACCGGTAATCATGACGGTAATAATACCCGCTTTTCTGAATTCACGGACCGCGGGTTTGGCTTCCGGACGGGCAGGGTCGACCATGCCGACAAGACCGATGAAAATCAAATGGCTTTCATCGATTTCGAACGATCCTTCGTGTTCGGCCACAGCCAAAACACGAAGCGCGCTTTCCGCCATTTTGGAGGAAGCGTTTTTAATATTTTCGATGTCTATTTGAGTGATCGGACGGATTTCGTTATTCACTTTAATGCGATCGGTGAAGCGTAACACCGAGTCCATCGCACCTTTGGTGTAGATGACTTTAGAGTCCCCGCAATCATGCATCGTGGACATCATTTTACGGACGGAATCAAACGGAATTTCTTGGATACGCGGAGTTTTGGTTTCTTCGACGCTCTTTTCAAGTCCTTGTTTACGGGCAAAGTCCAAAAGCGCGATTTCGGTCGGATCGCCATAGATACCGTGTTCGATGCTGGCGTTACTCGAAAGCATGAAGCCACGGGCCAGGTCACGGATAGCAACATCGGCGTTTGGAGCGGCATCTTCAAGCTTTTCATCACAATAGGTTTTGACGACGGTCATCTTGTTTTGGGTTAACGTCCCGGTTTTATCAGAGCAGACTACGGAGACCGCGCCTAACGTTTCAACGGAGGGCAGGTGACGGACAATGGTGTTGACCTTGACCATCTTTTGCACGCCGAGGGCTAAGACAATCGTAACGACCGCGGTTAATCCTTCGGGGACAGCGGCGACGGCTAAGGCAATCGCGGACAAGAAAGTATCGCCCAAGAAGCCCCACAAATCAGTGATCGGGCCGGCCATCAATTTTTCGATGACGGAGATGGAAAACATCGCGATGATGATGACAATCGCCACAATGCCTAACAGTTTGCTTAAATCTGCTAGACGTTTTTGTAACGGGGTATCTTCTTCTTTGGTATCGCGTAAAAGGGTGGCAATCTTACCGATTTCGGTTTTCATGCCGGTATTGACGACAATGCCTTCACCACGGCCATAAACGATCGGGGTGGACATATACGCGCAGTTTTTACGATCGGCAAGACCTACGTCATCGCTATAGATGAGCGTCGCGTCTTTTTCGATCGGTAACGATTCGCCGGTGAGCGACGATTCGTCGGTCCGTAAGTTGATGGCTTGAGTTAAACGAAGGTCGGCGCTGACGACGCGTCCTTCTTCTAAGACCACCACATCACCGAGGACTAGGTCTTCGGCTTTGATTTCAAGCAGTTCGCCATCGCGGCGGACAATCGTGGTCGGGCTCGAGAGTTTCTTAAGAGCTTCCAAAGCTTTCTCGGCTTTGGTTTCTTGAACCGTTCCGATGATGGCGTTGAGTAAAACGACCGCCAGAATGATCAGCGAGTCGACCAACTCCCCTAAAATCATCGAAATAACGGCGGCTCCTAATAATAAATAGATCAGAGAATCGTTGAATTCTCCAAGAAAGACTAAAAACCAGCCTTTCTTTTTGCCTTGGGCAAGGGCGTTGGGTCCTTGTTCGGCTAGGCGTTTTTGAGCCTCCACTTTGGAAAGGCCTTTGGTCGAAGATGTCTTAAGTTCGGTTTCAATGTCGGCAATCGTCTTTTTCTCGTACATAATTTTCCTTTCGCCAAGGTCCTAGAAAATAAAAAGACCCCAGGCATGATGCCAAAGGTCTTGTTCCTTCACGGTTCTTGAGCCAGGCATCTAAATGCCGTACTGTTGACTCAAAAATTCAACTACTCCCCTAAGAGCGAACTTCGGCTGAAGTTCGAGAGAATAGTATCTTATTTCTAAAGAAATGTAAAGACTATTCGCTCGGCCATTCCCAATCGGGATGCTGCGCTTTCACCTTTTCCAAAGCTTCTTCGAAAAGCATGGCTTCGACTTCTTTACGGTTGACTTCGCCACCGCGTTTGATGGCTTTGCTCTTCCGTTCAAGCACGTAGACGCATTCGCTGCGGCTATCTTCCAAAAGACCGGCGACTAAGAGGTACGCACGGAGGGATTCTAAGGAAGAGTCGGCGGACAAGAAGTGCTTGGCACGGCTGTCGAGTTTTTCTTCATAGAACTTTGCCGCTTCTTCTTGTGTTTTGGTCATTAAGACGACGAAGACTTTTTGGGACATGACGCGGCTATTGGTCATTTCATTGAGTTTTTCCGGTTTGGCGAGGATCAAATCAAGGA
>CALMWE010000002.1 GCA_937873795.1 uncultured Caryophanales bacterium
GCGCCCTTGATTTTTCGTATACAGCGGGTTCCCTGCCTTTTAATGGAAATGATGCAATCGAACTTATTTATAAAGACACCGTCATCGATTTCTTGGGCCGCAAGGGCATGGATGTCAATTATTCCCAAAATGTCACCTTGATTCGTCTGGGCGAAAAAGAAGACTATGTTCCCAGCGCGACGTTCGATGCCTTCAATTTCATCAATTACATCCCCGATTATTTCACCTCGTTGAAGAATGATGATTACTTGATCAAAACCTTGGACCAACTCTATGCCGGTCCGGTTCTTGAAGAACGCTACAAAAGCATGCCGTTTATTCAATCGGGCAGCACGACCATCGGTGGCGGTGGAACCGTATTGACCACCCTTAGCGCCGCCTATGACGGCGATACCGCGGCGTTCCGCGCCAGTGGCCAATTCGGCGGTGGGTCGGTCCGTTATTTCTACATCAATACTCCCGAGGTCCAAAGCAATTACGTGGATGCCGAACCCTGGGGTTATGTCGCCAGCAAATACAACAAAGAATACATCCTCAACAACGCCTCAAGCAAAACGATTTACATTCAATCGATTCCGGGTAGCGCGTTGACTGAAGTCAACGGCAGAACCCTTGGCCTTGTCTGGATCAACGGTTCGCTCTCGCAATATCTGACGGTCCGCGAAGGTCTTTCCGAAGATGTCGGTTCCTGTTTTTCCGCCTCGGATCTTGCGCTTACCTACGCCGATGTCCCGTATTTGACATTCTTACAATTTAACGAACACCGCGCCGTTTTAAATGGGTGGGGCACCAAAGGCTATCCCACCAATCCCGAAGGCGAAAAATCCCCGGACTGGAACTATTCCGCGAATAACGGCGTCGGGGCTTCGAGCACGACCACGCCGATTTGGCAACCGCACTTAGTGATGCCTTGGTAGAAGTCTCTGGATGAGGGGCTTTCCAAGCGTGTGGTTTTTGCTTGCAGTCTGGCGTAAAATGTTTTAGAATAAGCGAGCGTCAATGGACCGTTAGCTCAGTTGGTAGAGCAGCTGACTCTTAATCAGCGGGTCACAGGTTCAAGTCCTGTACGGTTCACCAGTTCGCTTATAAAATCCTCGGAAACGGGGATTTTTTCTTTGTTTTTTTTAAAATTCGGTGGTTGTAAGAATGAAAAATTCATCTTATGATTAGAAAGAAGAGGTGGTTCCCGTGAATAATCTGTCGATTGCGAAACTCAAAAAGATTTTGACTGCCATCAAACACGCCAAAACCAAGGTCGTGACCAGCGAGACGCTTTCGCGCGAAGTCGGCCTTTATCCCGAAGCGATTAATGAACTCTTGTCGTTCTTTGATCCGCTTGTCACGATGGACTTTTCTTATGACTTGAAATCATTGGTGGAACCCATGGAAACGTGGATTAGTTCCGAAGAAGCCAAAAAAGAAAAGAAACCGGCGACTCCGCGACTCTCCAAAAAGACCCTGGAGCAGTTCGAATCGATCAACGAATTCATCTACGCCAAATTGACCATCGGAGGCATTGTGGATAAAACGGTGCAACTTTCGGACCTTGATTTGCGGGCTCTCAAACGACTCGTCAACGACGAGCAAGCGAAACGAAAAGTTCTTAAAGCCAAGAAAAAATAATTTCAAACCGTCCTAAGGGCGGTTTTTCTTTTTGGCAAAAGCGTTTTCACGGGATTCCTTATAAGGAATAACCCTTTTTGTGTTCTTGAAATAACGGCGAATTACGGTATACTTAAAATGGTTTAAAAATGGAGGTTCCTAATGGAAATCAAAAAAACATTCTTGTCCGTCGATGGCAACACGGCCGCGGCGTTGGCCAGCTACAACTTCACCGAAGTCG
>CALMWE010000003.1 GCA_937873795.1 uncultured Caryophanales bacterium
TGCCTGTCTTTTATCGCTTTTAAAATTAAGCATGTTCCCATAGTAACAATCCTAAGGGAATTCGTAATAATTTGACATGCAACGGCCTTATTAATGCATTGCTGTTGATTATATGCCTTGCTCAAGGCGTAGCATTCCTTAAAACCATTTTCATAGCCATTTTCATAAATGTTTTCTACGAAAGCGGCGATTCCTCCCATTTCCTTTACGTCATGTTCTAGTTGTGGATAATAGTTCATTTTGTTTCCTCCTCTATTTTTCACAACTCCATACTAAAACATTTTCCGCAAAACATTCTTTCACAAAAAGTGTGGATTTAATCCTTAAAGAAATCGTGAGCAAAGCTATTTCCCATATTTTCCAAACAATCAAGCAGGGAAATGCCAAAAGATTTTTCTTCAAATTGATCCATGTTAGTTATATCAGAGTCCATCATTCCAAACCAATAGCGTAAAGCCAAAAAGTAATAAGCATAATCAGAATATTTTTTGCTTTCTCTTGCTTTTGACATTAAACGGGAAATTAATTTCTCATGCGATTTCAAAAATACTTTCTTGCTATTTTCAGCTGCCTTTTTATTGGCAGAATTGTTAATATTCTCGGCGAGGTCTCGCAAAGAACTATTCACATTACAAGTAGTGCTGATAGAAATCGTAATCCAATATATTCCCAAACAAGACAAAGCGTTAACCACGCCTTCTTCAACATCCTCTTTTTGGAAAGACTCAAAAAACAGATTCGCTGTTTTGTCAAAAACATCAAACGTCATATCATATTTGAAAAATTCATTATCAACGGCCTCCATACCCTTTTGGAATAATTTACTGCTAGTGTCGCTGGGAATAATTGGGAAAAGTTTGGAAGTTGTTTTTTTTAAAAAGCCCTCGGATATGAAATCATTTAATGTTTTATCAAAATTCAAATTACCATCTAGTAATGACAAATCAAAATATAGAAGTGAAAAAATAGGGCATCCGCTGAGGGAACTTATTTTTTCAAGAAGGTCACGTGAAACCGGCTTGTCCCCCGATTGCATTTTTTCAACAAGGCTAATCGATATGCCAAGAAAAGATGCAAATTCTTCATTACTTTTTTTAAACCATTTTCTGATAGTTTTTATATTTTTGCCTAATAGTTTTTGATCAATTTCCATATGTTTGCCTCGTCTTTAGTCTATATCACTGACACCCAGATTCACATTTTCTTTTTAAACATACAAAAAACATCCAGGCATATGAACTAAATCCACAGACATTCCAATTTCAAACGTTTGCGAAATAGGAAAGAAGTAAAAATGTCCCCTCAAACTACTTTTTTCAGCCCTTCCGAATACATAAGACTACATTTTCGACGTGAAATGTCATCGGGAACATATCCACCGGGGAAACACTTTGAACGTCGTATTTTGAAGACAGCATTTTAACGTCCCTCGCTAAGGTCGCGGGGTCGCAGGAAACATAAACAATTTTCTTCGGCGAAAGCGTCAACAAACTCTTGAGGAACTTTTCATCCGCACCACTTCTGGGGGGATCCATGAAGACGACATCAAAGACTTGTTTCTCTTTGGCCATATTGAGCATGAACTCACCGGCGTCTCCCACATAAAACCGAGCATTGGTGATGCCATTGCTTTTCGCATTTTTGATCGCGTCTTTGATCGCATCGTCGACGACTTCTACGCCGACGACCTCCGCGGCCTTTTTGCTTGCAACCAGTCCGATGGTGCCAATCCCGCAATAAGCGTCTAAAACCCGCTCTTTGCCCGTTAATTGGGCCTTTTCAATGGCAAGGTTATAAAGTCTTTCCGTTTGGGTTGGGTTGATTTGATAAAAGGAACGGCTGGAGATTTGAAACTTGATTCCACATAAGGTGTCGGTAATATAACCTTTGCCCATGAGGATGTTTTCTTTAGTGCCTAAAATGACATTGGTATCTCTCGTATTGATGTTTTGAATAATGGTGGTGATTTCGGGGCATTCTTTATGAAGTTCTTTGGTAAAGTTGCCACGTCCGGGGAAGGAATCGACGTTGGTGACGAGGACCACCATGATCTCGGGGGTATAATACGAAGCCCGAATCAAAATATGACGGATAATTCCGGTCCGTAAGTCTTCATCATACGGAGCAATCCGAATCTCTTTCATCAGCTTTTTAATCGTCGAAAGAATCTTCGATGCTTTTTCATTTTCGATGTAGCATTTTTCGATCGGAACGATATCGTGTGACTTGGCTTTATAGAATCCGGAGATGATTTTCTTTTGCTTATCAACGCCTAACGGCATTTGTGTTTTATTACGATAGTAATAGGGTTGTTCCATGCCTAAGACATCATCGACTTTAACGGACATTCCACCCAGACGACGGAAGGCTTCTTCGACTTTCTTTTTCTTGAAGTCCAGTTGCGCCGAATATTTGAGTTGTTGGAAGCAGCATCCCCCACAGGCGGTCGCCACAGGGCAAAGCGGAGTGATACGGTCCGGAGAAATCTTGGTGAGTTTAACGATTCGTCCCCAACTCACGTCTTTGGTTTGGAACGTCACCGCAAATTCGCCTTCCTCGCCTAAAAGTAAACCGTTGACGAAAAGGGGCTTGCCGTCGACTTTGACAACGCCTTGTCCGTCATGGGAATAATCAATGCATTTCCCGGTTACTTTGATATCGAGGGGTTTATATGCCATGTTATTTCTTTTGCATCAAATCGTAAATCCACGGGACTTCCACTAAGGGA
>CALMWE010000004.1 GCA_937873795.1 uncultured Caryophanales bacterium
CCATGCAAGGAGCGTGGATAATTTACCCATCGATTTGTTGCCGGTGGAATCATTGGTCAAATCGACAAGGTTGAGTCCGTTTTCTTGGCCTTTGACAGCGGCATAGAAGATGATACGCGCGGCAATGCCACGGTATTTCGCATTATTGAAAGAAGCGGGATCCCAGCTGGTCGGAGCGGCGTTGTAGAAGTCGTTGCCGCGGGCGGAGTTTTCGCTGGTGAGGGTGGGACGGATGACATGGGGATCATCTTCGACATAGAAGCCACCTCTGGAATCCGGCCATGTGTGTTCCCGGTTCATACTACTCCACACGGAAGGCGTGCCCGAATAGAAAGAAAGGATTTTGCCACTTGTTGGGTTTGCGGGATCAGCATCCGTATAAGGAAAAACAGTTTGCAAACCGTTAGAAGATCCATTATAGGAGAATGTGCCAGAAGGAGCCGAATCGCTATCCAGTAAGTCATCAAGGGTCACCAATAAGGTCGAGCCACGTAAAGCATCGGAAATGCTGGAATAATAGGTGCCGGAATAGTTGGGATCAACGTGGTTATAGCCGTATTCCCCGCTGTTATACGAGGTGGAACTGGATTCGGACGACGAGGAGGATTGCGAAGACGAAGAGGACGAGGAAGAGGAACTGGACGAGGAGGAAGATGACGAACTCGAGGAGCTCGGAGTGCCTCCGGTCACAAAGTTGATGACGATCGAGGTGATGTACATGACACCAAGGTCATTGAATAAACGGAAATAGGAGTAGGTATTGCCGAAATTGTAGGTATAAACAGTGCTATTCACACTGGGGGTGATGGCGTTGGTGGTCGGATTGGCTGAAGTTCCGCCAAACATCGAATGGCTGGCGTGCGTTTCGCGAAGGGTTAACACGATGGACGTGATGATGCCTAATTGATCGGAATTATAAAGGTAGAATAAACCGCTCTTGGCTTGGATGTTGTCCCCGCCATCAAAGTTTCCGGCATAGATGTATTTGAAGGCATAGCCATCAAAGGAAATGCTCGTTTCGGTGGTTGGGTAAGTACCGAGCCCGGGAATTTTGGACTTGTTGATGGTGATGCTGTGTTCAACTAAGGTAACACTCGATTCGGAACTGCTGGAAGAACCACTGCCTTCGGAAACCGAGGATGATTCGGAAGAGGAGTCAGTCGAACTGTTCGAGTCGATCACGGACGATTCGCTCGAAAGCGATGACGGAGAGGAGGACGAATCCTGGTTGCAACCCGTCAGGGCACTGATGGATAGAAGAATGCCTAGGAATAGAAGATGTTTACGCATGAAGGATTCCTTTCTTACAATAATCTTTCAACGACAACGAGATATGATAGCATAGCGCTTATAGAAAAAAAACGGACATTGACGTTT
>CALMWE010000005.1 GCA_937873795.1 uncultured Caryophanales bacterium
GCGTTGTAGTCATTGCCTCCGGCGTTGACAATCACATAGTCCGGAACGAAAGCATTGACATCATAAGTAGAAGTGACCAAAGAATTGCTTGTATCGATGCCCATTCGCGTAAACGCGGAAACAAGGTTTTCACCGTTTCCTTGGTTGTTTTTACCATTGTAGCCATACAGTAAACCCCATCCGCTGGCGGATACGAATTGAAAATCATCGCCAAACATCCGGGCGGTCAGATAACCAAACGCATGGAGCGACGAACTGTTCGCAGTGGTCTTGCCTTGTCCGGGTTGACCGATGGCGCCGTTTCCGGATATGCCGCTGGCCCCGAAAAGAAGGAACTTCTTGCCGGAACTTTCGGGTTTTTGGCAGAATTCCCCGTCGGTGGACAATGAAACCACTCCGAGATTACCTTCGACCGGTTCGTTGCGTCTTAAAATCGTAATGACATGGTAATCGTTGGATAAACCATCCACCGTAAGGGTCTTCTTGGTGTTGGTAATCACAGCAACTTCACCTTCCATCGGTGCGGATTCATCGTCCACACACACCTGGAGGTAATTATCATCGGGAATACTTTGCGTCGGATTATTGAGCGAAAAGGTAATGGTCAACGAACTTCCTAAAATCCGGACGGAAAGTCCCGTGCCGGTGTAATAAAGCATCATCGATGTCGTTTCTTGGGTGTAGGCGGTCCGTCCGATCCAACGGATTCCGCTGGAAGTGGTCAAATCCGCGCCGGAGAGCGAGGAAACCCCTAAGGACGGATAAAGTTCTTCGGACGATGACGACGAGGCTTCCGAAGTCTCAGAACTACTGGAAAGAGATCCCATCGAATAGGTGGGACTACAGGCGGCAAGCATGAGGCCGGTGAGGGCCAATAAAGGATAATAGTTTTTCTTCATAAGGTTCCTAATTCCTAATAATAAAGCATCGGCCGCGAAGCCGATGCTTGTTTTTACTTAATCTTTCCGATTAGGCTAAGGTCGCGGCGTACCAGATCAGCATCGTATTCGGCGTGGTGGCGGCGTTGTAAACATAGTATTCAGTGCCAAGAACCGAGGTGAAATCGGTGCTGGCAACTACGCTCATCGCGACGTTCCCTTCGCCACTGGCAGGAGCCGCGCCATCGCGGATGGCCAATGTCGAGGTGACGTTGATGTCGGTATACACCGAGTGGTCGGCGTATTGGCTGAGGGCCCAGTAGTTACCGGTTAATTGAGCATCGCTGTATTTATACGAGTTGGTCGAACTGGTGGAGTTATACGACGTGGTGGAGAAGCAATAGGAGACGGTGGCAGTGGCGACCATCAATCCGGCAATGCCGCCGAGATCGAAACGTCCGCCGTAATCGCCGACGTTATAAGAATAACGGATGATGCCATCGCTACTTCCGGCAATACCGCCAATCGCACGATCACCGTGGATACGGCCCATATTGATGGATTCTTCGATGATGCCCGTGGCTTGGTTATAACCGACAATGCCACCTAAGAATTCGTTGCCGTTAGAAGCCGCGGTTTTAGCGTTGCGTTGAGCGAAGACGTTGTTGTTGTTGACGCATTGATCGATGGTGCCGCTGTTGAATCCGGCAATACCACCGGCATAGCTGTACGTTGCGACCGCAGCACCGGTGGAAGAAGAAACGGTGGTGGCAGTGGCGCCGATGAGTCCGTTATTGGTGCAGTTTTCGATACGTCCTAAGTTGACGCTGGCAAATGCACCCGAACCGATTTTGGCTTGAACGGTAATCGCGCTAACAGAAGAAGAGATGACGCCTGAGGCTTGGTTGATACCGACGAGACCCGCAGCACCGGAGGCATCGGCCGTGGCTAAGTCATTGACGGTTCCGGCGGTGGAGATGACCGAACCGACCGTGACGGTGACGGTTTCAACGACACTGGTTTCAGGGTTGGTCCGTTGTTCTTCATGGGTGGTCACAACAAGACCGATATTGGAGATGTGACCGTAGTTTTCCATCGCCAAGGAAGCAACTTTTGCGCGTGTTTCCGAAGCAATCGCAGGATTGATGATTAAGCCATCGACGGTGCTGGTTTCCGCCAATGTGGTGAATAAGGGTTGATCCCCGAGGATGGTGAGCATTTGGGCGTTGCCAACGAGGTGTCCGGCGAATATGCTGACAAGGTCACCGCTGATGGAATAATTGATATCCGCAGCAAACTTGAAGTAATTGCCGTTGGTGACATCGACGGGGTAGCTTCTTAATAAATCGAGGTCAGCAGCTGTGTTCAGTAAGAACGGATCGGCTTCGGTGCCGGTGCCTTGTAGACTCAGCGCGAGCGACCAGCTGGCCACTAAGGTAATCGGGCCGGTAATCGGGGTGTTGAAGTCAAAGGCAACGCCATCGAGGGTCCAGCCGCTGAGCACGTAGTAATCCTTAGTAAAGCCTTCGGGAGCGGTGACGGTAGCACCATCCAAGACGTTGACGACCACATCCGTGAAGCCCTCAGAGGTGAAGGTCACCGGATAAATCGCGGTTTCGCTTGACGAACTTTCGGAAGACTCACTCGAAATTTCCGATGAACTTTCCGAGGAACTTTCGATTTCCGAAGACGACGGGATTTCGGAGGACTCGCTTAAGCTTCCCGAAGATGAGATTTCGCCGCATGCGACCAGCGGCAGTAAACACATACCTAATAGGACGACAAGTATTTTTGGTTTCATAATGATGTTTCCTTTGCGTTTTATGTCACTTTAATAGTAGGGAGAAAATGAAAGCGCTTTAACTACCCATTTTTTATTCTCCAATAAGTTTTGTTTATGGAAAGAAAAAGGCGGCCAAGGAGAGTGACCGCCTGATGGGAATATCGGATTAAGCGACTTGGAAGGCAAGCACCATGCCCGCAGTGGGATCGTAAACGAAGGCGGCGCCTAAAATCGCGGTGTAATCGGCAAGGATGTAATCGTTCGTGGTGCCCGCCATGGAAGCAGAAGCCACCATCGTATTGTTCGAACCGGTGGGGGCCACCAACGTATCGGTTATGGTATTACCATAAGCTTGGGTTCCGCTGGAGCGTGGATCGAGGTTTTGGTTAATGCTCACGCAGTTGGTGGAACTACTGGCGATGCCATAAGGATTATCGCCCACAGTGAAGCTATAGACGTTGGCTGTATTGAAGCAATGATCGATCGAACCGCTGCCTTCGAGAAGTCCGGCAATCCCGCCGACATTGAGACGGGCGCCGATGTAGGAACGGCATAACGGCGTTTCATAATAAAGCCCGGCACTATAACAATTGCTGATAGAACCGGCGTTGATTCCGGAGATACCGCCGACGTATTGGTCACCCATGCAGCGGATGCCGCTGAAATAGGATAACGTGATTTGTCCGCCGGCTTGGTTATATCCGGCAATGCCCCCGATGACACGGTTATTGGTGGTATCGGTGGGTGTGCTGGTGGTATAACGTTGTGCCAACAATTTGCCTGTCGATGTGGTGCGGGACATGGTGATGGTTCCACTATTGAATCCGGCAATGCCGCCCATGTAGCTGTAAGCCGAGAGCGATTTGCTGCTTTCGACCGCGTTTCCGGCGCCCAAGGTTCCTAAGTTCCGGCAACGTTGGATGGTGCCTAAGTTTTGCGAAGCGATACCGCCTCCGCCGATACGGGCTTTGATGGTGGCGTTGTTATCGCAGTCTTCAATTAAACCACTGGTTAAGTTGACACCGACGATGCCGCCTGCGCCGCCTAAGTCTTTGGTGGTGATATCGCCAACGGTTCCGGCAGTGGAGGTCACATCCGCGAAGTTATCGACGTCTTGAATATGGCCCGCGTTGGAGGAAGCCAAAGAGGCAACTAGAGCCACGGCACCGGTATTGATCGTTCCGGCTAAAATTAAATCATGAACATACGCGGTGGAGGATAACTTGTCGAAGAGGGCGTAGTTTCCGGTGGTCACGGTGATTGTATGGCCGTTTCCGTTGAGTTCGCCTTGGAATTCAGTGCCGACGCTATCGAGATACACGGTTTCGACGCTGATGTCGGCATTCAAAACATAGACTTTATCCGCGCCAAACGCGGTTTTGACTTTGCTCATCGCATAGACATCGACCGGATCCAAAAGAAGATACGGGTTCGCGTTGGTGCCCGCGCCTTTGAAGACTAAACCTTCTTGGGTGACCGTTGAAAGAACGGTGGCTTCATAGTAAGTATCAATTTTGGCTTTATAGGTTCCGCCTTGAGGAATGACGCTCGGGGTCCACACGATTTCGTTACCATTGACCGTATGTGTGCCTTCGACTTCAATGCCGGTGTCCGAGTAGGTTTCGCCTAAGGAGGAATAAAGCGTCACTTGGAACGAATAATGTTCATCCACTCCGGCTTGGAACCAAGCAAGGCTGCTGGAGAACGAGGAAGCGGTGGAAATGGCAATCTCGGTGGGATAGCTTTGTAAAATCCGCCATTTGGCATAGAGGGTCATATCATGGGTGACCACATCATCGGGAATCGAAAAAGGTAAAAGGAACGTTTCATCATCTTCATACCAACCCGAGAAGAGGTGGACGTTATCGATCACGGGATCGGGAATTTCAGTTTCAATCTTTCGGCCTTTGGCCACTTCGACCGAGGGAATGTCACCGGCGCCATCGGTATCAAACGACACCGTATAGTAAACTTTGGTGACAGTGGAACATCCGGCGAGTGAAAGGGCTCCCAAGACTAAGACAGCGGTAAATGGGCGAATTCGTTTCATGCGTATGAGCCTCCGTTGTGTTTGCAAAATAAGATAACTTTAATCTATACGAGGTGGGGCTGGGCTTCAATGCTTTGGCGTTATTTTGTTTTTATGCTGCGATTAGTTTTATTTATGGCGGGATTGTTTTCATAGGGGTCCGCGTCCATAATAAAGACAAATATAGAAACGCGAGGAACCTTATGAAAATTTCCCAACTCCGCTACTTCCAAGCCGTTTGCCAATACAATAATATCACACGGGCGAGCGAAGCCCTCTATGTCAGTCAACCCGCCATTTCAGCCTCCATCAAAGAACTTGAGGATGAACTCGGTGTGGCCCTTTTCCATCGTCAGAATAATAAAATCACCTTGACCATGGAAGGCACCTATTTTCTTCAACAAGCCGAAGAAATCTTGGCCAAGGTGGACGCGGTCATTTTGCAGATGAAAGACTTCGGCGGCAAGAAGAAACAATTCCGTATCGGTGTTCCTCCGATGATTGGCACGTTTTTGTTCCCGCCGATGTTCCGTGAATTCAAGACGCTCCATCCCGACATCGCCATCGAAATCTTTGAGCACGGGTCTTTACAAACCCGCGTGCTCGTCGAAGACGAAAGCCTCGATTTAGCCATTGCCGTCGTCGAAGAAGGCATGGAACAGACGTTCGAAATCGTCGATATCCTGGAAACTGAATTGGTGTTCTGCGTCAGCAAAACCTCTCCGCTTTCTAAAAAGAAAAAACTGGACATTGAGGACCTCCGCGATCAACCCATTATTTTGATGAAAGCGGACTCTTTCCAAAACCCCAAAATCAAAGCCCTTTTCTCCCGTCACGGGATTGAACCCCATGTACTGCTTTATTCGAGCCAACTCTACACCATCAAGAAATTCATTACCGACGGTTTGGCGGGTGCGTTCGTGTTCCGCGAAGTGGCGGAGATGGATGACGAACTGGTCGCCATTCCTTTAGCCGAACCGATCCCCGTGAGAATTGGCCTGATTTACAAAAAAGACGCTCACTTATTTTCCGATACCGGAGAATTCGTGCGCTTCGCCAAGAATTTCAAATACCGAACAGCCAGATAAACACGTCCTCATCAAAAAAAATTATTGACCGATAAAATAGTCCTTATTGTGAAAGCCCTTTTAGCAATAAGAAAATGTTATTAGGGAATTTTCCCCATACAAGGAGGAATCTATGAAGCTTCCAAGCAAAGTCAAGGAAACCTTGGGACGTTTCGTTCATGCGAGCACAACGTTCCTAAGCCACCATAAAACCCTTTGGATCAGCTTGCTGCTCGTTTTGACCGGCTCACTCGGGGCGTCGCTGACGCAAACCGGCTTTGGCAACATCGACGTCAGTTCGTTTACCCTCGAAACGGTGGACGATCAATACGTTGTCGCCGATTTGTTCAAACCCAAAACAGCCACAGCAGACAACCCCGCCCCATGCGTCATCATCGTTCCCGGGTTCCAACGGACCAAGGAAACGCAAATCTCGATGTCGCTGGAATTGGCACGCCGTGGTGTGGTGGTCATTACCATCGACCCCTTCTCGCAAGGCGATTCGACCGCCACCCATCAAATCCAATCCGCCACCAACGAAGGCTATGGCCTGATTCCGATGGTGGACTACTTGTATGCCGGAAATAGCTTCCCGTTCATCGATAAAACCCAAATCGGGGCAGCCGGACACTCCGCCGGCGGCAACGCCGTCATCCGGGCCGCTGCCTACTTTGGCAAAGAAGTCATCGATGGCGTGGTTCCGCAAAGTAAACTTCATTCCGCCTATGTCACCGGGTATGTCTTGACCCTGACCGATGATGTCCTCTCGACGATCCGCTGCAACTTCGGTACCAGCTATGCGTACTACGACGAGGGTGCCTATCGTAACGAACTCACCAGTGATCCGTCCTTTACCGGATGGTATGGCGATATGCGCACCGCCCCTGAAGCTTTACGGATGGTCAACTCTGGATTAACTCTTGAGGGTTCGGCTCCCATCACGGAAGTCGACATCGGGCGTGTCTACGGAAATCCTTATGATTTCACGATGCGCATCGTCAATAACGAAAAAGTCATTCACGCCTTACAACCGTTTGATCCGATTACGACCGCGCACTTCCTTGAATTCTTCGATATCGCCATGCATTTGGATATGACCATGAGTTATATGAACCAGACCTGGTGGATTAAAGAACTCTTCAGTGGTGTGGCCCTTGTCGGAGCGTTCTTATTCATCCTCGCCTTAGCCAGTCTCTTGCTACTCATTCCTTTCTTTAAGAAAGACATGATTAAAGAAGCACCCGCTTTGACCGAGAAACCTTCCAAGTTGGCCACGTGGCTCAACTACGGGGCACTTCTCATCGGTGCCACCTTCGCCTGCTTGATTTACGTGCCGTGCTGCAAACTCTCAACGACGATGTTCGCCGATGCCAATAACGGCATTCTGACGTGGTTCTTCCCCGAACGGATGAATAACGGCGTCATGCTCTGGGCCGTCGTCAGTGGCTCCTTCGGTTTATTGATCTTCTTAGCCACGCATCTCATCAGTAAAGCGTTCAAGAAACCGATGGTTAATACCCAAGGTCTTAAACTCTCCATCAAAGGCGTGCTCAAGAGTCTCCTCTTCGCCTTCGCCGTCTTTGCCGGACTTTACCTCCTGGTGATGGTCAATTATTGGGTCTTCCACACCGACTTCCGGTTGTTCTTCATCGCCATCAAACCGTTATTCAAAATCAAATACCTGATTGTTGCCTTGATGTACTGGCCGTTCTTCTTCATCTTCTATTTCTCCAACAGCATCCGTGTCAACCTCGTCAACCGTTACCGTGGTCAAAAGCAGTGGGAATCAAACCTCATTGCGGTGGTAGCTAATACTATCGGCCTCTTTGCGATCTTCGCCATTCAATACATTACCTTCGCGACGACCAAAACGGTCTATTACACCGATGAATGGCTCTTCGTCAACATGCTGTGGTCGGTCATTCCGATGATGGCCATCCTCCCGCTTTTCAACCGCTTCTTCTTTAAGAAGACCGGTCAACCCTACGTCGGGGCGTTTGTCACCGTGCTCATCTTCATCATGATGATGATGATGAACTCCGTCGCTTACATCCCCATGTTCTTATAAAGGAGAAACTTATGGATTACGCAACCGAATCACTCAAAAAACACTATCAATGGAAAGGCAAACTCGAAATCATTGCCAAAGTTCCAGTTCAAACCAAAGAAGATTTATCGCTCGCCTATACTCCCGGTGTTGCTCAGGCCTGTCTTGAAATTCAAAAAGATGTCAACAAAAGCTATGACTTAACCGGACGTCAAAACATCGTCGCCGTGATTACCGATGGAACCGCCGTATTAGGTCTAGGTGATATCGGTCCTGAAGCCGGCATGCCGGTCATGGAAGGTAAATGCGTCCTACTGAAAACCTTTGGTGGTCTTGACGCTTTCCCGATTTGCTTACGTACCAAAGATCCCGATGAAATCGTCCGTACGGTGTCCCTCATCGCCGGTTCCTTCGGCGGGATCAACCTTGAAGATATATCCGCTCCCCGGTGTTTTGAAATCGAACGCCGCTTGAAAGAAATCTGCGACATCCCGGTCTTCCACGATGACCAACACGGAACCGCGATTGTTGCCGGAGCGGCCTTGATGAACGCCATCAAAGTGGTCAACAAGTCGATGGACGCAGTCAAAATCGTCATTAATGGTGCCGGTGCCGCCGGTATTTCCATCGCCCGCTTCTTGCTTCAATTAGGTGCCAAACATATTACCCTGGTCGATCGTTTCGGCATCGTCTGCGAAGGCGAAAGCTGGATGAATCCAGTTCAAGCCGAGATGGCCAAAATCACCAATTTATCGCATCTTCATGGCCCCCTAGCGGTCGCCATGAAAGGCGCCGACGTCTTCATCGGTGTCTCTGTCGGAAACATCGTCTCCAAAGACATGGTCCGTTCGATGAACTCCGATGCAATCGTCTTCCCTCTTGCTAATCCAGTGCCTGAAATCTCGCGCGATAATGCGTTAGAAGCCGGCGCAGCAGTAGTGGGAACCGGACGTAGCGACCTTCCCAACCAAATCAATAATCTTCTCGTTTTCCCGGGTATCTTCAAAGGTGCTCTCAGTGTCCGTGCCCGAGACATCAACCTTCCGATGATGATCGCGGCCTCCAAAGGCATTGCCGAAATCGTCGGAGATAAGTTATCCGCCACGTACATCCTCCCGGCACCGTTTGATCCGCGGGTTCACGAAGCGGTCATCAAAAAAGTTGCCGAAGCCGCCCGTCAAAGCGGTGTTGCTCGTATCTAAAACATTAAGGAAACGGTTCATGCCGTTTCTTTTTTTATGGGTGAATCCAAAACAAATTGTTACTTTTTTTCTTTTATTTCAGATTTCCGAGTATTTTTCCTCCATTTATCCGTATTATTAAGTAGAAGCGTATGAATGCATAGCAATTAGTTCTAACTCATTTAACTCACATCGGAGGAAACCATGAGAAAAGTATTCAATGAAAAAGTGATGAATATCGTCTTTGTATGCCTTGGATTCGTCAATATCCTTTCTTTTTTCTTTGTTCCATACTTTGGACCGTACTATTTCATTGATGGAATCTATCCGAGCCCACTTCGACTGGTTCTTGGAGGCTTCTCAATCCAAAATCTCCTCCCAGAGATTTTCTACTTTGTGTATGTGCTTATCTCATTGTCAATGATTATCCTTGGACTCACACGGCTGCTTTCGAAAAAAGGGCAGACCAAGAAAATTCCGATGTCCTCGAATAAAAATCCGTTTTTTGTTCTTTCTTTGATTCTACTGACCCTAAGTGTTCTTGCCATCTCAGTGTTTTTTGTCATTGTTAAAATTAACAACATCATTTTGGCTGACCAAATAAGGATACCCGAATTGGGCGACTATGGAATTGGATTTGGAACCTACACCATCTTCCCGTTAAACGCTCTTATTTCGTTAGCCTATATCCTTTTCACAACATCGAAATCACATAATGTGGTTTCAAACTAATCCAAATACCCACCATTAAGGAGAAATCAATGAAAAAAAATACCTTAGAAAAAGGCAGTGTCATTATGTTTGTCTGCCTTGGATTGGTAAATCTCGTGTCGTTCTTTCTTTTCCCTTTCTTTGGGAGAACAGCAGGAGGATCTGGGTATTCTCCAATGAATATATTGTTCGGAAATGGATACCCGCCGTTTATTTCACCAATTGAAAGTCTTATCCCCATCATCGTTTTCGCACTATATATCCTCTTATCTATTTCTTTCATCATTTTTGGACTTACCCGGCTGCTTTCAAAGAAAGCACCTCTAAAAGATTTCTCCGTTACATCGAATAGAAACCCATTTTTCATTTTTGCTGTCATTTTACTGACTGTAAGCTTGTTCGCTATTCCCGCTTTTTATATCAATGTTGAACTCAATCTTCAGATATTTTTATATGCACATTTTGCCATCGAATATTGGGGTTTATACGAGATTGGCTTTGGAACCTACACGATCTTCCCGTTGAACGCTCTTATTTCGTTAGCGTACATCCTTTGGGTTACCTTGAAACACGAAGTAAAATAAAACAACTTTCGTGATATTCTCTTAAATCCAGCGGTGGAACAACCTCTTTTTGTTCATTTTCCTATTCGTTATGTTATCTAGCATTCCCATTTTATTATTGATATAATACGGATATACGTTGAAGAGACAGAGTAACCGGACCTTCGTCCAACAGGGAAGAGTGAACAGTGAGACCACTCCATGGATACGATCCCGGCGAATTCACCTTGGAGTATCGGCGAGTCCCGTTGGTGGCGTTAACACCTTAGTGCGTATTCGTTTACGAAGCAGGATGGCACCACGGCGATGAGTCGTTCCTCGGGAATGGCTTTTTTTATTTTTTAGGAGGAAAGTTATGGAAAACACCGATTTAGAAAGTTTGAAAACGTCGGCTTTAAACGCAATTGCGAAAGCCTCGACGATGGACGAAATTACCCTCGTCCGCAACGAGTATCTCGCCAAAAAGTCGCCTTTGATGGCGCTTTTAGGCAAAATGAAAGACCTCGATCCCTCTGAGCGCGCGGAATATGGTGCACGCGTCAACTCAGCCAAAGGCGAAATCTCGAATGCCTTGGACGCCAAGGTCAAAATCTTGGAAGCCAAAGAGCTTCGCGCCAAACTCGAAAGCGAGAAAATCGATCTTACGCTTCCGGGAACCAGCGAAGAACAAGGCGCCCGTAATCCGTTCTATGTCGTCAAAGACGAAATCACCGAAATCTTCCTCGGAATGGGCTATGAAGTCGCCGAAGGCCCCGAAGTCGAAAGCGATCACTTTAACTTTGAACTCTTGAATATTCCCAAGGACCATCCGGCCCGCGATATGCAAGATTCCTTCTATATCGATGACAACACCTTGTTGCGCACCCACACATCCCCGGTGCAAGCCCGGACGATGCAAGCCAAAAAAGGTCAACCGATCAAAGTCATTTGCCCCGGCAAAGTGTACCGCCGCGACGATGATGACGCGACCCACTCGCATCAATTCGCCCAAATCGAAGGCTTATTGATCGATAAGGACGTCAACCTCGGCCACCTCAAAGCCACGCTCGAACTCTTTGTTAAGAAAATGTATGGCGAGAAACGCCAAATCCGTTTACGCTCCAGTTATTTCCCATTCACCGAACCCAGCGTCGAAGTCGATGTCTCCTGCGCCGAATGCGGTGGTAAAGGCTGCTCGGTCTGCAAAGGCACCGGTTGGATTGAAATCCTCGGCGGTGGCATGGTTCACCCAAATGTTCTCACCATGAGCGGGTATGACCCAAAAGTCTACCAAGGCTTTGCCTTTGGTATCGGCATCGAACGGGTTGCCATGCTCCGTTATGGTATCGAGGATATCCGTCGTATCTATCAAAACGATCTCCGTTTCCTCGATCAATTCAAGAAACGCTAAGGAGGAAAAACCATGAAAGTAAGCTTAAAATGGCTGT
>CALMWE010000006.1 GCA_937873795.1 uncultured Caryophanales bacterium
AACCGTGGACTCGAGGGGAAGAGGAGGAACATAAGAAGTGCCACCAATCGTCACTGGGACCCCTCGGATTCTTCCACCCTCATCATAAAATCCCTCATTGATTAAGCGGGAAATATAAGACAAGAGGTAGAAGTTGGTTGGAGATGCCAAAACGTCAAGGTCCAAAATGAACTCCCAGGCGTGTTTTAAGTTGAGTATTTTTTGGACGTCGCTGGCGGTGACGCCGTTGACTTTCCCGTTTTCTAAAATCGTTTCGGTCTGAGGAAATGTCGTTGCGACGCCTTCGAGCACCGCTTGATCGTAGATGAGCGCTTTGACATTGGTCCGTGCAAATTCGACATTCAAAAGGACACGAGGGGATAAGATACTCGGGCTATAACCCAATTGAGCCAAGGTTTTTTCAATGGCCCGAAGTTGTTTCTTAAGAGAGCGAGCTTCCAGCGATTGGCGCAAAAGAAGCGAATAACGCTCGTCACTGTATTTATCGAGATAACGTGAGGTGTTTTTGCCATTTTCACGCTTTCTCGCATAAAGGTATTTTTCTTGTTGGATTGTCTTGATTTCGATGCTCCCGTCAAAAGGAATCAACTGAAGCCGGGTAGTGAGATCCGCTTTTTCCTTGAGTAGGGCTTGAATCCTTGCTGTGTTGTCCGCCATACGTTTCCTCCATTAGGGTGCATTTTCATTGTTATTGTGACAGTTTGCACCCTAAATTGCAAGTGGCATTGACTCTTTGGAGGAATAAAAAAGCCGATTTTGTAACCGGCTTTTCGTTTCTATTGTTGGTTTGGTTATTCTTTCGGCGCTTCGAGACGATTGACGAAGAACCATTTGATGAACATCGACGTTAAGGCAAAGGCGGCGACGAGGATGAAGCCCCAGGAGATGACATAGCTTTGGTCGAGGGCATCGAGGAAGTTGACATCGCCGAAGTAGACATAGCCTAAGTAGTGAAGAATCAATCCGGCTAAATCAAGGACGAGCGAAATAACGACGATCAGGCCACGGTTTTTGAGTTTGTTGCCGCTTAAGGCTTGGATGGCGAAGTAAAGCGAGACAAGACCCGATACGCCAAAGGCGAGGATGGAAATCAGTTGGGCCGGGGAAGCGACGTAGTAGTCGTTACCGAAGGCGGCAATGAAGCCCATCGGCGCGTCCAAGCGGTCACCGGTGATGGTATGGATCACAAACGACGGGGCCAAGTTCCATAAGACGGCGATGAGGGATAAAGCGGCGGCGATGAAGAAGAATTTGGCTAAGCGGCGTTCAAAGTCGGGTAACGGTTGAGGCAGAGGTTTGGTGATGATTTTGCTGGACATAAGTGCTCCTTTTTAGCGTCCTCCGGGACCCGAGGTGGACCCGAAGGAATAATGGATGAGACTGCTTGAGAAACTCCACGAAGTGATTTGGGTGCCACCGCTGTAGGTGCCACCGAGGGAATAGCCGTCACTGGTCGAGGTGGGGTTCGTAAGCGTTCCGCCACTGTATAGTTTATAACCGCCGCTGGTGAAAAGTGAAGAGCTGACGGCGATGGAATACGAATTTTTCACGGGTTTGAAGGACATCACGGGGTTGTTGGCGCTATCGAGGACGACGTATTGCGAGGTTGTAGCGACCGCCGCGGTATGACGGACGATGGCGGAATATTGATTGCCTTGGGTGACGCCGACGGCCATGCCACTACTACCGACCGCGACCAGCGTTCCGCCGGTTTGGCTGATATAGCCGCTTTGATCCCCACAGTCTAGAGGGCCGTTTCCATTACTGGTGGGTCCGTTAACCAGCGTGGTTCCGCCGGTAATGAAGATGCTGCCGTTAGAATCAAGACCATCGCCGGTGGCGTTGACGTAGAGATAACCGTCATTGATGTTGATGGTTCCGGTGCTGGAACTTCCGCCCCAAGTAGTGGAACCGTCTCCGCCGGCGGCATTGAGGCCGTCATCGGAGGACGTAATATGCGAGGTGCCACCGTTGATATTGATGGTCGTGGCTTCATAACCTTCGTAGGATTTAGTGATGAGGTGAGTGCCACCGCTGATGGTCAGCGTGGTTTCGGCGTGATAGCCGTCATCGTTGGTAGATACGGTAAAGTTACCGCCGGTGATCGTGGCATTTCCGGTGCTATGAATCGCATCATCGACGGAGGTAATCCCGAAGGTTCCGCCATTGACCGTAATGTCAAGGTCGCTGATCAAGCCTTTTCCGGTCGTCGTCATCGTGAAGTTCCCTTCATCGATTTGGACATAACGATAGCCTTGGAAGCCATCATCGACGGCATGGACATCAAACGTCCCGCCTTTGATGTAAATATAACCTTTTTCGAGAGTATCGGCGGTATCCGATTGGATGGCGTCGCCTCCGGAAGTGAGATTATAGGTGCCGTTTTCGATTTGCACTGAATCTTTGCCTTTGATGGCATCGTTTTTAGCGTTAATCGTGATGGTAGGTCCAATGCCTTCGGTGGCTTTGAAACGTAAGTCATTGCTGGAGAAGATGCCGTTATTGAAGTTGGCGGTGACGTTGAGCGTGCCGGTACCTTGGATGTTCAGGTCGTCTTTGGAGAAGATCGTGGCTTTGGGATCTTGCTCGGTGGTATTTTCGTAGGTATAGGTGGTCGCATCACTTAAGGTATTGATGGTTCCCGGAGCGACGATGATGTCGGTTTCTTCGGCATTGACGACGTAGATCGGAGCGTTTTTGGTGTTGCCGAGGCTCACGCCGTTAAGAATCAGATTGACCGAGGCTTTGACGGCATTGACTTGGATTTGCATGTTGGTGGCCGAACCACTGAGGACATAATCGCCTGCACCGCTGATGTAGACATAACTGCCGCTGCTGGTAACTTTGCCGTTACTATTGCTGATTTCGACCGTGGAAGTCGACGAAAAGACCAACGATGTGGCGCCTTCGATCATCGAAGAGATTTCTTCGGAGGTATACTCCGAACTGTCTTCACTGGTGGAAGTCCCGGAAGACGAGATTTCACTGTTATATAGGGGCGGCAAAGTACATCCGGAAAGAGCGATTCCGAAGAGTGCCGTCGTTAGGATTGGAACTATTTTTTTGGAGTGCATAGGGTATGTCCATTCGGCTCGTTTTAATAAAACGGTGCTTTTAGTGTAGCACTTTTTGCACTTTGTGCACGATGGAACTTTTGGAAACAGGACAAAAGTGGATCGACGGGCTTAACCAATAAACGTTAATGGCAAGGGCATTTGTTGGTGGTTTTATACTTTTTCCGATACGCCTTAAGAAGACGAGAACCCTTTTTACTGGGCGCTTGTTCACAGAACGAACACGCTTGGTTTTTATGTTTGATGAAGCGCCACCACACCAAAAATCCGACGATGAGGGCGACACTTCCGACGATGACAAAATCAATCCATCCCATATTAGAATCCGTTGGCAATGATCGTGCCAACGCCTCCGATAAGGGACGCTAAGATCCAAGCTAGGCCGGTTTGAAAGGCAATCGCCTTAATCAACCGTTTGGTGGTCCCGAGTTCTTTTTTCATCGCGCCGATCGCACCGAAGCACGGGGCGCTGAATAAATTAAACACCATGAACGCATAGGCCGTGACGGGCGTAAAGAAACCAAACACCCCGGTGGGCGATAAGACATTGCCTTCGTTCGCCACACCTCCGATGACGCTCATCGTGGAAACCACGTTTTCTTTAGCGACCAAACCTTGGAAAGCGGCAACGGTTGCGCCCCAGGAATTATGTCCACCCAACATCGGATAGAAAATCCAACTCAGTGCGTTGCCGATGCCGGCGAGCATCGAAGAGGCAATGTCTTGAGGATCGCTGATGAAGGTAAAACGCCACGTAAACGAGGTTAAAAACCAAACGATGACGGAGCTGATGAGGATGATCGAACCCGCGCGTTTAATAAACGATAAGGTCTTTTCGCCGACATCGCGGGCGACATAACGAAAACTCGGTAATTTATATTCGGGGAGTTCGCTTAAGAAACCCGAACGGTCGCTGTGATAATAGAAGCGGGAAAGAAAGAAAGCCGAAAGAAGAATAATGACGACGGCAAAGGCATACAAAGAGAAGGAAACGAGCCCTGCGTATTGCGGGAAGAAAAAGCTGGAAAAGAGCGCTAATATCGGTAGTTTTGCCGAGCATGGGATAAACGGGGTCAAGACGACGCTCATCCGCCGTTCATTGGGGTCTTCGATGGTGCGCGTGGTCATAATTCCGGGAACCGAACACCCGCTTCCGACAATAAACGGAATCAAGGATTTGCCGCTGAGGCCGAATTTCCGGAACAGACGGTCAAGGAAAAAGGCGATACGGCTCATATAGCCGGTCGTTTCCAAGATAGAGATACATAAGAACAGAATGAAGAGTTGAGGGATGAAGTTTAGGACCGCACCGACGCCGGC
>CALMWE010000007.1 GCA_937873795.1 uncultured Caryophanales bacterium
TATTCCCGCTTTTCGGCGGACCGCTGTACATTATTTTCGCTAACAAAAAAATCTCCAAACGGCAACGCAAGAAACTCGAACCGCTCAATAAGGTTTTGGCCAAAGTGACCAAAGCGGATAGTCAAACGCTGGAAAAAATCGCTTTGAAAGATTCAGATGCCTATTCGCAGATGCGTTATATCCATGACTATTCCAAAAGCCCGGCGTACGCCTTTACCGAAGCTAAGTACTACCCGTTGGGCGATGACTTATATCCCGATTTACTTGAAGCCTTAAAAGGCGCCAAGAAGTTCATCTTTCTGGAATACTTCATCATCGAACCGGGCCTTGTCTGGGACCGTATCCTTGCCGTATTGAAAGAAAAGGTTGCGTTAGGCGTGGATGTCCGTATCCTTTATGATGATTTCGGATGTTCCTCCACTCTTCCGAGCTACTACTATATGTACTTACGGAAATTGGGTATCAAAGCCTACGCCGTCAGCCGGTTTAAACTGCTTCTCGATGTCCGGATGAATAACCGCGACCACCGCAAAATCGCCGTCATTGACGGCAAATACGGCTTTACCGGAGGCATGAACTTGGCGGATGAATACATCAACGCCAAAGTCCGCTTCGGACATTGGAAGGATAACGGGGTCCGTCTTTCCGGTGAAGGTGTCTATGGTTTGACCCTGATGTTTTTGACCCACTGGGACTCCATCTCGGATACCCTTGATGACTATCCTAAATTCATGAACAAACTGACTTCGGAGAGCACCTCGTCGTTAGGGTATGTCCAACCCTATGGCGATATTCCCTTCGATGACGAATCGGTGGCCAAGAATATTTACCTCAATATGTTTGGACGGGCTCACCACTACATCCACGCGATGACGCCCTATCTCATCTTGGATAACGAAATGATCACGGCGCTCAGCAATGCCGCCAAACAAGGGCTCGATGTCAAAATCATCGTGCCCCACATTCCCGATAAGAAAACCATCTTCGAGATGACGCGCGCCAACTATCCCGAACTGATTAAAAACGGCGTCCGCATCTATGAATACACCCCCGGCTTCATTCACGCCAAGATGGCGATTGCCGATGACGTGTATGCCAACATCGGTACGGTCAA
>CALMWE010000008.1 GCA_937873795.1 uncultured Caryophanales bacterium
CCGACCGGCCGCGTCGACATGATGGATTATTCCGTCGGCGATCACACGGTTTATAGCAAGATGGCCCTCAATTGGACCCGCCCCAAAGTCGTGACCGACAGCGGAATCTTGACACTTCGCCCGTTTGCCTGGGAAGGCGAATCCATCCTCATTAAAAATAACTGGAACGGTTCCGCGATGGATGAGTATCTGGCCCTCGAATTTTACACGCCGACCAAGCTCAATTACGCTGATTCGCAAAGCGCTTATGGCTCGGTCCGGCTCATGAACGGCTATGGCATCAAGGTGTACCATGTCGATGCCCGCTTAGGCTATTATCGGACGGACAATTCCGGCACATTCTTGGGCTATGTCGATACCACGCCCATCACGAGTTTACCTGCGGATGTCCAACTCAACGAAACCTATTACAAGAAAATTGCGCATACCAATACTTCCTCCACGAGTGAAAACGGCTACCCGCTTTACCACCTCCTCGAAAGCAGTGGCGAAAACACCTTCTTGGAAGGCATAGCAGCAACCAACGACACGCTGTTTCAAGCAGGCGACAGCTTTGGCGTGGAGACCTTTCAAGACTTCATGTTCCATGACGGGTCCGCTCTTGGATACACCTTTACCATTGATTCTTTGACTACCTATTCGGCCCAAATCACGGTCACGAAACTTGGATGATTTTTCCCTATCATTTCGTGAACTTTTTTACATTTGTTGTTGCATTTAGGTAGGCGCTCGTCTATAATACGTAGCGTGTGCATGATCGACCCATTGGGTCATTTTTTAAGGAAAAGATTGACACACCGGGTATTGTGTACTTAACAATGCCAATTCGCATTCGGAAGGAGGACTAAACCTAATGCCAACAATCAACCAACTGGTCCGTAACGGACGCACCAAGACCACCTTCAAGTCGAAGGCTCCGGCTCTCAACAAGAGATGGAACTCCCTCGAGAAGCGTCAAACCGACCAAGATTCCGCTCAAAAACGCGGCGTCTGCACTCGTGTCGGCACGATGACTCCCAAAAAGCCGAATTCGGCTTTACGGAAGTACGCTCGTGTTCGCTTAAGCAATGGCTATGAAGTCACAGCCTATATCGGCGGTGAAGGTCACAACTTGCAAGAGCACAGCACTGTCATGATCCGCGGCGGCCGTGTAAAGGATTTACCGGGCGTTCGCTATCACGTCATTCGGGGTACATTGGACTGTGCCGGTATTGAAAAACGTCGTCAAGGACGTAGCCAATACGGTACCAAGAGACCCAAAGAAGCCAAATAATTCGACTGCGTATAATCACTGAAGATATCAGGAAGGAGGAAATTATATGCCACGTAAAGGAAGCGTTAGTAAGAGAGACGTGTTACCCGATCCGATTTACAATTCGAAACTGGTGACTCGTTTAATCAATAAGATCATGTTGGATGGCAAACGCGGAACCGCGCAAACCATTCTTTATGAAGCTTTCAAAAAAATCGAAGCCAAATCGGGGAAACCCGCGATGGACGTCTTCGCGACGGCCATTAACAACATTATGCCGGAGGTCGAACTCAAAGTTCGTCGTATCGGCGCTGCCAACTACCAAGTTCCGGTGGAAGTATCCCCCGAACGTAAGGTCACTTTAGGCCTCCGTTGGTTGGTAAGCTATGCTCGCTTGAGAAACGAGAAAGCTATGGAAGACAAATTAGCTAACGAGATCATCGATGCCGCCAACGGCACCGGCGCCTCGGTCAAGAAACGGGAAGATACGCATAAGATGGCGGATGCCAATAAAGCTTACGCGCATTATCGCTGGTAGGCGGTTTATTTATGCCTCGCGAATACGATCTTAATCACACCCATAATATCGGTATCATGGCTCACATCGATGCCGGTAAAACAACGACCACCGAACGCATTCTCTATTTCACCGGAAAGATCCACAAGATCGGTGAAGTTCACGAAGGCGCAGCCACGATGGACTGGATGGTCCAAGAACAAGAACGCGGTATCACCATTACCAGCGCGGCCACAACCGCCGTCTGGAAGGGCAACCGTGTCAACATCATCGACACTCCGGGGCACGTCGACTTCACGGTTGAAGTTGAACGTTCGCTTCGCGTCCTTGATGGCGCCGTCACCGTCCTCGACGGTAAAAACGGCGTTGAACCGCAAACCGAAACTGTTTGGCGCCAAGGCACCAAATACGGCGTCCCCCGCATCGTCTTTGTCAACAAGATGGATGCCATCGGCGCTGACTTCGATATGTGCGTCGAAACGCTCCACAGCCGCTTAGCCGCCCATGCGGAAGCAATTCAATATCCGATCGGCTCCGAATCCAGATTCAAGGGCATGATCGATATCATCCAACAAAAAGCTTGGGAATACCAAGGGGATAAAGATACTCCCCCTGCCCAAATTGCCATTCCTGCCGAATACCTCGAAAAGGTGAAAACCCTCCGGGCCAAGTTGCTCGAAGCGTTAGCGGCCTATGATGACGAACTCATGATGAAAGTCCTCGAAGGTGAAGAAGTCACCGTCGAAGAAATCAAAGCCGTCATCCGTAAAGCCGTTATCTCCGGCAAATTCCACCCCGTTCTCTGCGGTTCGGCTTACAAAAACAAAGGCATTCAACCGCTCCTCGATGCGGTCGTCGACTACTTACCGTCGCCGATCGATATCGAACACGCCAAAGGTCATTTGCCGGATGGTTCACTCAAAGAAGTCATACCGGATGACAAAGCGCCGTTTGCCGGTTTGGCCTTCAAGATTGCCACCGACCCCTTCATTGGCCGTTTGGCTTATGTCCGGGTTTACACCGGAACCCTTAAGTCCGGTTCGTATGTCCTCAACTCCACCAAAGGCATCAAAGAACGGATTGCCCGTTTGGTCTTGATGCACGCCAATCACCGTCAAGAAGTCGATGAACTCTATGCGGGTGACATCGGCGCCGTCGTCGGCCTCAAAAACACGACCACCGGCGATACCCTTTGCGACGAAAAAGCGGAAATCTTACTCGAAAAAATGGAATTCCCCGAACCCGTTATCGAACAAGCGGTGGAACCCAAATCCAAAGCGGACCAAGAAAAGATGGGCGTTGCGCTCATGAAGCTGGCTGAAGAAGATCCGACCTTCCGCGTCCATACGGATGCCGAAAGCGGTCAAACCATCATTGCCGGCGTCGGCGAATTGCACCTCGACATCATCGTCGACCGGATGCGTCGCGAATTCAACGTTCAAGTCAATGTCGGCGCACCTCAAGTCGGTTACCGCGAAACCATTCGCAAAGCCGCTGAATGCGAAGGCAAGTACATCAAACAAAGCGGTGGCCGTGGTCAATACGGTCACGTCTGGGTCCGCTTCGAACCGAACCCCGGCAAGGGTTATGAGTTCGTGGATGCCGTTGTCGGCGGTACGGTCCCCAGAGAATACATCAAGCCGACCAACGAAGGCTTGAAAGACTCGCTCGATCGTGGTCTCGTCGCCGGATTCCCGGTGGTCGATATCAAAGCCACCCTCTTCGATGGTAGCTACCACGATGTCGACTCTTCCGAAGCTGCGTACAAAATCGCTGCTTCCATGGCGCTGAAAGAAGCCGCCAAAAAATGCGACCCGGTGCTCCTTGAACCGATCATGAAGATCGAAGTCACGGTCCCCGAACAATACTATGGCGACGTTGTGGGCGATATCGCTCGCCGTCGTGGCAACATGACCGGTGAATCCCAACGCGGAAACGCCAAAGTCGTCGAAGCCGAAGTCCCGTTGTCCGAAATGTTTGGTTACGTTACCGATTTACGGTCCTTCACGCAAGGCCGCGGCAACTACACGATGCAGTTCGAAAAATACGGCGAATGCCCACGCTTTATTGCGGATGAAATCATCAAAAAGTCGGGCATGAGCAACCGTTAGGACATCACTACCCGAGGTATTGATTTCTTATAAACCTTGCTATATTATGAATTCGTTGAATTAACACGAAATCCAAAGGAGGAAATTCAAACATGGCAAAAGAAAAATTTGATAGAAGTAAAGTCCACGTTAATATTGGTACCATTGGTCACGTCGACCACGGCAAGACCACGTTAACCGCGGCCATCACCACTGTCTTAGCGCAGCAAGGTGGTGCCAAGAAAATGGCCTACGACCAAATCGACTCCACCCCTGAAGAAAAGTCTCGTGGTATTACGATTAATACCGCCCACGTTGAGTACAGCACCAAGAAACGGCACTATGCTCACGTTGACTGCCCGGGGCACGCTGACTATGTCAAGAACATGATCACCGGCGCCGCCCAAATGGATGGCGCAATCCTTGTTGTCGCGGCGACCGACGGCGTCATGCCGCAAACCCGTGAACACATTCTGCTTGCTCGTCAAGTCGGCGTTCCTTACATCGTCGTCTTCCTTAACAAGGTTGACCTCGTGGACGATCCCGAATTGATCGACCTCGTCGAAATGGACGTTCGCGACCTGCTCTCTTACTACGGATTCCCGGGCGACAAGATCCCCGTCATCCGCGGTTCCGCCAAACTCGCCCTTGAAGGCGATGCCGCTGCCCAAAAAGACATTATTGCCTTGATGGATGCGGTGGACTCCTATGTCCCGGATCCCGTCCGTGCCAACGATAAGCCCTTCTTACTCCCGATCGAAGACGTCCTGACCATCACCGGTCGTGGCACCGTCGTCACCGGCCGTGTCGAACGTGGCATGCTCCGTCTCAACGACGAAGTTGAAATCGTCGGCATTCACGATACCCTTAAGACCATCGTCACCGGTATCGAAATGTTCCGCAAACTCCTTGACTACGCAGAATCCGGCGACAACGTCGGTGTCTTGTTAAGAGGCATCAACCGCGAACAAGTCGTCCGTGGTCAAATTCTCTGCAAACCTGGCTCGGTCACTCCGCACACGAAGTTCGTCGCCAGCGTTTACGTCCTCACCAAAGAAGAAGGTGGACGTCACACTGCGTTCTTAAGCAACTACCGTCCGCAATTCTACTTCCGCACGACCGATATTACGGGCGTCATCACGCTCCCGGCCGGAACGGAAATGGTCATGCCGGGCGACAACGTTACGTTGAACGTCGAAATGATTCACCCGATCGCCATTGAAAAAGGCACCAAGTTCTCCATCCGTGAAGGTGGACGTACCGTCGGCGCCGGCACCGTCAGCGAAATCCTTAAATAGTTCGCTCACAGTCATCAAACAAAGAAGGCTCATCCTCGCGATGAGCCTTTTGTTTTGGACCTCGTCCAAATCAAACATTGCATTTTTAGGTTTATTACCT
>CALMWE010000009.1 GCA_937873795.1 uncultured Caryophanales bacterium
CCTCAACGAAGGAAAAATCGTTGGTCAAGGAAAACATGCGGATCTGCTCAAAAACTGCTTAACCTACCGCGAAATCGTGCTTTCTCAGCTCGATCCGGAAGAAATCAATAAAACGATGCTACTCACAAGGCAAGCATTGTCTACGGAAGGAGGCGACCAATAATGCCAGGACCTATGGGACCCGGAGGACGTCGTGGATCAAATGACCGCGCCAAAAACTTTGGTCAAACCTCCAAACGCTTACTTGCCGAATTCAAGCCTCTTCTCGCCAAATTCATTGCTGTCGCTTTTGTAGTCATTCTCGGCGCGGCCCTAACCATCGTATCGCCTATCCTTATTAAGAATATTCTCAGTAATATGGCTGAATTCATTTCCTTCGGCCTTACGGTTGAAGTGGATTGGCCATCGCTTTTGATCAAATTCGGCATCGTCATGGGGCTTTATACCCTATCTGCCCTCTTGTCATGGATTGCCGACTGGATTGTCGTTAAAATCAGCGGCGATTACGCCAAAAATCTGCGTCATGACGTGGAACGGAAACTCGACCGTTTGCCCTTAAGTTTCTTTGACAAGCAAACGTACGGCGAGATTCTTAGCCGTGCCACCAACGATGTGGATACGATCTCTCGTTCGATGCAACAAATCATCATCCAAACCGTCTCTGGAATCTCTTTGCTCATTGGCGTTCTCATTGCCATGTTCATCACCGAATGGCGTTTGGCTTTAGTGGTTATTGCAACGCTTCCGTTATCCGTCTTCTTAACCGTGTTCATTGCGATGAATTCTCAAAAAGAATTTGTGAAATACCAAGTAAAACTCGGTCGTCTTAACTCTCACATCGAAGAAAACTACAGTGGCTATAAGGTGGTCAAACTCTTCAATAAAGAAGAGGAATCCACACAAGTCTTCAAGGACATTAATAACGATATGGCGAAAGCCGATCGGATGTCGCAATTCCTTTCCGGCATCATCTTCCCGAGCCTTCGCTTCGTCAACAACCTCGGGTTCGTCGGTGTCAGCGTCGTGGGCGGTTTAATCAGCTCCAACGCACCCGCGGAAGCCTTATCGAACATGGTGGCTTTCTTCATGTTCATCAGCATCTTCCAACAACCGTTCCAACAAATCGGCCAAATCAGCAACGTGATTCAATCCACCGTAGCTTCCGCCGAACGAATCTTCGCTGTTTTGGATGAAACCGAGGAAACGCCGGATTCCGCAGATGCAATTGCCACAGATGAAAACATCCAAGGCATGGTCGACTTTGAAAACGTCTCTTTCTCATACAATCCCGAAAATCCTCTAATCGAGGGTATGAACCTCCACGTCAATCAAGGCGATAGCATTGCCATCGTCGGTCCGACCGGAGCGGGAAAAACAACCATCGTCAACCTCATCATGCGTTTCTATGAAATCAACTCGGGGTCCATTAAATTGGATGGTATCGATATTACCCATTACACCCGCGAAGCCCTCCGTGGCAGCGTCGGTATGGTTCTCCAAGACACTTGGCTTTTCAGCGGATCCATCAAAGACAACATCCGTTATGGCCGTGAAGACGCCACCGACGAGGAAATCATCGAAGCGGCCCAATCCGCTCACGCCCATCACTTCATTTCGACCTTACCGGGCGGTTACGATTTCGTTTTGAACGAAGACGGAACCAACATCTCGCAAGGACAACGCCAATTGATTACGATTGCCCGTGCAATCATCAGCAAACCCAAAATCCTCATTCTGGATGAAGCCACCAGTAGCGTCGATACGCGTACCGAATTGGCCATTCAGGAGGCTATGGCCCGCTTGATGAAAAACCGGACGAGCTTCGTCATCGCTCACCGCTTATCAACCATTAAAAATGCCAAGACCATCTTGGTTATGAACAAAGGCAAAATCGTTGAGACGGGAAACCATCAAGAGTTGCTCGAAAAGAAAGGCTTCTACGCCGATCTCTACAACGCGCAATTCTCGGGAACCAACCCGTTGGCGCCCAAAGAAGCCGAGTAAGAAAAAGGGGGGAACATTGCGTTCCTCCTTTTTTATTTGTTTAGAATCATCAGGTCAATCAGCATTTCTTCTTCTGACATTCCAGCGTGATGCGCCTTGAATTTGGCATGAGCGATTTGCCCATCAATCAAGTAGTCAAAGGCTTTGTGATCAATTGCTATGGCCATATAATCGCCGATGAACTCTTTACACACAGGGTGTGGCTTTCCTTCGCCGAACCACTTTTGGGCAAGGACCTCTTTACGTTTTAAAAGCACAAAGTCTTTTCCGTAATAATGGTCGAAAAGCTTTTCAAAGCGTTTCTTTTGGAAAGGTTTAATAAAGAAGAAAGGGGCTCTCGGTTCATTCGAAAAGATTCGTTTGTTGGTGGCATAAAAATCTGGATGTTCTTCCATCGCCAAAAAGTCGATATCCACCAGACCGTGGTCCGCTAAAACAACAAAGAGCGTATCCGGATGTTTGTTGGCAAGATCAAGAACGCCTTGGGCAATGTCTTCGATGGTCTGTTTAACGATTGGCGCGGCGACTCCATTGGCATGGATCAGCCCATCCGGTTGATGATAGTAACCATAGATGAACTTTGAGCGAGAGTCCGAGCAAATGGTTTCCATTTTTGTGAAAAAGTCCGGCAAATCCGCCACGGTTCCACCCGCGACGATTTGTGGCCAAAGGCTTGTCACATAGAGTTCGGGATGTTTTCTTGAAATCAAAGTCAGAATGCCATCATAAGGGGCTTTCTCTTTGAGTGCATTCCCAGGGGCAACTTTGATTTTAGTTACGCTGTCATCGTTATTAAAAACATCGACATTCCGTTTGAACTCTTTAAAATATTGGTTCCAACCAAGCCATCCCGATTCAATCGGAAACTTACCGTTCAATAAACTGGTTGTGGCGGCAACGGTCGTAGGCGGGAAGGTGGAGGTAATCGTTTTAAAAACGGTCTTTCTGAAAGGGTGTTCTGAGGACAGATGGCGGTCTAGCAACGCTTTTCCCATACCATCGAAAAGGAGCACCACAACAAGCTTGTGCTGGGCTAAAACAGCGTCAACATCACTCATGGTTGAATGATAGGTATCGACGCCATATTTTTTAAGAAATGAATTGGACAAATTGACAAGGCAATTCGAATAATCGGGGCGAATCAGTTTCATTGATTGAATTCCTTTAGGCCAATATAGAACTTTTTAAGTTTCGAATAGAGTTTGGTGTAAACTTTGCGATACAAATAATCATAACGCGAGTGTGCCTTGGAATCCGGGGTAAACGTTTTG
>CALMWE010000010.1 GCA_937873795.1 uncultured Caryophanales bacterium
GTAATATTTACCAACTTTATATAAACAATAAATCGCGTAGTATTTATCATTTTTAAAATGCTTCAGTTCGTTTTCTGAAATGAAGAACGTTAGATAATTTTCTGTAACTGTTGCACTTTTAACTTCAATATGTAATTCACTGACTTCCCCGTTTTGGACTTGGAAAGAGAGGATGTCGTAACCATAATCGCTGCTCTTTAAAGAGACTCTTTCAACACGACTTTCTAAATCGGGCCTCATCAAGTTTAAAAGTTTATCCTTTTCGTATTGCAAGGCAGCTTTTTCCGCATTATCACCAGCCGTGTGTTTGCTCCGTTCGGATTTTTCGTAATCCTGAAGAGAACGTTTATATTGAGAAGTTCCAGGTTGGATCGGTTCGGCTTGGAAGTAATCAAAATGTTCCGGTTGTCCTTGAATGCTTCTCGGGAGTAAGTCGACAACCAACTCAGCGATAGGAATATCTGAATCAGCCCAATCAAGGGCGGTTACTTCGTTGGAGGATTTCCAATCCAAAGCGGTATGTTCATGATCTTGAATCTCACCTTTGATGATTTTGGCTTCATAGACCGACAAATGAATGATTTTGTCGCTATATTCATAGGAGCTTTTCCCAATGAGATCGCCCACAAAAATATCAACGTTTAATTCTTCTTTGATTTCTCGATGCAGGGCTTCGGTCGCAGATTCGCCTTTTTCAATCTTGCCGCCTGGGAACTCCCATTTACCTTTTAAATCACCGTGGCCTCTTTGAGTGCACAGGACTTTGCCGTCTTTGAAAATAGCGGCCCCAACAACGTCATATTCTTTTTTAATGGATCCTGAAAGGGAACCCCCGCGAAGACGCTCCATTTCATCTTTTTGAAGAGGTCTTTGATGCGATAAAAGAGTAAGCGGAAACTTGTAAACGCTCCGCATTTTTCCGTCAACATCAGGTTCCTGGGTTTTAAAAACTTCACCGTCAAGAACAACTTGCCCAAAGAAGACGTTTTCATTGCGGCGTTCTTTGCAGAACAAATAAACAACGAGCCCTGTTTTATTTGACTCACCTAAAGACTTATTTTCGTAGTGATATTGTTGGTCACCATGTTGGCCTCGACCCGTATAAATGAGTTGACCATTATTCCACTCGTCACCATAAATCCGATTCATATTGTGCTTGCTAATGAGCACAAGGCAATTCGTCTTCTTACAAGTATTCATTCCGCCTTGAAAAGAGCCACCAAAGGTATCTCTTAATTCCGTGATTGTGTACTTTTTACCGATGACAAGTTCACTTATCTGCATAACGACAGAATAACAGAGTCCGATCTTCGGATCAAGAAAATAGGGTGACCTCCGCCTTCGAAATATGGCGAAAATCACCCTTTTTAAATGTTTTTATGGTTGAAAGGTTCGATTTAAGAAGAAAACAAATTGTTATTGCTAGTCTGTAAGAATACCATGGACCATTAAAGCGGCAATCGCACAGAAAGCCACGATACGGTGAATGATTAGCCAAGTCTTACCTTTGGGTTTAGCCCAAGCACCATACATACCAATAAACATTTGGGAAAGAAGTAATACGGCGGTTGCAATACCGCTGATATTGAATTCATCTTCCGATAAGAAGGCTAATACAATATGGGCATCCATCGCGGCAACAGTTCCGATGCCAACCCATTTATGCATTTTGACGAAAGGTTTCATTAACGCTAAATGGACCTTCGCGTACTTTGGGTGTTTCTTGAAGTAATTCGGATAATTACGGTAAGTCCATTTCAAAGCAAAATTCATTAAAGTTAGAGCAAATAATACAATTGCGGCTGCACCAAAAATTTTAGCGAGGGTCATTAACATAGCGTTTACCTCATTTCAAATTTATTATAAATACTTTTTTAGTGAGTTAGACGATTTTTTCGAAGACTATGCGCTCTTTTGTGCCACCTAACATGGCGATACCGCGTTTCTCAAATCCGTTTTTGATGAGGAGGGAAATCATTGGAATGTTTTTCTCATGGGTATCCACACGGACTTCCGGGATGCCCCGCTTCTTGGCCATTTCAAAAATACGGTTGAGCATATAGGTTCCGACACCGGATTGATGGTATTTCGTAGAAACAGCGA
>CALMWE010000011.1 GCA_937873795.1 uncultured Caryophanales bacterium
CGTTGGGTTTCAAAGGCATCCACCGGGTCTTGTTGGTTCCATACGAGGAGCGCGGATAATCTTCCCATGGACACGTTGTTATTGATGTCGAGGGCATCATTCAATTGCAACCCCTCGTAACGGACAAACATATAAAAGAGGATGCGAGCTAAGTCGCCTCGGAAATCGCCGGTGTAGGCATGGTGTCCGCTTAAGCCTTCGGTAATGTTGGGGAACATCGCGATATCGCTGTTGGTATAGTCAAAGAACTTATTGCCATGCACGCCGTTGGCCAATTGGCAGGCCACCCTGAGGTTATGCAAATCGGTCGCATGGTTTTTGGTGTCTTCGGACGGTCTGGGATCGACACCGCCCAGTTGCATTTGCGCGCATGCCCAAACGTGTTCGCGGTTCCAGCTGGCACCGGAATCCCAGGTCGCATAAATGCTGTCGCCGTCCCACATGCCGTAATCGTAACCGGGTTTGTCCGGATTTTCATCGGTGTATTGGAGGATCGTTTTCGCGTCCGAATAGGCTTTTTTGGTCATCACCGAAACAAGGTTCCGGAGTTCTAAGACCAACGCATCTCCCGATAACGTCAAGTTGGCGGTCGAATAATAGGTTTCCAGACTCGTCAGTGGGTATTGCGTCGCAGGAATGCCGTTGACTCCGGGAGTAACCGGTGACGCATTGACTTCATCGCCATAAATATCGAGCGAAATATCACCGGGAACCGAAAGCGTAAACGAAAGCGAATAGAAATACATCGCCTTGACGCTTGATTTTAAGGTGAAGCGGAAGAAATCGGTGGGAACGTTGAGTTCGCTAGCCCCATAGGCGGCCAACGTCGTAGAAGCAAACGTGGCGGTCCCGACATAATCGCCAAAGGACGCGGTATAACTTGCCGATCCGCCCGAAGCATTACAAAGTTCCGAAGAATAAGAAAGCACGGAGACACCGGAAGGTAAAGTCGTATTGAGACTCCAATCGGTGAGTTGTGGGTTTTTCGCCGAGCCCACTTGGACCCCTTGGGTCGCTCCGCCTAAAAAGGAAAACGCCGAGTAGGTCCACGTCAATCCGTTAATC
>CALMWE010000012.1 GCA_937873795.1 uncultured Caryophanales bacterium
GCACTGGCAGCGACGACGCTATACAAACCGAAGTGGTCCAAATTAACTTCTTTGATGGAAAACGCATAGAGCCATTTGGCTTCTTCGGCCAAGTAATAAACTTCACCATCGTAGTAAATGACTTTATCCGCGTAGTTCAACACATAAAACGGGGCGTAACGGTACATCGTAATCAAAAACGAAATGCCCAATAAAACGGCTAAACCGATGAAGAGCGCAAGCAGCGCCTTTTCGATTTTGAAATCCGGGTTTTTGGAGAGCGAGTAGCCCATCGTAACGAAAGAGATAAGGCCTAAGACGATGGCGATATTGCCCAGGGCATCTTCCAAGAGACGATACAGCGGAGAGAGTACCATGAATAAACCGAAGACAAACAAAGGTGCGACCAAACCAATGAAATCGAGCCAATCGTTTTGTTTATTGACTAATAAAGGAAATGGCAACAACGCTAACGCCAAGAAAAATCCTAAGTAACGGTAAATAATGCCATAGTTCGCCAAGTTCAAGGCGACGAAAAGTAAGACTTCGATGGCCAAGAAGGCAATTAAAGATCCATATTTCTTAACGTAGTTCAGCATGGCTGCTCGATCCATTACCAATAACATCCTTTCTCGACTTTATCCGAACCGGCCGGTTTTTTCAGAGGCCGTGTCCAAGAAGAGGTCACATAACGGGTGACATAAGGGCGTTTTTCCCATCGTTTCCCCATTATACCAAACAAAAGTTGCGTCGCGCCACCCGTCTGGATGGCTTGTTTGTTGAGTTGACGGATGAAGAGGCAAAGGGCCGCGCCATAGGCTCCGGCACCGACCAAAGCCACATCGAAATCATGTTTTAAGATCTCGACTTTCATATGATCTAAGGCTTCAAACCAAGTTTCAAAACGCGGATCGGTCTGATCGCCGAGGGTTTGCACCGACTCAACGGTCTCGAGTTTAAACTCCGGTAACAGGTTCTCATCTTGAATAATGGACGTGCGCCGCGCGTATTGTTCTTTGATTTCCTTGGCAA
>CALMWE010000013.1 GCA_937873795.1 uncultured Caryophanales bacterium
CCTTCCGCACTGGTGGAATTGATCATATCGTTAATGGCTTCGGCCTGAACCAAGTCGATCCGATTATGCAAATAGGCACGATTGGAAAACTCACCACGAGTGGCCAAACGAGCCCCTTCTTTGACAAGCAGTTCCATGATTTGATTAACGATTAACATACTTCCGTGGCAGATAATTTCAACGAGGTTTTCACCGGTAAAACTATGGGGACCCACATAGACCAAGACAACGACTTCATCAATGGCTTCGCCACGGTCGACGATTTTTCCATAGACAATTTTTCGTTCTTTGGATTGGGTAATATCTTTTGAAAAAATATTGGAAACCATGGAAAAAGCATCATCACCGGAGACGCGGATGATGGCAAGTGCGCTCTTGGCTGGAGCTGTGGCTAACGCAACAATCGTATCAAGCATGGAATCCCTTCTTTCCTTCCTAATCTTACCATAAAAAAAGAACCCTTGAGGGGTTCTTAGTCGACGTATTTGATGGTGACTTGACGGTGATGGCCTTCGCCGATGCTTTCAGTCTTGATGTTGGGCATTCCGTTGAGCGCGTTGTGAATCACTCTGCGTTCATCGGCGGGCATCGCTTCAAGGGTCACGGAGACTTTCGTCTTTTGGACTTCTCTAGCAGTACGGCGAGCAATCGAGATCAGCTTTTCGTATTTGCTGTCTTTGTAATCGTTGATATCCAGAAGAATCCGGAATCTCTTTTTGAATTTGCTCGAAACGGCCAATTTGGTCAATTCGTTGAGGGCTTGCAAGGTTTTTCCGTTTTTGCCGATCAGGATTGAGTTGTGATCGCTGTCGATGCTGATGCGGATGATGTCGTCGGAGAGAACCGCTTTGGTAGTCGCGGTGATTCCAAACGTCGCAATACCTTTAATCAAATAATCTTCGGCATAGGCAATCGCGTCGGATAATTCATAGATCGCAATCGTCACCTTTTTGGAGAAGAGACCTTTTTTCTCGTCGGTGACTTCGTAAGAGATTTCTTCAACTGGAAGAGACAAATCTTGGGCGGCAGCGGCTAAAGCTTCTTCTAAAGTTTTCGCGGAATAGGTTTTCATTTTTTACGTGCCATCACTTTCTTAGTAATCAAGGTTTGTGCCATTGAGATCAAGGCACCGATAAACCAGTAAACGCCCATGGCTGAAGGTAACGAGAAGCCCATGACAATGATCATGATGAGCATAACGTTGCTGATCATATTCATTTGCTTTTGTTGCGAATCCGCAGCGGGGTTCTTCGCTAAGTGAGCGACATTCTTCGAAGCTTTCTTCTGTAACCAGGTCGGAAGCTTCATCGAAACGAATTGGGACACGGCCATGACAACGAAGAGAACGACGGCCGTCCACCAACCGGGACTGAAGAAGTTGGAAATCATGGAATTACCGACGGAAGCATTCAAGTTCAAGCCGAAGACTGAACCAGTAGCTAAGACCGCGGAACCCGTCATCGCGCCCCAAACCGCAATGAAGATCGGGAATTGGAACAGCATGACAAGGATTTGCGAGAACGGATTGATACCGTTTTTCTTATACAACTCCATTTGCTCTTGAGCCAGGCGTTGTTTATCGTTTTGATTCGTATTGGAGTTCGGATATTTCGCTTGCAGTTTATCGAGCTCAGGTTTGAGCATCGTCATCTTTTGAGTGCCTAATGTGGATTTGAAGGTCAACGCCATCAAGAGACCACGCACGATGACGGTCGTCACCAGAATGGCGAGTAATTGAGCCCAACCTGCCATGGCCGCGGTGTTCGAACCAAAGACCACAGAAAGGGAATCAACCAACCAAGCAACCGGGTAGACCAATAAGCCTTCGATCAAACCTTTATCAAACGCATCGCCCCAGGTTTTACCGGTGAAGAAGTAGTTATCATCGGGTCCGTAATAACCATCGGACAGCGCGATACACGCACGGAAGTTAGTATAGACAGTGTTAATTGCTTTCTTGTACGCCGCAGTGAAGTCGGTGTCCGGAGCGTTTTCGGCGCCCAGTTCGAATTTCAATTCGTTGGTCCAGGTGTCCCAATAGCCCCACAAGGTATCATCGTTTCCTAAGAACTTCAGATAGCCGTATTTTTCAAGTAATTGTTCTTCGGTCGTATAGGTAAAGCTTTCGACAACGGCTCTTTCAGTGGCTTTATCGACCACTTTTTCATCGAGACGAACCCAGAATTCGTCGCTGGGGACTTGATAGCCGGCGGCTAACGAGTCATCGATGATTGCTTTCAGATTGTCGTTCGGAGTTACTGTGGTTCCTTCCACCGTCACGCCGTTTTCGTAAGCGTACATGATGTGCGCTTTATCGGCTTCCGAGCAGAAGTTGGCGGTACAGCCCGCCATCAAAAACACAAAAAGGCCCAACGCTCCAACCTTGAGTAATCCCTTAGTTTTATTTGTCATCTAACTTCCTCCTAATGTTTTGCAAAAGGGCGGTCATTTGTTCTTTGCCTTTGGCAAAATCATTTATATCATAGGCGCTTTTCGCCACGATGATTAAATTGAGTGGGGCTTGATAATCGAGGGATGCATCCACAATGGCGCGGATTTGCCGTTTGATCTTGTTACGAACGACGGCGTTACCATTTTTCTTGGAAACAGAAATGCCCACACGGGTATAGGGAAACTCGCTTTTGTGGAAGTATACTGCGAAAAAACTAGACCTCTCGCTTTTACTTCCGCGAATAATGTCTTGAAATTCTTCATGTCGCTTGACGCGGTTTTTGACTTTCATGACACTTCTCCCTTTTTAGAAAAATCCACCGGCATAGCAACCGGTGGCTCGTTTCGTAAGCTTAGACCGAAAGGACTGCTCTGCCTTTGGCCCGACGTCTTGCTAAAACCTTGCGACCGTTCGGCGTCGCCATCCGCGCACGGAAACCGTGAGTGGAAGCGCGATGAATCTTGCTCGGTTGATAAGTTCTTTTCATAAAATAAACCTCCGTTAGTGTTGTCTAACACGCGTAAAGAATTATATTATTTTATATTTATAAAAGTCAATGAGGATTGTAAAACTGTCATCCTTATTTTTGACGTTAACGAACAAGCGAAAAAGAAAAAGATCCGGCTCTGGGTATTCATTGTGGGAAAAGAAAGATTTTTCTACCCGGTGGAAACAACTCCGAAAACCATTCTTTTTCCTCGTTTTTTTGCGTTTTTCTCTTAATATTTAAGTGTTTTGACCCTTTTGCACCCCGATTTTGTCCACTTTTTCCACATTTTCCAATCCACAAAAGTCTTTCCACATAGTTTTCCACCGTCAAAAGATGTGGATTTGGTGAATAACCGATAAATTCGCCATTTTTGGGGTGAGGTATTGTGGAAAATTCAAAATGACCCTCTTTTTCCATTCTTTTCTACGGACGCGTGTGGTAAAATTTGGTCATAAAAAAGGAATGCCCTATGAAAAGCACTATATCTGAGATAACGCAGCTGTGGGATCGTATTTTGAATCGGATTGAAATCAAAGTCAACGATCGCCACATTTTCGATTCATTCTTCAATGGTTCTTACATCCATAGCATCGATGGCGACACGATGATTGTCGTGGTCAATTCCGGTTTAGCAGCCAACCTGCTGTCTTCCAAATACATGGATCTCATCTCGGGTATTGTCCGCGAATCGACCGAAACCGACTTCAAAATCAAATTCATCCAACAACATGAAGTTCCTAGTGTCGCCGCCAAGCCGACCGTGGAAAAATCGTCGTTCTTTTCCTCTTCGGTCATCAACCCAAAATTCACGTTTGACAACTTTGTTGTCGGAGCGTATAACCGTGAGGCTTCGCAAGCCGCTTTGATGATTGCCTCGACCCCCGGAAAACTTTACAATCCGTTGTTCATTTATTCCCAATCCGGCCTGGGCAAAACACACCTTCTCCACGCCATGGGAAATTACATCAAAGAAAACTCTCCGGTGAGCCGTGTTTTATACATCTCGACCGATGATTTCGTCGATGAATTCATTAAATACGTCCATGGTGATAAAGAAAGCGAAACGCTGAAAGATTTCTTTAAAACCGTCGATGTTTTATTGGTCGATGATATTCAATTCTTGGCGGATAAAACCAAAACCGAAGAGATGTTCTTCTATGTCTTCAACGCTCTGGTCAACACCGGCAAACAAATCGTACTCACTTCCGATAGACACCCCAGTGAACTCAAAGGTCTGGAAGCTCGCTTAGTCTCACGCTTTAACTCCGGCCTCACCATCAATATTTCCGAACCCGATCACAACACCTGCGTGGCCATCTTAAAACGAAAAATCGAAGCCAACGGCCTCGATATCCGCAATTTCGACCAAGATGTCATCGAATTCTTCGCTGATCGCTTCTCCAAGAACATCCGTGAACTCGAAGGCGCATTGAACCGTCTTCTGTTCTACATCATCAACATCAAACAAACCCAACACATCGATATGGCGGTGGCGGTTGAGTCCGTCCAACCTCTGATCGGTTCCAACGGTCCCAAATCCGGCTTAACCGAGACCAAAATCATTAACACGGTGGCTGATTACTACAACTTGACTCCTTCGCAACTCACCGGAAAGATCCGGACCAGCCAAATCGCCATGGCCCGACACATCTCGATGTACCTCATCCGCACGATGATGGACGTCCCCTTCCTCAAGATCGGTTCCTTGTTTGGGGGCAAAGATCATAGCACGGTGATGAACGGCGTCGACAAAGTGGAGAAATCCTTGAAAACTGACACCGCCTTAGTAGCCGCTATCGACGAGTTGCAAAAACGATTAAAACCGTAAAGTTTATTTTATAAATAAAGCACTGTTCCAAATTGGGACGCTGCGTGATAGAATAAATTATATGAATTCGGCCATTTGACATAGTTTTCCACAGAAACCACAGGCTCTATTATTATTACTATCTTTTGGAGGATAGAAATATGAGATTTAAAATCGACCGCGAACAATTTCTAAAAGGCTTGACGATCGCCAGCAAAGCCATCGGATCCAAGTCCCCGATTCCCGTCATGATGAACGTCAAGATGGTTCTTGATGAACAAGGACTCTCCCTGATTGGAAGCAATAACGATTTATCTATCAAAACCGTTGTTCCCTACAAGATTGGCGAAAGAGACATCATCCGTGATGCTCAATTCGGTTCCACCCTTGTGGCCAGCCGCATCATCACTGAAATCGCCCGCCGCGTTGCAGGCTCTGAATTATCGTTTGAAATCATCGATGATACGATTGCTCAAATCGGCGATGGACGTTCAAGCTTCAAATTGAATTCCGTCCGTCCTGAAGAATACCCCGAAATCGATCTTGATCCCACCGGTGTTCAAGTCTCCTTGGACAGCAAAGTGTTCATCCAAATGATTGATCAAACCGCATTTGCCGCCTCCGGCAAAGAACAACGGCCGATTTTGACCGCCGTGAACCTCGAGGCTTCCGGTGATTATAAACTCATCGCGACCGCGACCGATAGCGCGCGCTTAGCCCGCAAAGAAATCGCACTTCCCAATCCTGCCAAATTCGTTGCCAACGTTCCTGCCCGCGTGCTCACCGAAATCAGCAAGCTTTTGGAAGGCGAAGGCATGGTCAATTTGTCTATCAATGAAAAGAAAATCCTTGTGTCGTTCAATGGCACCATCGTCTCCTCCCGTCTGATCAACGGCGACTACCCCAACACCAAGAATATCGTCCCGCGAAACTTCAACTTCTTCCTCGAGGCTAACTCTTTAGAGTTAATCGCCGCGATGGAACGCGTTTCCTTGCTCTCGATCGAACGTGAAAATGTCGTCAAATTGAGCATGAGCGATTTCGGTGTTGAAGTGTCCAGCAAATCCGCTGAAGTCGGGTCTGCGGTTGAGACCATCGGCACCTGCCAATACACCGGCGAACGTCTTGAAGTGTCCTTCAATTCCGACTATGTCATGGCGGCCATCCGCGCTTGCCAAAGTGAAGATGTGACAATGGCGTTTTTAGGGGAAATGAAGCCCTTCGTCATCAAGAACGCTAAAGATGAATCCCAGGTTCAATTAGTCACCCCGGTGAGAACCTACTAAGCCAAAAATCTCAAAAAAATCTATTGTTCTTCTAAGGGAATATTAATATTCCCTTTTTTTGTGAATAAGCGTATAATATTTTTGTAACGTTTTTAAGGAGTTTTTTATTATGGAACCCATCAAAACCCCCATCGCCATTACGACAGAATATGTGACCCTCGGACAATTTTTGAAATTGGCTGATATTATCTCCAGTGGCGGTGAGGCTAAATCCTATTTGGCGGGTCATGAAATCCTGGTCGATGGCGTGGTTGACAACCGCCGCGGCCGCAAACTCTATCCGAGCATGATCGTAGAAGTGGCTAAACACCTTTACGAAATCGTTCATTCATGATTGTTACGAAGCTCGAGTTGAAATCCTTCCGCAACTACCCATCGTTGGTTGTGGACTTCGATAAAAAACTCAATGTCATCACCGGTCCTAACGGAGCGGGAAAAACCAACATCGTCGAAGCGATTCATTACCTGTCGCTGGCTCGTTCGTTTCGGGCCGAAAATGATTTTGAGCTGATGCGTCGTGGCGACACCACGGCGTTCATCGACGCAACCATCACCGAAGGTGACCTGACCCGCAAGGTCCGCGTTACTTTTACACCCGAAGGTAAGCTGATCTCGTGCAACGGCAAAAAGATTGCGCGTCTCTCGGAACTCTCTCATTTGGTCAATGTGATTATCTTTGAACCCAGTGACGTCAACTTGTTCCGTGATGTTCCCAAAGCCCGCCGCAAGTTCTTGGATGTTTCCTTGAGCAAACAATCCTCCACCTATCTCGGATTGATCTCACGGTATGAAAAAGCTCTCAAAGAACGTAACGCCATCCTCAAAAGCGAGCGCCCTGATTTGTTGCATTTGGATGCCACAACCGAATTGATGGTCGAGTTGTCAGAACCGATTATTCAGTATCGCGAAGAGTATGTGGCCCACATCAATGAGATCCTGGGACGGATCGTCCAAGCCCTCGGAGGGGTGGATGTCCAAGCCCAAGTCGTCTACCAACCGTTCATGAAAGCGATCAGTGATTTCCCTTCCGAAGCCAGATTGATGTTCGCCCAATCGCTTGAGACCGATTTAAGACGAAAATCATCCTCAGTCGGGATTCAAAGAGAAGATTTCTCAGTCCTTCTCAATGGCAGCGATATCGGTCGCTACGGCTCGCAAGGTGAAAACCGACTTATTGCCCTAGCCCTCAAGCTTAGCCCTTACTTCCTCATCAAAAACAAGGAAAAACGGCCCATTATCGTCCTCGATGATGCGTTGTCCGAGTTAGATGAGAACCATCAGGAACGGTTGATCCAATTTCTGGGGCGATTCGAGCAAGTCTTCATTACGACCACACATTACGAAAAAAAGGATGCTTCGGTTTACGAAGTGTCGGAACATAAAGTCCTTAGGAGGAATTCAGAATGACGACCAAACAAGAAGATTTAGAACTCAAGCAAAAAATCGAACTTGCCAAAGAAAAGGAACTTGAAAAAGCGGACAGCCATTATACGGCCACCAACATTCAAGTTTTGGAAGGTTTGGAAGCCGTTCGCAAGCGTCCGGGCATGTACATCGCCACAACCTCTGCGGCCGGTTTACATCACCTCGTTTGGGAAATCGTGGATAACTCCATTGATGAAGCGTTGGCCGGTTATTGCGATACCATCCAAGTCATGGTCAATCCTGGAAACACCATCACCGTCATCGATAACGGCCGTGGCATTCCTGTCGACATCGTTGCCAAAACCGGTACCTCCGCGGTTGAAACCGTTTATACGATTTTACACGCCGGCGGTAAATTCGGCGAAGGCGGCGGATACAAAGTATCCGGTGGTCTCCACGGCGTCGGTGCTTCTGTCGTTAACGCGTTGAGCGAATGGCTCGAAGTCCGCGTCCATCGTGACGGCGGCGATTATTTGCTGCGCTTTGAAAATGGCGGCCACCCGGTCGGTCATTTAACTCGCTTGGGCGATGCCGAAGGAACCGGAACCAAGGTCACTTTCAAACCCGACCCCACGATTTTTACCGAAACCACCGAATTCAACTATGAAACCATCCGTGACCGGTTACGTCAAATGGCGTTCCTTAACGGCGGTGTCAAAATCGTTGTTTCCGATTTACGTGGTGAAACCCCGATCAGTGAAACATTCCTTTACCAAGGCGGTATCAAAGAATACGTCGAATACATCAACAAAAACAAAATGCCGATTTTCCCCGAAATCATTTATTGCGAAGGACGGGATGAAGGCGTCTTTGCCGAAGTCGCTTTGCAATATAACGATGGTTATTCCGCCAACGTTTATTCGTTCTGCAATAACATCCATACCCACGAAGGCGGAACTCACGAAGAAGGTTTCCGGATGGCGGTTACCCGGGTCATCAACAACTATGCCCGTGCCAATAAGTTCATCAAGGAAAACGAAGAAAACCTCACTAGTGATGATGCTCGCGAAGGTTTAACCGCGATTATCTCGGTAAAACACCCGAATCCGCAATACGAAGGACAAACCAAAACCAAACTCGGAAACTCCGAGGTCCGTAAGATTGTTTCCGGCGTCGTCGGTGATCAACTCGAACGTTTCTTGCTCGAAAATCCGCGCATTGCCCGCATCATTATGGATAAAGTCGTCTTGGCCGCCAACGCTCGTGAAGCTGCCAGAAACGCCCGCGAAAACATTCGCCGCAAAGGTGCTTTAGACATCACGACCCTTCCGGGCAAACTCGCCGACTGCTCCAGCAAAGATGCCGCACGTTGCGAACTCTACATCGTCGAAGGTAACTCCGCCGGTGGCTCCGCCAAAAACGGACGCGACCGCGAAACTCAAGCCATTCTTCCGCTCCGTGGCAAGATTTTGAACGTTGAAAAAGCGCAACTGAAGAGAATCTTCGCCAACGCCGAAATCGGCAACATGATTACCGCCATCGGTGGTGGAATCATGCCGGAATTCGATGTTAACAAGATCCGTTATCACAAGATCGTCATCATGACCGATGCTGATGTTGACGGCAGTCACATCCGTATTTTGCTTTTGACCTTCTTCTTCCGCTATATGAGACCCCTGATCGAGTCGGGCTATGTCTACATCGCCCAACCGCCCTTATACAAGGTTGAATATCGCAGCAAACAATACTATTGCTACAACGACGAACAATTGGAAGTCTTGAAATCGAAACTCAATCTTCCTCCGCAATATCCGTTCCAACGCTACAAAGGTCTTGGTGAAATGGATGCCCAACAATTGTGGGAAACCACCATGGATCCCAAAGGCCGCAAAATGTTGAAAGTCACCATGGAAGACGCCATCGAAGCAGACGCCGTGTTTACCGATTTGATGGGTGACTCGGTTGATCCGCGTAAAGAATTTATCGCCAAAAACGCCAAGTTCGTTAAAAACTTGGATATCTAGAAAGGAGCGATTACCATGGCAGAAGAGAAAAAAGTAGCCGTTCCCTCCACAGAGGAAGCCTCTGAAAAAGAAATTGAACACGAAATCGAGGAGGTTGAAGCCGGTATTGTTCCCGGTTTACGCCCCGTTGAAATCGCCAACGAAGTCCGCAGCGCATTCTTAGACTATGCGATGTCGGTCATCGTTTCGCGTGCCATTCCGGATGTCCGCGATGGTTTGAAACCCGTTCACCGCAGAATTATCTTCGGTATGAACGAGCTCGGCATGCAACCGGACAAACCCTATAAGAAATCCGCTCGTATCGTCGGTGACGTCATGGGTAAATATCACCCCCACGGTGACCAAGCCCTTTATTCCACCCTCGTCCGTTTAGCCCAACCGTTCTCTATGCGTTATACCCTTGCTGATGGCCACGGTAACTTCGGCAGCGTCGACGGTGATGAAGCCGCCGCTATGCGGTATACCGAAGCCCGTATGTCCAAGATCGCCCTCGAAATGGTTCGCGACATCAACTCCGATACCGTTGATTTCGTCGACAACTACGATGGCACCGAAAAAGAACCGGTCGTTTTACCGTCCCGTTTCCCGAACTTACTCGTCAACGGCAGCGATGGTATCGCCGTCGGTATGGCCACCAAAATTCCCCCGCATAACCTCGTTGAAGTCATCAACGCCGTTAAAGCGGTTGCCAAAAACCCTGACATTTCCGTCCTTGAATTGATGGACACCATCCCGGGTCCGGATTTCCCGACCGGAGGCATCATCTTAGGTAAAGGCGGCATCCGCGATGCCTACGAAACCGGCACCGGCAGCATCACCATCCGTTCCAAAACCGAAATCCAAGAAATGGACAACGGCAAAAAGCGGATCATCGTGAGCGAAATCCCGTATCAAGTCAATAAAGCCCAAATGATTGAAATGATCGCCAACTTGGTCAAAGAAAAAATCATTGAAGGCATTACCGATATCCGCGATGAATCCAACAAAGAAGGCATCCGGGTCGTCATTGAACTCCGTCGCGATGTCATTCCTGAAGTCATCCTCAACCAACTCTTCAAAAACACGCAACTTCAAGTCAGCTACGGCATTATCATGCTGTGCTTGGATCACGGACAACCCAAAGTTCTCCCGATTGTCGAGATGTTGAAAGACTACCTCGATTTCCAAATCGAAGTCATCGAACGTCGGACCCGTTACCTTCTCAAGAAGGCGGAAGACCGCGACCATATCGTCATCGGTTATTTGATTGCCATCGATAACATCGACGAAGTCGTCTCCATCATCCGTCACAGCGAAACCGTCGACGTCGCTAAAGCCAAACTGACCGAACGCTTTGGTTTGTCCGATAAACAAACGAAAGAAATTTTGGATATGAACCTCCGTCGTTTGACCGGTCTTGAAAAACTCAAACTGGAAGACGAACGTGTTGACTTAGAAACCCGTATCAAGTCCTATCACGAACTGCTTGCCGACCGCACCAAAGTGGTGGATCTCATCCTGTCTGAACTCGATGAAATCAAAGACAAATTCGGCGATGCCCGCTTAACCTCGATCAGCAACGACATTTCGACCATCGATGATGAAGACCTCATCCCCGAATCGGATATCGTCATCACGCTGACCACCAACGGCTACATCAAACGTTTGGCCATCGATACGTTCCGGACACAAAACCGTGGCGGTCGCGGAGTCAAGGGCATGGCAACTAATGAAAACGACGCCGTTTCCATCTTGCTTTATGCCAAAACCCACACCGACCTGCTGTTCTTTACCAATTTTGGTAAAGTGTACCGCATCCGCGGATATCAAGTTCCTGAATTCGCCCGTACCGCCAAAGGCTTACCGGTGATCAACTTGCTGAACTTAGACAAAGAAGAAAAAGTCATGTCCATCATTACGGTGGATGAATACTTAGATACCCATTTCTTGTTCTTCGCTACGAAGAAGGGCATCGTCAAACGGACCGCGATCAAAGAATTTGAAAGCATCCGTCAAAACGGCAAGATTGCTATCGCCTTACGCGACGGCGACCAACTCCTGGATGTCAAACATACGGATGGTCACGCGATCATTGGTATGGCCTCGAGCAAAGGCAAGATGGTGAAGTTCCCCGAAGAAGATGTTCGTGCCATGGGCCGCGATACCAGTGGTGTTAAGGGCATGAGCGTCGATGACGATTCCGAAGTCATCGGTGTTACCACCTCCGCCGAAGGACAACTCATCTTGGTCATTACGGAAAAAGGTTATGGCAAGATGTCCCCGGCCGAAGATTATCGGTTGACCTCCAGAGGTACCAAAGGCGTCCTGACGATCAATGCCACCGAGAAAAACGGAAACATTGTCGCGATGCGCGCCGTTGAACCCAGCGACGATCTGATGATCATTACCGCGGAAGGCGTTGTGATCCGTGTCTCCCTCACTCAAGTGAAGATTTCCGGACGTAATACTCAAGGCGTCCGCGTGATCCGACTTGAAGACAAACAATCCATTTCCTCGATTGCGGTGGTTAAACCTCTGCCGGAAGCCGTTGAAAATGGTGAAGCTCCCGCACTCCAAGCCGCCAACGCTCGCGCCAGCGATCCGTTGGACGTCGATGACGAACCCCGTGAAAGCGAAGAGGAAGAAGAGGATTAATCCCCATGCGCGTTTTGATTTATTTCGAACAGAACAAGCGTAACAAAAATCTCTATGAAGGCGCTCGTGTCCGAAAAAGTCTCAAGGGCGCGTGCGAATTGAATAAACTTTCCTATACCTCCGATCCCAAAGAACCCTACGAAATCGCACACTTCGTCTCCGTTAAAGATGAAGAAGTCATCAATATGGCTTTAGCCAAACAAATCCCTGTCGTGGTATCGGCGTTAATGTGCGAAAACGACCCCGATGCCGCGATGCTGAATCAAAAGGGAGAAGTTCCGACCCTCAAACCGCGAGCCTTACGTATTCTCAACAAGGTTACGCTTATTTTGGTGCCCACGGAAAATGGTCGCGCCATCCTGAAACACTCGGGCGTCGAGACTCCGATCCGTGTCCTTTCCGAAGGCGTGAATCTCTCTCGGTTTGATAAGTCGAAAACCCTTGAAACACAAATATTTCCCCGCTATTTCCGCCTTGAAAAAGGCAGGAAGCTCGTCATCACGACCGGGGAATACTCCGAAAATGCAGGATTGTTTGATCTCGTGAACATTGCCCGGAAACGTCCGGATGCCGAGTTCTTCTACTTTGGCCGCAAGCATCGTTTCCTGATGCCGCGAAAAGTCAAAAAAATTCTTCGTTCGGCCCCCAAGAACTGTCACTTCTCCGACTTGGTTGAAGATGATGTCTATCGTTCCGCGCTGATGAACGCCGATGTCTATTTCTTGCCCGGATTTACCAAAGCCGGTACGGTCACGATGTTGGATGCGATGGCGGCCCAATGCCAAATCATTGCCCGCGAAGAAGCGGTCTACAGCGACATGTTCACCAATAAGAAAGACGCCTATCTTTGCAAATCATCCATCGAACTTGAAAAGAAGCTCGGTGCGTATCTAGACGGTAACCTCGAACCAACCATTGACGCCGCGTATGCCAAAGCAAAAGCGGTGGATTTGAAAAAAATCGGTTCTGTCCTGAAAGATATCTATGATTCCTTGTATTATTTTGGCGGCTTGAGTTGATAATTTCACTTTACTCGACTAAAATAATCTTGCTCATTGAAAGGGCAAAGTAACACAACGCGAACGCTTAGTGAACCGCCGAGAGTGAAAAGGCAGTCGTTCCAGTTCTGTGAAGTCCACCCCGAGAGCGGATCTAATCATCCCGTTGCCTGCGTTAAAGGCGCTTGAGACATGCCAAAAGGCATAAATTGGGTGGCACCACGTTAAAAAATCGTCCCATACGGGACTTTTTTATTTAGGAGGAAAAAACATGTTAGACATTAATCTGATCAAAGAGAATCCTGAGAAAATCGCCGAACTGCTCGCTCGCAAGGGTTGGAAGGCGGATTTTACGGAAGTCTTGGCCAAACACCAAGAACGTAAAAATATCATGCAAAAAGTCGAGAACGTCAAAGCCGAGAGCAACAAGCTTTCCGCGAGCGTTCCCCAAGTCAAAAAAGCCGGTGGAGATATCCAAGCCATCTTTGCCAAGGTGAAAGAACTCAACGCCTCAATCGCCGAGGATGAAAAGACCTTAAAAGCATTGGAAGGCGAAATCAATGCTTACATGAGCGCGCTCCCCAACATCCCTGACGAGGATTTGCTTGCGGGCGGAAAAGAAAACAACAAAGTCATTCACACGGTCCGTAGCAAACCCGCCTTTGACTTTAAAATCAAAGACCACGTTTCTTTGTGTGAATCTTTAGGTCTTGTCGATTACGAAAGAGGAGCCAAAATTTCGGGCGCCGGTACTTGGGTTTATACAGGCCTCGGAGCCCAATTGGAGTGGGCTTTGCTGAACTTTTTCATTTCCGAACACCTTAAAGACGGCTATGAAATGATTCTTCCTCCCCACCTCTTGAACTACGAATCCGGATATACCGCCGGACAATTCCCGAAGTTCACCGAAGATGTGTTCTGGTTAGATGGCATCGAACCCAAACGTTTCATGCTTCCTACCGCCGAAACGGCTTTGGTCAATTTGCACCGTAACGAGATTCTTTCGGAAGACGATTTACCCAAAAAATATTTTGCCTACACGCCTTGCTACCGTTGCGAAGCCGGAAGCTACCGGACTGAAGAACGTGGCATGGTTCGCGGGTATCAATTTAATAAGGTAGAAATGGTCCAATACACCAAAGAAGACGGTTCGGACGAAGCCTTCAAAGAACTCGTCGGAAAAGCCGCGTCGTTGGTAGAAAAACTCGGACTCCATTTCCAAATCAGCAAGTTAGCCGCGGGAGACTGCTCGCACTCGATGGCTCGTACCTATGATATCGAAGTTTGGATTCCCAGCATGGGCATTTATAAGGAAGTCAGCAGTGCCAGCAACGCCCGCGATTATCAAGCTCGTCGTGGTGCCATCCGTTATCGTGATAAAGCCACCGGAAAAACCAAGTTCTGCCATACGTTGAACGCCTCCGGTTTAGCGACCAGCCGTGTGATTCCGGCGATTGTGGAACAGTTCCAAACCAAAGAGGGAAACGTCATTATTCCGGACGTTTTGGTCCCGTTCATGGGTGGAATTAAAGTCCTTACTCCGAAGAAAAAATAACCCATTTTTGAGTCTTAAATATTTGTGATATACTAATAACGCCATCGCGATGAGATAGAGCGAACCAGGTCAGGACGGGAACGTAGCAGCCTTAAGTTTCTGTCTCATGTGCGGTGGTTTATTTTTATGCGAGGACCCCATGCACAACGATGAATATTTCATGAAGAGAGCTTTGGCTGAAGCCGTAAAAGCCGCGGACTGCGACGAAGTCCCGGTGGGTGCGGTTGTCGTCAAAGGCGATCGCATCATCGGACGGGGCCACAATTTACGTGAAAAAACGAATGATCCAACGGCACATGCGGAGATCATTGCAATAAAAAAAGCCTGCAAAAAGCTTGGATCTTGGAGATTAGATGGGTGTCGTATCTATGTAACGGTCGAACCGTGCTCTATGTGCGCGGGAACTATATTATGGACGCGCATGAACGGTGTTATTTTTGGTGCCAAAGATCCGAAGGGCGGTGCCTGTGGGACCTCCTTTAATCTTTTTGAACAAAAAGGTTTGAACCATCGGTTGACTGTTCGTGGCGGAGTCTTGGAAGATCAAGCCCAAGCCACAATGAAACAATATTTTAAGAACAAACGCTAAAATTTCTTCGATGAATTCCGCTTTTCTAACTCGCCTTTGATTGACACACATAGTGTCAGGTTGTAATATTGATACAAATTCAAAGTGGGAAGGTGTTTTCATGAAAAAAGGCTTCTTGATAGCAATCGTTTCTTTATCTTCCATTGTTTTTTCGTCTTGTGGCGGCGACATTTCCAGTTCGTCCTCTTCCGTCGCCCCATCCTCTTTTGAAGGTTCTTCGTGGGACATTTCGTCCGTTGATGGGGATCGTCGCATTCTTGCTACATACACCTCTCACCGTACGTTTGGCGGTTCTTCTAACGGCAATTTTGATCTCGAGCAACTTTTAAACCCAGATCATTACAGCGAAGACGAAGAAACCACACCCCTTTATGAAACAGAAGGTTATAGCGACCATATTGATCGTTCGGCTGAAGAAATCGTCTTCTCTTCCACACCGGATACGACGTTGGCCACTTTCTCCGATAGCGTGTCCACCGGGGATTTGAGCGAAACCCAAGTCCACGACCTTATTGATATTCTGGCCACTAACGATGACATCATCACCGAATCTTGGCAAGAATACACCGAAACAGTGCTTTATTACGATTACCTTTACGCCTCATATGCCGATGATTACAACTACGTCAAAACCTCCAACTTTGATGTCAAACGATATGACAACTTTGTAAAATGCGGAACCTCGGAATCGAACATCTTCTATGCCGATAACTATTCCATCGATTTTGAAGAAGTGGATCAAGTTTATGGGGATGCCTATAACGTCTACTCCATTCATGATGAAATTTACCCGGCCGCTTTCCGTTACAACGCTGAAGACTCTATCGTCACCTCGCCGCGCGATGCCGGAACCCTTAAGCAAGCGTTGACTGTCGGTGGTGGTAACCACGCCAAGAAATGGATTGCGAAGTATACGGCTACCTACGATGATTACATGAATCCCGCAAGCGAAAACTACAATGAAGCCTATAGCTATGAACTTACCGCCGAAAAAACGGCTTCCGGAATTACGTTAAAGTTTGATTCGCATCGTGATGCCTTTGAACATCCCGTCGATGGTACCTACTACGATATGGATTTGGATTTCACGGTCACAGTTTCAAACGGAATCGTTAGTGCCGTTGATACCTATCAACGCTATACCGTAAATAACGCTTAGTATTCCAAAAAAATTAAAAGAGCCCGGTTTTGCGGGCTTTTTTATTTTCACTCGCTCTTCATACTTGGAATTTCCTTAGTATATAGGTATTTCCTTCAAAGATTAGCCTTTATAATATAAAGTACGCCGTGAAAATGTTTTTGGAGGTTCTCCTACTATGCTTGAGCTTCGATCGATTCATAAAGATTACTTTGTTGCTAAAAAACCATTGCACGCTTTGGTTGATATTAATTTGCGCTTTGATGAACGTGAGTTCGTGGCTATTCTAGGACCTTCTGGTTGCGGTAAGACGACACTTCTTAACCTTATCGGTGGGTTGGACCACTATACCTTTGGCGATTTGATTATCGAAGGAAAATCGACCAAAAACTTTGTTGATGCCGACTGGGATGCTTATCGGAATCGTCGCGTAGGTTTCGTTTTCCAAACGTACAATTTGATCATGCACCTCAACGTTCTTGAAAACGTTGAACTTTCTTTAACGATTTCGGGCTTGGGTGTTGCTGAACGACGAGCTAAAGCCAAAAAGGTTTTGGAAGATGTTGGCTTGGACGATGTACTTTATAAACAACCCAATCAATTATCGGGCGGTCAAATGCAACGCGTGGCCATTGCCCGGTCTTTAGTCAACGATCCCGACATTCTTTTGGCGGATGAGCCCACAGGTGCTTTGGATAGTGGAACTTCCGTGCAAATCCTCGATATTTTAAAACAAATCAGCAAAACCAAACTAGTTATTATGGTGACCCATAACCAAGACTTGGCAGATGCCTACGCTACCCGAATCATCCGACTTAAAGATGGCCGCGTGGTGGACGATACGGTTTCAAAAGCAAATGCGGTTCCTGAAGAAATCAGCGGTGTTGAGAAAAACAAAAAGACCTCCATGTCCTTTATTACCGCACTCAATATTAGTTTGAAGAATTTGTTGACCAAAAAAGGCAGAACCATTTTAACCTCTATTGCCGGATCCATCGGCATTATTGGTGTTGCTCTTGTTCTTGCTGTTTCCAACGGTTTCAACACCTATATTTCTCGTCTTGAGACCGACACGTTAGCAGGTTTTCCAATATCCATTTCAAGCGTGGCATATAACATTAATATAGAAACAGACGATACCGGTTATGTTGCCTATCCCGAAGACGAAACGGTCCAAGTTTTTGAGGAAGAAACCATTTCCGGGCACGTGAACCGATGGTCTCAAGATTACTTTGATTATGTGAATGCGATAGCCGATAACGGCTGGTCGAAGAGCATCAAGTACAATTATGCGGTTTCCACCAACCTTGTTGTAGAAGACCCAACCGGAAACCTTGTCATCTGGGATGATCGCGGTTCCTCGATTTTTTCATCGCTTTCAAGTTTGTCGAGTTCTGCTTGGCACGAACTATTGGGCGGACAAGAATTCATTGAGTCGCAATATGACTTGATTGGTTCGGGCAGCCAATACCCTGCGGGTCCTCACGATATTGTCATGATTGTTGATGAATTCAACCGTGTGGATCGCACCGTACTGCAAAAACTAGGGTTGATTTCAGCCAATGATAGCGTGACGACAAGCTTTGATTTTTCTGATGTGATTGGTAAAAAAGTGAAGATATTCAAAAATGATGATTTTTATACGGAAAACGTTGCGCTCCGTCAAGATGTCACCGATATGACTACGTTGCCCGGAACCACCAAAACAATGAAGTTTTTCGATAAACCTGCCGGGTCTACTTTAAGAAGTATTTATGACGACCCCACCAAAGGAACGGAATTAACAGTCACGGGCATACTCCGTATTAAAGAAGAAGCGCCCCTTGATTTAATGAAAACAGGGCTTGCCTACACGGCGGCTTTGACACAAGAAGTGCTTGCCGCCAACGCTGACTCACAAATCGTTCAAGCGGCAGAGAATGATAATTATTATGTCTACTTTGTTCCGGATGGTTCGGGAGGATTTCAACCGGCTCTAAATACTTACAGCCCGCTTGCGGGTGGAGAAGTCAGTGAATATACCGACTACATTTCCGACGCTAAGATGATTGGTGCCGACTTAAGCAACGCCACCATCTATAACATTATTGTCACAGCGGGGTATGGCGATGCCATCTCTCTTTCCCCGCTATCGGGCATCAGTATCTTCCCCGTCGACTTTAAAGCTAAACAAAAAATCTTGGATTATCTGGATCGATGGAATATTGGATTGTCTTCAAGTTTCCAAATGCTCTATACCGATCTTGCCGCCAGTCTCACCAAATCCTTGGGAACGATGGTGGACGTGATCTCAGTTGTCTTAATCGTCTTCGCCAGCATATCATTGGTCGTATCAAGCGTCATGATTGGAATCATCACCTATGTATCGGTCATTGAACGAACAAAAGAAATAGGTGTTTTGCGCGCGATCGGTGCACGAAAGAAAGATGTGGGACGCCTTTTTAAAGCCGAAACAGTCATCATCGGTTTTGCCGCCGGAATCATTGGCATCGGAACGACCTATATTTTGAGCATTCCCATTAATATCATCATCAATCACTATTTCCCTGGACAAGGTCTTGACGCGATTGCCAACCTCAATCCACTTCACGCCGCAGCCCTCATTGTGATCAGTATTCTATTAACCCTAGTGTCCGGGTGGATTCCAAGCAAGATTGCCGCCCAAAAAGATCCTGTTGTTGCCCTCAGAACCGAGTAATAATCTTCGCATCGCCTTTGGCATAAATTTTAAATACTGATAGAATTGATTTATAAGACGACATTTCTTATTTCCTTTAAAGGAGGAACAATAAAATGATTAGAATTTCTGAAAAAGTTTTGAATGCTTTACGCGCCAATAAACCGGTTGTCGCATTAGAGTCCACCATCATTTCGCATGGTATGCCATATCCCAAAAATGTCCAGACCGCTTTGGATGTTGAAAAGGTCATTGAAAAAGAAGGCGCCGTTGCCGCGACCATCGGCATCATCGATGGCGTCGCAATCATCGGAATGTCTCCTGAAGAAATTGAGCAATTTGGAAAAAGACATGGGATTTGCAAGGTTTCTCGCCGTGACCTCCCAGTTATCTTTGCCCGTAAAATGTGGGGCGCAACGACCGTTGCCGCGACCATGATTTTAGCTAAAGAAGCCGGTATTGAAGTTTTCGTTACCGGTGGTATCGGAGGCGTCCATCGTGGTGCTACCGAGACCTTCGATATCTCTGCCGACTTGCAAGAACTCTCCAACACGGATGTTACCGTTGTCTGTGCGGGGGCCAAAGCCATTTTGGATCTCCCGTTAACTCTTGAATATCTCGAAACCTTTGGCGTCACGGTCTTAGGCTATCAAACCAACGAACTCGCCGATTTCTATACCCGCCACAGCGGACTTGAAATTGAATATTCTTCTTCCTCTCCCGAGGATGTCGCTTCCATTATTCATGAGAAGAGACTTTCCAAGCTCAAAGGTGGCGTTTTGATTTCTAATCCGATTCCCGAAAAATACGCGATGGATAAGAAAGTCATCGATGCCGCGATTGCCCAAGCTTTGGGTGATATGAAGAAACAGGGCGTCCACGGAAAAGAAGTAACCCCGTTCCTTCTTAAACGCGTGGTCGAGATCACCGGCGGAGATTCTTTGGAAGCCAACATCGCCTTAGTTTTGAATAACGCCGTGCTTGGCGCGCGAATAGCCAAAGAGTATTGTGCCCTAACCTCGAAGAAGCATTAAAAAAAGTAAGCAACCATCGACTAAATTTCGATAAATATAGACAAATGCACAAAAATGTCAATAGAATTGAGGTAGGAGGGAACATATGAAAACAGAAGTACTTTTGGGCGAAACACTCAAAAAACTCATGTCAACCGAGCCACTTGATAAGATTACCGTCAAGAAATTGACCGATGTCTGTGGCATTAACCGACAAACTTTCTATTATCACTACCGCGACATTTTTGATTTGCTGACATGGATTTATTTAAACGAATCGATTTCTGGCCTAGAAGATGTTAAGAGTTGGCGCGAAGCTCTTCGTATGTTCTTAGATTATATTTTGAGAAATGCGCGTTTTACTCAAAATACTCTCAGCAGCGCAGGCCGCGAACTCTTCATCGAATTCCTCTACAACCTCACGTTCTCCGTTCATATGCGCATTTTGAATCGTCTTGATGTTAAGAACATTCTTACTCCTGATGAAAAGAAATTCATCGCCGCGTTTTACAGCCCCTCATTTGTTTTCTCTATCGTCCGTTGGGTCGATATGGGAATGAAAGAAAATACGGATATCCTAATTGATCGAATCGATACCATTACAGGTTCCTATATCACAGAAGCAATTGAAAAGTTTGCCCGTAAAAAGGCAATGGCAAAGCATGGATAATTTTGACTGGTCGGCACCCACACGGGTAATTTTCGGTCGCGGCAAAGAAGACACTGTTGGCGATATCATCCGTTCTTACGGATTTTCTCTAATCTTGATTATCTATGGACAAGGTTCCATCAAGCAAAACGGCCTATTTGACCGTATTTTGCTTTCCCTACAAAAAAACAATATCCAATGGTATGAACTTGGAGGCATTCGGCCGAACCCGGATGTTTCTTCGGTTCGCACAGCCATCGAGATTTGCCGCAAAGAAAAAATAGAATTGATACTTGCCATCGGCGGTGGTTCGGTCATCGATACCGCCAAACTCACGGCGACTGGCTTTTATTATGAGGGAGATCCCTTTGATATCAGCATGCATCGTTATATCCCCAAAAAAGCTTTGCCTGTGGGGGTTGTTTTAACGATTTCGGCTGCTGGAAGCGAGATGTCTTCTTCCTGCGTCATTTCCGATGAAAAGACGCAAACCAAAATGGGTTACAACAGCCAACTCAACCGTCCTTTATTTGCGATTATGAATCCCGAGTTGACGCTTTCTGTCTCGCCTTATCAAACAGCGGTGGGCATCGTCGATATCATGATGCATACATTGGAACGTTACTTTAATCCCTCGGGTCCTTATGAACTTGCCGACGCCTTTGCGGAAGGTCTTTTGAAGACTGTTATGGAAGCCGGCAAAAAAGCCATTGATAATCCAAGCGATTATGATGCCCGTGCGGCATTGATGCTCGCCAGTTCTTTATCTCATAACGGAACGACCAGTTTAGGTAAGAAAGCGATGATGCCGGTCCATCAAATGGAACACGTTGTCAGCGGTCTTTATCCGACGGTGGCTCACGGAGCCGGTCTCAGCGTACTTTTTCCGGCATGGGGACTCTTCTATTGCACCATTGATATAGGCAAATTTGATAAATTTGCGCGTCGCGTCATGAATCTCCATTTGGAAAGCCCAATTGATAATGCTAAAATGGGAATCATTCGACTGAAAGAATTCTTTCATTCTATTGGAATGCCATTGACGTTTTCTGAACTTGGAATTGAAAAGCCCGACATCGAGTGGATGGTCAATAAACTGACCAACGGTGGTACACGTGTGGTTGATCACCCGATACGACCACTTGATCAAGAGGTGGCACGCATGATTTACGAGTCTTGCCTCTAAGGAGTTATTGAATGAAAAAAGAAGATTTTCTGGGACTATTCGTTTATGCCGGCATGATTGTCATTTCCATCTTCATTGGATTACGGATCATCCAACCGGCGTTCGGAGCGATGCCTCTGACCGTGGGCCAACAATACCTGTTTGCCATCGTTTCGATTTTAGCTGGATTCCTGATTAACGTCATTCTCGCCGAAGTCGGACACGTCATCGGTGCCCGCTTGGGTGGTTATGCCATTTTATCGGTCAACGTTTTAGGCCTTTGCCTCTATAAGAGCCAAGGAAAATGGAAGTGGGGCATCCGTGCTTACGAAGGACTCACCGGGGAAACACGCATCACGCCTCGCCGTCCCAACGCCAAACCGCATCTGAACCTTTGGAGCGGACTGCTCATCTATCTAATTGAATTCGCTATCGGCATGGTCCTATATTTAGTGATCCCGAGCGATATTCCTTTCCGTTATGCCGCGGTCATCGTCATTTCTGTCGGTGGCATGTTGATGTTCTACAACGTCATGCCCTTTAAACTCGACACCATGACCGATGGTTATCGCCTCGCGTTGATTTCCAAAGGCGTCAACGTCGAAGCCTACAACGAACTCATGCGTATTAATATGGATATTTCCGATGGCAAGAAACCGGAAAATATCAAATCCTTCAGCGAAATCACGACCTTGACCGCGCAGGTCAACCTCTATCGTGTTTATGAATTCCTCGGACAACACAAATTCGCGGAAGCCGAAGAAGTCCTTGATTTGATCCTCGCCAAACCGGAAAAACTCAATGAAATGACCAATAGCCG
>CALMWE010000014.1 GCA_937873795.1 uncultured Caryophanales bacterium
CCAATGGCGTAGCCGGCAATCATCATGCCTTCGATGACCGACATCGGGTTGTCTTCCAAGATGGCGCGGTCCATAAACGCACCGGGGTCACCTTCATCGCCGTTGCAGACGATGTATTTGACTTCACCGGGCATATCGTGGGCAAATTGCCATTTCTTGCCGGTCGGGAAACCGCCGCCGCCACGACCGCGAAGACCGCTGGCGAGGATTTCATTGATGACTTCTTGAGGAGTCATGGTCGTCAGGACTTTGACCGCCGCTTGCATGGCATCGTAACCGATGGCCGCGTAGATATTTTCGGGGTTAATGACGCCGCATCCGTAAAGGGCGATGCGTTTTTGTTTTTTATAGAAATTGTATTCGTCCGGGCAGACCGCCTTTTCTTTGGTGATCGGATCGACATAGAGCAACCGGTCCACCAGCTGTCCTTTTTCGATGTCGGATTCGATGATTTCTTTGGCGTCTTCCACTTTGACCAAACGGTAAAGGGTTTGTTCAGGATAGATTTTGACGAACGGTCCTTGTGAACAGAAACCGAAACAACCGGCTTGGTGCACGTGGACACGGTCTTGCAAATGCTTTTCTTCGATCAAACGGATGAGTTCCGCTTTGATTTCGGCGGAGTCGCAGGATAAGCATCCCGTACCACCGCAGGTAACGATGGTTCGGCGTCCGTTGGTACCGGTGTGACGACGGCGTAAGATGGCGCCGTATTCTTCACGGGCGGCATTGAGTTCCGCGACATTATGAATCTTATTCATTGGCGATTCCTCCCATGGCGCGGTAGCGATTGATTAAGGCACCGACTTGGTTGACGGTCATCTTCGGATAAACCTTTCCGTTGATGGTCACTGCGGGAGCCAAGGAGCACGCACCGATGCAACGTAGGGCATCGATGGAGAACAAACCGTCGGCGGTCGTTTGGCCGGGTTGGATGCCGAGGATTTCCGAAAATTTGTCGCAAATGTTTTGGCCGCCTTTGACGTAGCAGGCCGTACCCAAGCAGACACCAATGATGAATTTGCCTTTGGGTTTCAAAGAGAAGAAGGAATAGAACGTGACGACACCGTAAATTTCGGCAACCGAAATTCCCGTTTCCGCGGAAACTAGTTCTTGGACTTCCAAAGGAATATAACCGTATTCTTTTTGGATATCCGAAAGAATCATCAAAAGGGGAGTCGGCTCATCTTTGTAACGAGCACAAATCCCTTTGATGAGGTCGACCGCTTGGGCTTGTAAGCGGGACATGTGTAACCTCCTCATGGATTCGTTGCTAAGGCAACGACCACGTATACAAGCACATTTTAACGATTTTGAAACGGTTAAACAACATTTT
>CALMWE010000015.1 GCA_937873795.1 uncultured Caryophanales bacterium
CCCAGTTGGCTTTGGGGAGCGGAGATGGGCATCAACGAACACGGGGTCATCATCGGAAACGAAGCAGTGTTTACCCATGCTCAACAAAAAGAAGAAAAACTGATTGGCATGGATTACGTACGACTGGCTTTAGAAAGAGCGGCCACCGCAAAACAAGCCTCGGATATCATGATTGAACTCCTTGCTAAGCATGGGCAAGGCGGTAACTGCGGACTTGATAAACCTTTTTACTACGACAACTCGTATCTCATCAGCGACAAAGAAACCGCCTATATTTTGGAAACCGCGGGAAACACTTACAAGCTTCGTGAAATTTCTCATAACGGAAACATCTCAAATCGCCTTTCCATCCGCGAGGATGGCTATGCCAAGAAAAATTCCGAGCCGATTTTTACTTTCTTTTCAGGATCATTTGACCGCCAAAACTGCGTGGCAAGGTCTTTAGAAGAAACCGATGATCCGACCGTATCGGGAATCATGAGCATTCTCCGTTCCCATCGCTGCCAGGATGAGAAACATCTTTTTACCAAAGGAAGCGTGAAAAGCGTCTGCATGCATAAAAGCCTTTTAGGCGACCACACGACCGGGAGCATGATTGTCCAAAGTCGCAAAGTTGGTATTGATACGATTTGGATGACGGGATGTTCCACTCCTTGCCTCTCCATCTACAAACCTTGTTTCTTTGGCGTTGTGACCGCACCGGTTTTCACAACCCGCGAAGAAAGCCTGGCTTACTGGTTGCAACGGGAATATTTAGTTCGCGCCATTTATGCCGGTCTTATCGATGTCGAATCCTATAGAACGGAACGCGACGCGTTGCAAGCCCGCTTCATTGAAGAAGAAGCACAATTGTTTAGAACCATGCCTTCAAAGACCGCATTAACTGAGTTTGCTCTTCGCTGTTCTCAAAGCGAACAGGCTTTTGTGGATCATTATCTCCCACAAATTGAGCAAGTCAAAAATGGAACAGCCCGTTTGCCCAAAATGTGGCTTAAAAAAACGCAGGTTTTGGGAAAGAACGTTTTTGAAACAGATTTAAAAAGGCGGATGAACAAATGAAAAAAGCCATTATTATACCAGCGTCTTTTAAAGGCACACTATCCAGTCAAGAAGTCGGCCTCTATATCGAAGAAGGAATCCACGCCGTTTTTCCAAAATGCGAAACCATCAGAATTCCCATTTCCGATGGCGGTGAAGGTTTTGTGGATGCTTACTTATATGCCTTCAAAGGAAAGAAAATCTTTGTCGAATCCTCTGGCCCCTATCGTGAAAAAATGGCCGGATTTTACGGTTTGATTGATGATACGACGGCGGTTTTTGAAATTGCTTCGAACGCAGGACTGCCATTAGTCAAAGGTAAAGAAAATCCCGCAATCACCACCACCTATGGAACCGGTGAGGTCATCCGTACGGCCATTGAATCCGGAGTCAAGCATATCGTTTTGGGTCTCGGTGGAAGTTGCACCAATGATGCCGGTGTCGGCATTGCCTCGGCGCTGGGAATACGTTTTTTAGACAAAAACGGGACATCGTTTTTACCGACCGGAAGTACCTTGTGCGACATTGCTGATATCGATTCTTCGAAATCACTGGCAAAAGGCATCCGCTTCAC
>CALMWE010000016.1 GCA_937873795.1 uncultured Caryophanales bacterium
TGAGCTTTCATGGAAACTGGGTAATCGAAAAACTTGCGTAAATAATAGATACGCGAAACACGGGTCCGGATGAGCATAACCTCATCACTCACTTCAGGATCGGGCCCCCCTTCAACAAGTGGCTTATCCCGATTGAGCAGTTTATCGTCCAAGGCGGGAGCGCCTTGCGTAGGAAGGATCTCTTCCCACAAATCGGTGACGGCTTTGATTTTCGAGAAAAAACGATGGCCACCAATGTCAATCCGATTGCCTTTGTAATCAACGGTTTGCGAAATGCCGCCGATGGCGTGGCTTTCTTCCAATATGATGGGATGGATGTCGCTTTTCTTAAGCAATTCATAGGCCGCCGTTAATCCGGCCGGTCCGGCTCCGATGATAATGGCTGTTTTCTTTTCCATGCGTTCTCCTTAAAAACATCGTGCGAGGTCAAAAAATATTATACCATTTTCACCTTTCAGCGCACGGTTTTTTACGACGGTGTGGCAAAAGGCTTTGACATCTTTATGAGACTGGTTTATTTTATAAAATAACTGAATGGAGAAAACTATGAACGTTCACGGAAAATTCGACATGGCGGAACGACCTCATCGACCGGGCCCTTTTTGGACCTTGGTGGAATGGGCAGCATCCGCCTTTATGCTTTTGTCTAGTGGCCACAAATACGTCAAACATGGCTATCGGAGAATTAAAGGACCGGCCATCATTCTATCGACTCACGCCAGTTTCATTGATTTCCCGATTGCTTTACGCGCCTCGTTTCCGCACTCCACGCGCTGGGTTTGCTCGATCGAAGAATTCAATGGACGTGAATGGTTATTTCGTAAAATCGGGGTCATTTGTAAACGGAAGTTCACCAACGATATCGTCATGGTGCGGCATGTCTTATTCGCTTTAAGAAAGCAAAAGGCCAACGTCATCATTTACCCCGAAGCCCGTTTTTCCATGATTGGCATTAACGAGCAGCTCGATAATTCGTTAGGAAAATTAGCCAAAGCGGCCCATGTTCCGGTCTATGTCTTAAACTGCCACGGCGACTTCATCCGTTCGCCGCAATGGGATAAACATCCTTACCGCAAAATCCCACTCGTCACGGATGGCTATTTGATTGCTTCTAAAGAAGAAGTGGCGTCATTGCCCGCCGAAGAAATTCAACGCCGCATCGAGGAGAAGTTCGTCACCGATGACTTCGCATGGCAAAAGCAACATCATTACAAAGTCAAAAATCCGGAACGTGCCACCAACCTTCATAAAGTCCTCTATCAATGCCCGCATTGCCTCAAAGAACACACGATGAATTCCAAAGGGACCACGCTCTGGTGCGAATCCTGCGGCGTGACCTATGAATTGGATGAGGCAGGCAATCTCAAATGCCTCAACGGAACAGCCAAATTCACGCATGTTCCGGATTGGTACCGCTGGGAAAGAAGTTATGTCCGTGAACTTGTCCGTTCCGGAGCCTATCATTTCGAAGACGATGTTTATTTGGAAGAATTAGTTTCGAGCCACGAAGGTTTCGTCCGAAAAGGCATTGTCCATTTCACGCAAGACGATAACGGAATCACCCTCGATGGGACCTTGAATGACCAAACGCCGTTCCCTCTCCATAAGCCTATCCATTCGATGTATTCGATTCATGTCGAATACGATTACAAGGAACGTGGAGACGCCCTCGATATTGCCACCGTGGATGATACTTGGTTTGTGTATCCCAAAAATGCCAAAAATGTCTTGACCAAACTGCACTTTGCGACCGAAGAACTCTTCGCTTATCACAAAGAACTCGGAGACAAAAAATAAAAAGGGGCTTGCCCCTTTTTTAAATAAGATGGAAGATTTCGGCAGAAGCGAAGAAGAAGAGCACGAGCGCAACCACATCGACGATGGTGGTCAAGAGGGGAGAAGAGACAACGGCCGGATCGAGTTTGACTGCGGCCGCTGCCAAAGGCAACATCGCGCCGATGATTTTCGATAAGATGATGGCGGACCCCAAGGTCAAGGACACCAAGGCCGCGATGCGGGCCACGGCAAGGAACCAAGCCCAACCCGTGAGTCCGGTCAAAGCCGAATAGCCTAAGATGCCGGTCGAGATTTCAAAGAAAACCCAAAGGAAACAGAAGGCGGCGACGGCGAGAGACACAATCAAGGAAATGCGGAATTCTTTCCATACGACCTTCAAAAAATCCTTTGGCGTAATCTCATTGAGCGCCAAGCTTCGGGTGACCAACACCGTGGTTTGGTTTCCGGAGTTGCCTCCCCCATCCATCAAAATGGGGATAAAAGCGGCCAAAATCGGGACCGCGCCGATGGTTTCCTCAAACATGTTTAAAACCACCGAGGCACCAATGCCTAAAACAAGCAAAATAATGAGCCAGGGGATACATTTTTTAGCCAGCGCCCAAACAGAAGAATTGATGTAGGAATCTTCCAAAGGACGGATAGCGGCCATCTTGGCCATATCTTCGGAAACTTCTTCTTCGATGACGTCGATGACATCGTCGACCGTGACAATGCCCACGAGACGGCGGTCTTTGTTGAGCACTGGCATGGCATTCAGGTCATA
>CALMWE010000017.1 GCA_937873795.1 uncultured Caryophanales bacterium
GAATTTTGCCTTCATCGATGATGATGATCCGTTCGCACAAATTGGCGATATCGTTCATATCGTGAGTCGTCAAAATAATCGTGGTTTGATATTGGGCGTGAATCTGCTTGATCGCAGCGACGATTTTTTCTTTGACTAAAACATCCAAACCGATGGTCGGTTCGTCGAGAAACATGATTTCCGGGTTATGCAAGAAGGCCGCGGCCAAATCCGCCCGCATCCGTTGGCCCAAAGAAAGCGTACGTACCGGTGAATCCATGAACTTATCCAGTTCCAAAATGTTTTTCAAATTCGCCAATCGTTCGTTGTAATCTTTTTCGGGAATTTCGTAGATCGATTGCAGAAGTTTAAAAGATTCAATTAAGGGAAGATCCCACCAAAGCTGTGTCCTTTGACCAAAAACGACGCCGATATGTTTCAAAACCTTATTGCGGTATTTTCCTTTGTAAGGCTCCATGCCATCAATCAGAATCTTTCCTTCGGTAGGCGTCAAAATGCCGCACATCATCTTGATGGTCGTGCTTTTGCCTGCACCGTTGGCACCGATATAACCGACGATTTCGCCTTTGCCAATCGAAAAATTGACATCGTTGACGGCGATGATTTTTTCTTTTTTGGCGGAGAAAAGCGTCTTTGCCATGCCCGAAAGACCTTGCTTTCGGATCGGACGATAGAAAACTTTCGTGACGTGTTGCGCTTCAATCATAAAGAAAACCTCATTCCATGTATCATTTTAAACGACTCCGTTTGCTTACGCAAAAGAAAAAGGGGTTAGACTTGAAAAATAAATAGAGGGGACTATAATGACTACGTTATAAAAAGGAAGGTTTTTATGAAACAACTTTTATTTGTTATTCTGCAAAACAGTGACCAAGCCCATTGTTTGTTTAAGGAATTGCACGCCCGTGGTTACAACGGTACGACCGCTTCCACGAGTTCCATTTCAAGAACGCTTTTGGATGATCCCACGTTTGAACCCATGATCGGCAATCTTCGCCAAGTCGTGAACTCCGGGTTTGAAAGCAACATCTCGCTTTACATCATTTTGGACGAATCGCGCGTCGAAGAAGTCCAAGCCTTGATTCGCAAGTATACGGAAAATTTCCAAGGCACCCACGGTGGTATGGCCGTGATTCCGCTCATTAAATTCGAAGGAAGTTTCTAACATGCTGGATTCGATTGGCGTGCTCTTACCGCTTATTTTAGCCATGCTTTTCGGTTTGTTGGCCACACGGCTGATGAAACCGTTAGGTCTCCCCAATGTCACCGGTTTTTTACTTGCCGGCGTCTTGATCGGCCCCTTTCTCTTAGGCCGCTTGTTACCGAATGTATTTCTTTATGCCGAAGACGTCAAAGGTTTTGGTTTGATTACTGAAATCGCCTTAGGCTTCATCGCGTTTTCTATCGGTACTTCTTTTAAAAAGGAAACCTTGAAAACCGTTGGCAAAAAGATTGTCATCATCACGATTTTAGAAGGCCTCGGTGCCCTTTTTGTCACGATGTTGGCGCTCTTCCTTGCTTACCTATTGATTCCCGGAATCCCGCTTGCGGTGGTCATCGTTTTAGGCGCCATCGCCACAGCGACCGCTCCTGCCGCGACCCTAATGGTCGTGCGTCAATACAAAGCTCATGGTCCGGTCACCGATACCTTGTTACCGGTTGTTGCCTTGGATGATGCCGTTGCATTAATGAGTTTCGCGGTTTGCTTTCCGATTGGGGAAGCCTTGGCCAGCGGGGCTTCGATTACCATTGTCGATGTCTTGTTGATTCCTTTGGCTGAAATCGTCTTATCGTTAGCCATCGGTGCGTTGATCGGTTTCTTACTCTCGTTTGCCATGCGCTTTTTCCATTCGCGTGCCAAACGATTGTCATTAATGATTCTCGCCGTCCTTATCGGCGTGGCCCTTGCCCGCATTAAAGTCAGTGCCAAAGAAGCCACGTTATCCTCCTTGTTGACCTGCATGATGATTGGTGCGATTTTGGTCAACGCCCGTGCCGACGGAGACAAAATTTTGGAAGGTTCGGAGCGTTGGACACCGCCTTTGTTCATGCT
>CALMWE010000018.1 GCA_937873795.1 uncultured Caryophanales bacterium
GAGTGCTAAAACGGAGGTGTTCCTATGGAAATGCCCATGGATTATAGCAAAGACGAAAACATCTTAGAAAAATTTGGCCGTGATATTACCGAACAAGCCCGCAAAGGCAAGATCGATCCCGTCATCGGCCGTGACGAAGAAATACGGACCATCGTTCAGATCTTAGCCCGTAAGACCAAGAACAACGTGGTTCTTTTAGGCGAACCCGGTGTCGGTAAAACCGCCATCGTCGAAGGTCTCGCCATCCGCATCATCAAAGACGATGTGCCCGTGACCTTAAAAGATAAAACCTTATATGAACTCGATATGGGCGCTTTGGTCGCCGGAGCCAAATACCGCGGCGAATTCGAAGAGCGTCTCAAAGCCGTGCTCAACAAAATCAAAGCCAGCGAAGGCAAAATCATTCTCTTCATCGATGAAATCCACCTGATTGTGGGTGCCGGTAGGGCCGATGGGGCGATGGATGCCAGCAACATGCTCAAACCGATGTTAGCCCGAGGCGAAATCGACTGCATCGGTGCGACCACTTTAAACGAATACCGTCAATACATCGAAAAAGACCGTGCTTTGGAACGCCGCTTCCAAACCTTGATGGTGGATGAACCTTCCGTCGAAGATTCGATTTCCATCCTCCGTGGCCTCAAAGAACGTTACGAATCCCATCACGGTGTGAAAATCACCGATGGTGCGATTGTCGCCGCGGTGACCCTTTCGCATCGCTATCTGACCTCGCGCTTCCTGCCCGATAAGGCCATCGACCTCATCGATGAAGCGTGTGCCTCCACCCGCGTGCAAATCGAAAGCATGCCGAGTGAACTCGATGAGACCCGTCGCAAGATCCGTCAACTCGAAATCGAAAAGCTCGCCTTATCCAAAGAAAGCGACCCGGTGTCCAAAGGACGCTTAGCCAAATTGGAAGACGAATTAGCGGGATTAAAGAAGCAAGATGCGACGTTAACCGCCAAATGGCAAGGCGAAAAGAAAGTCATCAGCGACGCCAAAGCCTTAAAAGCCAAATTGGAAGACGCCAAGTTCAAACTCGATCAAGCCTTCAATCAAGGCGACTACAAGACCGCCAGCGAACTTCGGTATAAACAAATACCCGAGATGGAAAAACGTCTCGGTGAGCTTGAAAACCGCGAAAAAGCCGATGATTTGCTCTCCGAAGTGGTGGACGAAGACGAAATCGCCAAGATTATTTCCAAAAACACCCATATTCCGCTTTCCCGGATTCTTAAAGGTGACCGCGAAAAGGTGCTGAACCTGAAAGACACGCTGGCTAAACGCGTCATCGGCCAAGATGAAGCCATTACGTTAGTGAGTGACGCCATCATCCGTCAACGTTCCGGCATCAAGGATCAAAACCGCCCGATCGGCAGTTTCCTCTTCCTCGGTCCCACAGGTGTCGGTAAGACCGAAGTGGCCCGAAGTTTAGCCGAAGCCCTCTTCGACAGTGAAAACCACATCATCCGCATCGATATGTCGG
>CALMWE010000019.1 GCA_937873795.1 uncultured Caryophanales bacterium
AGTTTTTCTCGAAGTAATGCCATAATTTCCCCGAATGTTTATGGACATAAGTTAACTCAAAAGTTCCAAAGATTGAATTTGATTCTTAGGCGCATGCAGCATGTGTCGTCTTAAGGTCTCTTCAGACAAACAGGGAATGACGCGATGCCTTGAGGTGGCAGAATTCATCAAATAAAGGAGCAAGGCCGCAAAGGTGGCAAAAAAACATGGGTAAATTTTGGGAATACTTATACTGGTTGCCTGAACCCATCAATTGGGTTTTTACAGTGAATCATCTATATCTTCTTGCGTTTGTCGTCGCTTTAATTCTTATCCTTTACTTTCTACTTCCCCACAAAAACGAGAAAGCGATGCGCATCACCTTCCTTGCTCTTGGACTGATCGTGGGAATTCTTGAGGTTTCGCGGATTGTCTGGTCTTATGGGTATTTCAACGCAATGAACGCACCCACCGATTCCGCCTTCTGGTGGTGGACGATTTCTTTCCAAATCTGCGCCATCTCGGCCTGGTCAACCGTTTTTACGATGATCGCCAGTTTCTTTTTAAAGAAGGACCATCCGGTCATGCAGTTTATGTATCCTATTTTGTTAGGTGTATCACTGGTCGGTGCCGCCTTGGCATTTTTTTATCCGGATATGATCGAAGAAATGAAGCCTTTCTTCCATTTCCGAAACCTTCAAACCATTGTGACCCATACGTTATTGATCTTTTCCCCGATATACCTAATTAAAACAAGGCGGTATGTCGTGAAGATGAGTGATTTATGGAAAGTTGCGTTTGGCTGGTTTAGCGCGATTTGCATTTCGATGTCCGCAAGTTTGATCTCGGGTCAATGTTTTGGCTTCGCTCTCCGGTGCAACCTGATGGAAGACATCGGTTTATTTTTTCCCTTTCCTTTCCATTTGATTCTGCTTGGCATCATCATGATGGCCATCAGCTTTTCGATCTTTAAGTTATCGACTTTAAAGCAGAACCATAAAGGAACCAAAGCGGCAGAAGAAAAATTCAAAGTACTTGATCAAAAAATGCACATCCAATCCACCTTACTCCTTTTTGCTTCTGGAGTTATTGGGTTGGCAACGCTTTTTATCATCGCTTCGAATGTAGAGCTGACCTCTTGGTGGGGACTCGCCTGTCTATTACCGATTCCTTTAACGGGAAGTCTTCTATATTTGAGTTTTAAGATTCGCGCCAAATCCCATGAGGTTGCGAGGTCTTTAGAAACAGAAACGGCAACTCAAAAGTAGACCCTATAAAACGGAGTCATCTTTTTCCTTACACAAAAAGCATATGTGGCCATTCTTTTTGGCTATTTTCGTTAAAAACAAAACACGGGGTGTTCCAACGAAAAAGTGTTGCCTTAATCGCGAGAAAACAGGAGGCATTCCATTCCATTTTTGAAAGTAATATAATTAAGAATACTGGATTCAATCCATGTTCATCCACGACCCGCTAGCCAAGGCATGTAGTGCTTATATATTTGTCAATAGTCATCGGTTTTCCCTCGGTTGGCAAAAATGAATTGGCTTGACGTCATCAAGAATGTCTCTAGACTTTACCAGAAAAGGAATTTTCATGAATCATTGGCTGCTCAAGCAGACGACCGCAATCAAAGAAAGATTTTTCTTTCTCAACCGTTTGATCGTTCCTTTTCTTTTTATATATTTTCTTTTAATGATTCTTCCATCCTTGCTTCCACAGTTGACCTTCTTACCCAATATATTCTTGAATTCATTTTTCGCTGTTGCTTATAAAGGCTTAGTTTTCTTTGGCTTTTTACTTTTTTCATTTCTTTTGGCTATTGTCAACGGCACAAAAACCGATTGGCGTTTCATGGGGCCCATACTTTTCCTGGGCTTATTGACAACGGGCGTTATTTTTTTAACTCCTTCTTCCTTTTCATTTACCGCCGTTTCGGAAGATAACCTTTCAAGTGTGTTGACTGCAGATGTTTCGCTTGGAAATCGGCTTTCCGCTTTTGGAGAGTGCTGGGCGAACTTATTGACCGCTTATGCTTTTTTGGTCATTTATCCCAAAGCGTTTTACTTTCGCAAACAATTGTCCCAGCTTGCTTTTTTGTTTTTGCTGTTTGTTCTCGCTTCCTATCTTTACAGCCTCGTTTTTGAGTTTCAGTCCCATCTTGCCTCGCTATTTGACCTCGATCCAAGCATTGTGATCCAAGGCTTTTTCGATCATAAAAACACTTTCGGAAAATACTTGCTGTTAGGCGTCTTTCTAGCGGTGTTTCTCCATCACGAAAATAAAAAGAGAAGTTATTTATTCTTAATTCCCGTTTTTCTTTTTGGAATGTTTACGATTCGAAGCCGGACCAGTTTGGCCATCGCCGCGATGTTCCTTTTTGGAAGTGCTCTTTTCCAAGTGGCCAGCGATTGGAAAAAAGTAAGAAAACGGGCCATTGTGGAAACCTCAATCGCAGGTGCTGCGGTGGCGCTTGTGCTTTCCTTTTTCTAGATACCCTCCCTCGTCTCCCTTTGGGAAGACAGTGACCTTTATCGTTACATTGATACCTTCTTTATTAATTACGGGTTTACCACGATCGAAGGAAGGCTGACCATTTTCCGCCACGCATTCGATTTGTTAAACCAGGATTTCAGAATCGTTTATGGCATGGGGGATCACCTCGCCAATCTCTTTCTTGAACTATCCACCAGTATTGAACCGATGCCCGGCAATCAAACCGCCGCTTTCCATAATGGCCTCATGGATGTTTTGGCGAAAGGCGGAATTTTCCGCTTGGCTGCCTATTTTCTCGCCATTGGTTATGTCATTCGAAAAACGTTCATGCTACGAAAAAAGGAACCGTTCCTTTTCGCTTTTACGCTTCTTTGCTATGCCACCCTCTTCATCCACAGCTTATTC
>CALMWE010000020.1 GCA_937873795.1 uncultured Caryophanales bacterium
AACCCCAAGGTTCGGCATTGACATACGGGCTTTGGACTTCGGGGGTATTGATGTAATAATAACGGACCGAGCCACCACCGAATTGACCGCTGGCACGGAAGGCCGCGGTATCGCCATCGTAAACGCCATTCAGGGTTGTGGAAATCGCTCCACCGCCACCAATGGTGGTACTGCCGGATTGAATGAACGACATACTCTTATAACGTTCTTCAAGCACCGGACCCGCATACAGTTGGTCCAAGGTCTTGATGACATGGTTGTCGTTTTTCAGCGAAGTGAAATAATCCGGAATATAACTGATGAAGTTGAAGGCATCGAAGGTGGCGCTGGGCACATAGTCTTCTTTTTCGCCCAAACGGATCATCGTCACGTTTTTGGAGAAATCGACATCCATACCTTTACGCCCCAAGAAATCGATGACGGTGTCTTTGTACACCAATTCGATCGCGTCATTGCCGTTAAAAGGAAGCGAACCTTCGCTATAGGTGAAATCCAGAGCACTCAGTACCGCGGGAAGGCTGTTATTGGAGCTTCCGACGGCAAAATAGCTTTCGGCCTCGACGGTTCCCGTCAGTTTGATTTCGGCGGTCATCTCATTGGCTCCATTGGTGTAGAAACGGAATGAGAATTCTCCGAGTTCAATGGCTTCCGCGGAGGGATTGTAAAGCTCAATCACGTTGTTGCGTTGGCTGCTCGCGGTGAAAAGTTTGGAAACGACGAGCGGTGAGGATGGGGTTTCTCCGCAACCAGAAAGCACGGCGACAGATAAAGTCAGTAACGTCAGAGGTAAGATTCGTTTCATTGTTTGGGCTCCTTCGGCTCATTGAGTATTTCGTGTTTCATCGCCTCATAACGGGCGGTTTCTTCTTTTTTCTTGATGGCTTGTTTTTCCTTCCACTTGGCGCGAACATGTTTGTGGAAGAAGATGAAATACGTCAGCGGGCCAATGATTAACAACTCAATGGCCATGTTTTTGACGTACAGGATATTATACGACGAAAGTTTATCAACATACGTAGAATCGTAGAAGATTTCGGGAGCACTCGCATAGGTTTCACCATAGACTTCGGAAATTTGAATGTTTTCAGGACTTAGAAGTGAGAGAGCAGAAGGTTCGATCGATCCGATGGGTTGACTCAGTCCGCTTTCAAGAGCGTATCCAAGCGTGATTTCCGTGAACGCTATGGCTTCATCGGCGACAAGTTT
>CALMWE010000021.1 GCA_937873795.1 uncultured Caryophanales bacterium
GGCCCATTTTATAAATCGCATTGTCTCCACGTTCGGGGGCGCTGCCGTGACAACTAATACCATGAGTCGTAACCTTAATCTCCATGCGTCCGCGGTGTCCGCGGTAAATACGACAGGAAGTCGGTTCGGTAATAACAACGAATTCTGGACGGATCTTATCTTCTTCGATGATGTACTGCCAAGGAAGTCCGTCGCAATCTTCTTCTTGGACAGTGCCGGTGATCAACAACGTGTATTCATCTTCGAGGTGTAAATCTTTGATGATTTTGCCGGCATAAACCATGGAGGCCATTCCGCCTTCTTGGTCGCTGGCACCACGGCCACCGAGATGAATTTCATCTTCGTAGCCGACATAGGGATCGAACTTCCAGTTTTTGATATCGCCAATACCCACAGTGTCGATATGGGCATCCATGGCAATGAGGTGACGGCCGTGGCCGATATAGCCAAGCACGTTACCCATCTTGTCGATTTTAACTTGATCAAATCCGACTTTTTCCATTTCTTGTTTGATGCGAAGAATGACTTTCTTTTCATCGCAAGATTCGCTTGGAATACGAATCATATCGCGAAGGAAGGCCGCCATTTCTTTTTCATAAGACTGGGCTTTTGCAAGGATTTCCGCAAAATTCAATGAACTCATAGGGCCTTGCCTCTCTTTTCGATAATCTTTTTGTCGTAGTCTTTAATCTTCTCGTATTCATGCTCCCAGAATTCCATATGACGCATGCTATTGAGATAGTCCATCGTGTATCCGAATTTCAACCAGTCCTTTTCCTTTTGATGGAAGAGGCGTTGTTTGACTTCATTCACACGAGCGTCTTCGATATCTTCGGTGTTGGCTTTTAAGAAAATATCTTTGTACCAACGATCGAGGACGAAATCTTCAATTTCAAGTACCCGACGTTCAAGATCTTGCATGACAGAGTCATAACGGTCGAACCCGTCGGTTGCAATGGTCACGACGTTATCATCAGGTCCTAAACGAAGGTATTTAGCCATTTTGATGGCGCCTAATATATTGCAGATGCCGGATACTCCAAAGTAGTCTTGCATCTCATGAGCAAGTTTTGGGTCGACACCATGCTTAATCAAGATTTGCGGAGCAGCATGGATAATTTTCAAACCGCGAACGGTATCTTCGTCTTTGATTTGAGCAATGAAGTCGGTGGTCAGTACGTTGTGAATCAACGTAATCATCTTGTCGCCAATGCCTTCGATACGGTGTTGGCCGCGTCCGCCATTGGTTAAGGTCGAGC
>CALMWE010000022.1 GCA_937873795.1 uncultured Caryophanales bacterium
GGCCCATTTTATAAATCGCATTGTCTCCACGTTCGGGGGCGCTGCCGTGACAACTGACACCATGTGTCGTTACCTTGATTTCCATCCGTCCGCGATGTCCGCGGTAAATACGGCAGGAAGTCGGTTCGGTAATGACGACGAATTCAGGACGGATTTTGTCTTCTTCGATAATGTACTGCCAAGGAAGTCCGTCGCAATCTTCTTCTTGAACAGTTCCGGTAATCAACAACGTGTACTCATCTTCGAGGTGTAAATCTTTGATGATTTTGCCGGCATAAACCATCGAGGCCATTCCGCCTTCTTGGTCACTGGCACCGCGGCCACCGAGATGGATTTCATCTTCGTAGCCAACATAGGGATCAAACTTCCAGTTTTTGATATCTCCAATACCAACGGTGTCAATATGGGCATCCATGGCGATGAGGTGACGGCCGTGACCAATGTAGCCAAGCACGTTACCCATCTTATCGATTTTGACTTGATCAAAACCGACTTTTTCCATTTCTTGTTTAATGCGCAGAATGACTTTCTTTTCATCGCAAGATTCGCTTGGAATGCGAATCATATCGCGAAGGAAAGCTGCCATTTCTTTTTCATAAGACTGGGCTTTTGCAAGGATTTCAGCAAAATTAAATGAACTCATAGGGCCTTGCCTCTCTTTTCGAGAATCTTTTTGTCGTAGTCTTTGATCTTCTCATATTCATGCTCCCAGAAATCCATATGGCGCATGCTGTTGAGATAGTCCATCGGGTAGCCAAATTTCAACCAGTCCTTTTCCTTTTGATGGAAGAGGCGTTGTTTGACTTCGTTCACGCGAGCATCTTCGATATCTTCGGTGTTGGCTTTTAAGAAAATATCCTTATACCAACGTTCGAGAACAAAATCTTCAATTTCGAGAACGCGACGTTCAAGGTCTTGCATGACTGAGTCATAACGATCAAAGCCATCGGTGGCAATGGTTACGACGTTGTCATCGGGCCCTAAACGGAGGTACTTGGCCATTTTGATGGCGCCCAAAATATTGCAGATTCCGGAAACACCGAAGTAATCTTGCATTTGGTGGGCAACCTTAGGATCAACACCATGTTGAATCAAAATTTGCGGAGCGGCATGGATGATTTTCAAACCACGGACGGTATCTTCGTCTTTTATTTGGGCGATGAAGTCGGTGGTCAAAACGTTGTGAATCAACGTAATCATCTTATCGCCAATGCCTTCGATACGGTGTTGGCCGCGTCCGCCATTGGTTAAGGTCGAGC
>CALMWE010000023.1 GCA_937873795.1 uncultured Caryophanales bacterium
AACAGCTTGAATTGTGAAAGGGGCACTTAGAGTACGTCGGTACCTGCATAGGCAATATGAAGAAAATCGCGGTGAACACCATCGACTTCGAGAGTGGTAATATCCAGGAACTGGCCGATACCATTGTTTTCATGAACGACATAGTCGCCCGGTTCCAAATCTTCATAGGATTTCAAAATGGTGGCTTCTTTGAAACGGTTCAAAAACCGAGAGATTCGATTTCGGAAACCAAAGATTTCTTTGCTCGTCAAATAAGCAATCTTTTCGTCAACAAGCTCAAAGCCTTCTTCTAAAGACAAAAGACAGATTCCCAGTTTACCATCAGGAAGGTTCATTCCTTCCACCATCGAGAACTCGATATTGGCCTCTTTCAATAGGTGAACGACGGAATCAATCTGCTGTTTGTTCGATAAAGCAATAATGACTTTCTCGTCGCTGTTGCAATAGGATTCAATCAACCGTTGAGCGTTGGCAAGATTGTTCGCCGACCCAATAATTGGGCGAACCGAGAAACTGATATCATTATCTTTTTCAATCAATTCATGTCCGAAAATGACCGGAGAAAAATTGGTAAGGACTCGCATCGGATCTTGATACATGGCAAGATGCGACATCATCTGTCCTTCTTCAAACATTTCAGAGAAATAGTCGGTGGCCTCTTCGGTAATCATGCGAGCAGCTTCTTTAAACTGCGGGAAGTTACAAATAAAAATGGTTGTGGAACCGCAATAATCGAGGATAGAAAAGTGTTTTTCCTCAGCAAAACCCATGTATTTGTACAAGGAAGAGTGGTATTGGCGGTCAAGCAAACGTTGATAATCATTGCGCGTTTTTTGAGCAATGGTCTCGTATTTTTCGTCGCCCACGACGTCCTTATCCAAAGTTAAACGGTTTTCGATTTTATCTTTGAGAACATGCTCTTCATCGGTCGTTAAAAGGATGTCACTTGCGGGAAGAATCTTGATGCTTTTGGTTTCTCCGGTGGATCCTTGGGTGGCAATATCGAAGAAGCGGATGCTTTCCACCTCATCACCAAAAAATTCAATACGGACCGGAGACGAAAGGTTGACGGAATAGATATCCAAAATGTCGCCGCGAACCGCAAACTGAAGCGACTGGTCAATCTTGTTGACGCGGTTGTATCCACTCTCGGAAAGAACTTTAAAAACCGATTGAAGGTTATATTCCTTGCCCACTTCAAACGAAAGGGTTTTTGAAAGAAACAACGCGGGGTCGGGAAGAAAACGCATCAATCCCGAGGCGTGGGTAATAAGAATACGGGGCGTCGGATCCGAAAGAGCATCCATGACAAAGAGTCTTTGAGAAAGCATTTCTTTGCTCGTGGCAATGGATTCGGCCCTAAGAATTTCATCTACAGGGAAAAATAAACAAGCCTCTTCACCTAAAAAACCGGCCAAGAGATCATAGAGTCTTTGGGCATTATATAAGTTGGTTGTAATGAGGGTATATTTCTCGGGTTTTTTCTTAAAGGCGGAAGCTATTAAAAGGGCAACACCAAGAGTATCGTCCACGACAAAACTTCCCTTTTTTTCAAACAGGGAGGTGGTCGCTTTGTTTTTTTCGAGTAACTTAAATAGGCTTTTCAATCGATTTCATCACCTTAATTGAACGTCGACATTGCATGGTGGAATCCGTTTTTCAAAGCATCGAGGATGGCTTTGGACGCTTGAACAATAGCTTCGTCGACCAGCGGCTTCTCCTCCGTTGAGGGTTTTCCGAGGACGTAATCGATGGCATCCTTGTTCTCGGGTTCACCAATTCCGACGCGGATTCTTTTGATGGCCGAGGTTCCAAGCATCTCGATAATATTTTGCATGCCTTTTTGGCCACCGCTGGACCCCGAGAGACGGAGCCGGATTTTTCCCGGAGGAATGGCCATGTCGTCAAACACTACCATAATATCCTCTGGGCTGACTTTGAAGAAAGCGGCGAGGGCTTGAACAGATTGTCCCGACAAGTTCATGAATGTCATCGGTTTTAGTAAGAGAACGTCCTCTTCCAAAAAGCGACCGCGTCCATACATGCCGAGGAAATCCTCTTTGCTCACATCGATGGAAAGTTCCTTGGCCAAAACATCAAGGACTTTAAAACCGGTGTTATGCCGGCTGTCCGCGTATTTCTTGCCAGGATTCCCTAATCCAACAATCAGTTTCATGCACGCTTCTCCTAAATCGTTGACATTATAGCATATAAGCCTTTTTTCGTTTGCATTTTGCCTTTAAAGAGAAAGAATTCAATCAGTTCTTTGGCGGAAAACAAACCCGTCGGGGGACTTCTCCTTTGCTGAGTGTTTTTTAATGTATCCAAAATGTATAATAATGAAGACGATAGATGGCAAGGAGTTTTCAATGAAACTAAAAAATTACCTTATTTACAGTCTTAAAGGATTTGTCATCGGAATGGCTATTATCCTTCCGGGAATAAGCGGCGGTTCCGTTGCAGCATTGCTCGGAATATACGACAAAATGATTGGTGCTATTGCCGACATTCGAAAAAACTTCAAAGAATCGATGAAGGTTTTGCTTCCTATTTTATTGGGTTTGGTGTTTTCTGTCTCCTTGTTTATACCGCTGGACCTCATTGTTCAGATTGCTCCTTTCCCAGTCATCGCCCTTTTCGTCGGAATGATGATTGGCGGAGTCCCCGAGTTGACAAAAAAGCTCAAAGGAACGGTCAATGTCCGAAACATCCTCTTAGCAGTCATCGGTTTTCTATTTTCGGCTTCGATCGGTGTCGTTTCGGTTTTTGCACTTTCTCCCGCGGATTTATCTAATCCGCAGATTTTTGATTTCTTGAAACTGTTCGCAGTAGGTTTCGGCGCAAGTACCACTTTAGCGACGCCCGGCATTTCGGGTTCCATTACCTTGTTGGCCTTAGGGTACTATCTCCCCTTATTGAATGTTGCGGTCGAAATGATGGCTCTTCAAAATTTAGGCATCAATTTATTGATTTGTGTCGCGTTTGGTTTAGGAATGCTGGCCGGCTTCATCGTTTTGTCAAAAATCATGAAATACTTGCTCACAAAGTTTTTGATTCCCACGTCCTTTACGATCGTGGGTGTCGTGTGCGGTTCCTTTATCTCTTCCTTTTTCAACAGTGAAACCGTAGACCTCGTAAGAACGAACCCCGCCTATTTATCTCCTCTTCAGATATCCTTGACGGTCATTCTCCTCATACTTGGAGTTTTATCAACCGTCTTTTTGACTCGTTTAGCCAATAAGAAAATGGAAACAAAGAAAACGGAGGAATCCAAATGACTTGGGAGCTCGACTTTTTGAATTGGATCAATGAAAGTCTTCACGGATGGGAATTTCTTAATGTTTTACTTCGCTATATTACCGCTTTAGGGGATGGGGGATTCATCTGGTTTGTCCTCGGGATTGTTCTTGTTTGTATAAAGAAGACGCGCGTGTGCGGTTTGACGATGCTCGCGGGTATGATTGTGATCAGCGGCCTTAATAACTACGTCGTAAAATTGATCGTTCAACGCTTGCGGCCGATGGATGTTGCCGGCGGAGAAGAGCTTCGGGCGTTTGCCGAATCGGTTTTCACCCCAATCTTTACGATTGGCGGAAAAGGGTTCTTTGGAATCCCGACCGGCTATTCATTCATGAGTGGCCACACGGTGTCCAGCTGCTTAAGCGCCACCATTTTATTCCTTTATAACAAAAAGATTGTCATTCCCGCGATTATTTTGGGTGCCACAATTGCTTTAAGCCGCCTCTATTTCGGAGTCCACTACCCAACGGATGTCCTTTGCGGCGCCGCTTTTGGCATCGGAGGTGCCTTCTTAGTAACCTTCGTCTCGCGGAAAATCGTGGCTTCGATTGAGAAAAAGAAAAGTCTGAAAACCACACGCTCGATCTCGTAAATCCATCTTTCATATTTTCGTATGCACCCGTGTTGACATAGCGTCATCACGGGTTTATTGTTGTTCCATTGACTAAACGGTCAATGAAAAAAGAAGGTTGATGAAATGCCCAAAACACAAGAACAAAATCAAGAGATCAAAGACGAGCGAAGGTCGAATATTCTCAAAGTTGCCCTCCGTTTGTTTGCGGTTCACGGATATGATGCCACGACGATTAATGACATCACGCAAGCCAGTAATTGCTCACACGGTCTTTTTTATCACTATTTTTCTTCGAAAGAAGAAGTGTTTAAGACCCTAATTGAAGAATCGTCGGAAAGAGAAAAGCTATCTCGCGTTGACTTTGACTTTGAAAATACGACAGGGTCTCCTCGCGAAATGATGAAAACCGGGTTAACCAATGTTCTTTCCAAATTGGCCACTCCGGATTCGGATTTCCCTTATTACTTCTATATGTTCTTGAATATTCATTTCCAAAAAACATTGCCCGAACCGAAACCTTGGAAGAAGATGCCTGCGAATCCCTTCATTCTCGTAAGCACACTCATCAAACGAGGTATGGATCTTGGAGAGTTCGAACCCGGGGATCCCAAAGAATTTGCCGTTAGTCTGTTTTCTTTGCTTCGTGGTCTGACCTACATTCGCATCATTTCACCCAATGATTACCGATTGCCCAGCGCCGATACCATTCTGAATTTATTCCTTAGAAAGGAGCGTCACTAAACATGCTCAAACTGTTCCGTTTCCTCAAACCGGTTTGGTGGGAAATCGTCATTGACTTAATCCTTCTTACCGGCCAAGCCTATTTGCAACTCGAATTGCCCGCCCAAATGTCGAAGATTACCGCTTCGGTGACCAACCAAGCTCTCGATACCGCTACGCGGCAAAGCCAAATTTGGTCAACCGGTCTTGTGATGTTGGCCATTGCCGGCGCCATCGCCGTGATTGCCATTGTCCAATCTCTTTTTACGTCGCATATTGCCTCCACTTTTGGAAAGAATGCGCGTGAAGCCGTGTTTACCAAAGTCCAAGAATTTTCGCCCACCGAATTTGATAAGTTTGGTACTGCCTCGCTGATCACAAGAACTACCAACGATATTGCTCAAATCCAACAAGTTATCCTTATGGGTTTACGCGTCTTGGTCATGTCGCCGGTTACCTTGATTGTGGCGGTCATAAAAACATTGAACTCCAACGCTAAATTGGCTCTGGTCTTGGCGATTTCGATTCCCGTCATTTTCATTGCCATTATGATTACCTATTTCTTTGCCGCCCCGCTATTCTCTAAAATTCAAAAAGCTACCGACCGTGTCACATTGATACTCCGCGAAGGTTTAACCGGGGTTCGCGTGGTGCGTGCCTTTAACCGTCAAGAAAAAGAGTCCAAACGCTTTGATGAGGCCAACGAAAATATGACGGGCATGATTGTCAAAGTCGGACGGACGATGTCCTTCGTGATGCCCGTGATCACCATTGTCATGTATCTCACCTACTTAGGCGTTTTCTTCTATGGCTTTGCCATTTTGGATGGTGTGCCTATTACCGATTATGACGTTAATGCCATCGGCACGACGATGGCGGTTGCTCAATATGCGATGCAAATTATGATGGCGTTCCTCATGTTTGCCCTTGTCTTTATCATGGTTCCTCGTGCAGGAGCGAGTGCCACTCGTATCAATGCGGTGCTCGACGCCAAACCCTCGATCAAAGATGCCGAAAAGACCGTTGTGAATGAGGGTAAGCCGGGTCATGTCGAATTCCGCGATGTGACATTCGCCTTTGCCAACGCTTCTGCCCCAACATTGCAAAACATCAGCTTCGAAGCCAAACCTGGAGAAGTCACTGCAATCATCGGTTCGACAGGAAGCGGAAAATCGACCATTATCAACTTAATTCCGCGTCTCTACGATGTTTCCAACGGAAAAGTCTTGGTTGATGGTGTCGACGTCCGTGATTACAAACAGCATGATCTCCGTGAAAAAATCGGTTTTGTTCCTCAACAAGCACTGCTTTTCAGCGGATCAATCAAAGACAATTTACGCTTTGGCAAAAAAGATGCCACGGACGATGAAATGTGGGCCGCTGCGGAAGTCGCTCAAGCCTCTCACTTCATTAATAAAAAAGAAACGAAATTGGACACTGATGTCAGCCAAGGCGGAAAGAACTTCTCGGGTGGACAAAAGCAACGTCTTGCGATTGCCCGCGCCCTCGTGAAGAAACCGGAAATCTACATTTTTGATGATTCCTTCAGCGCTTTGGACTTTAAAACCGATATCAAATTGCGTCGTGCGCTCAAAGAATACACGAAGTCTTCTTCGGTGATCATTGTTGCGCAACGTGTCTCGACGCTTATTGACGCCGACAACATCGTTGTCCTCAACGAAGGAAAAATCGTTGGTCAAGGAAAACATGCGGATCTGCTCAAAAATTGTTTAACCTATCGTGAGATCGTGCTCTCTCAGCTCGATCCGGATGAAATCAACAAAACCATGCTGCTCACAAGGCAAGCATTAACTTCGGAAGGAGGCGACCAATAATGGCTGGACCTATGGGACCGGGAGCACGTCGCGGATCAAACGATCGTGCACAAAACTTCGGTCAAACCTCTAAACGGCTTATAGCCGAATTCAAACCTTTGCTCGCAAAATTCATCGTTGTCGCATTCTTCGTTATTCTCGGAGCCGTGTTAACCATCTTGTCGCCGATTCTTATAAAAAACATCTTGAGTGATATGGCAAGCTTTGTGACTTTCGGTATGACTATCGAGGTCAACTGGTCACTGTTACTCACCAAGTTCGGAATCGTTATGGGGCTTTATGCTCTCTCCGCCGTATTAGCGTGGATTGCCGATTGGATTGTCGTCAAAATCAGCGGTGATTACGCCAAGAATTTACGGCATGATGTCCAACGGAAGCTCAATCGTTTACCGCTCAGCTACTTTGATAAACAAACCTACGGTGAAATTCTCAGTCGCGCGACCAACGATGTCGATACCATCTCGCGCTCAATGCAACAAATCATTACCCAAGTGGTTTCTGGCATTGCGTTGTTGATCGGTGTTATCATCGCCATGTTCATCACCGAGTGGCGATTAGCGCTGGTTGTTCTGGCAACGCTTCCTTTATCTGTCTTCTTGACTGTGTTTATCGCCACGAAATCCCAAAAAGAATTCGTAAAATACCAGGTCAAACTCGGTCGTCTCAACTCTCACATTGAAGAAAACTACAGTGGCTACAAAGTCGTCAAACTCTTCAACAAGGAAGAGGAATCCACCAAAGTCTTCAAATCCATCAACGACGATATGTCAAAAGCCGATCGTATGTCTCAATTCCTTTCAGGAATCATCTTCCCGATGCTTCGTTTCGTGAACAACCTCGGTTTCGTGGGCGTCAGCGTCGTGGGTGGTTTAATCAGTTCCAACGCCCCCGCGGAAGCCTTATCGAACATGGTGGCCTTCTTCATGTTCATCAGCATCTTCCAACAACCCTTCCTCAAGATCGGTCAAATCAGTAATATTATTCAATCCACCGTCGCTGCCGCCGAACGTATCTTTGCCGTTTTGGATGAAACGGAAATGACTCCCGATGACGTCAATGCGATTGCCACCGAAGAGAACATCCAAGGAAAAGTCGACTTCGAAAATGTCTTCTTCTCCTACAATCCCCAAACTCCGTTAATCGAGGATATGAACCTCCACGTCAATCAGGGCGACAGCATCGCCATTGTTGGTCCGACTGGCGCCGGAAAGACGACCATTGTCAATCTCATCATGCGCTTCTATGAACTCAACTCCGGATCCATCAAGTTGGATGGGATCGATATCACCCACTACACGCGCGAAGCTCTGCGTGGCAGTGTCGGTATGGTTCTCCAAGATACCTGGCTCTTCAGCGGTTCCATCAAAGATAACATCCGCTATGGACGAGAAGACGCTACCGATGAAGAAATCATTGAGGCGGCGCAATCCGCTCATGCACATCACTTTATTTCCACCTTACCGGGAGGCTACGATTTTGTCCTCAACGAAGACGGAACGAACATCTCGCAAGGGCAACGTCAATTAATTACGATTGCCCGCGCTATTCTCAGCAAACCTAAAATTCTCATCTTAGATGAGGCGACCAGCAGCGTCGATACGCGCACCGAGTTGGCCATTCAGGAAGCTATGGCGCGCTTAATGAAAAATCGAACCAGTTTCGTCATCGCTCACCGTCTGTCTACCATTAAAAACGCCAAGACCATCTTGGTTATGAACAAAGGCAAGATTGTGGAAACGGGTAACCATCAAGAGCTGCTTGCAAAGAAAGGTTTCTATGCCGATCTCTACAACGCTCAATTCTCGGGAACCAACCCGTTAGCGCCAAAAGAAGCCGAATAAAGAAAAGGGGGAACATTG
>CALMWE010000024.1 GCA_937873795.1 uncultured Caryophanales bacterium
TCCCGAAATTGCCAAAAACCTCATCCGTTACCGTATCAAAACGCTGCCCGGAGCGAAACACAAAGCCCAAACGTTTGGTTATAAAGGGGCTTTCTATGCCTGGGAATCGCAAGAGACAGGCGAAGAAGCGTGTTCGCTTTATAATGTTTCCGATGCTCAAACCGGAAAACCGATAAGAACCTATTTTGCGGATAAGCAAATCCATATCAGCGGCGATGTTGCCTTAGGCATTGCCAACACCTATGAACGGACCCAGGATTTCTCGCTGCTTCTTGAAGGAGGCTTACAAGTCCTCTTGGAAGTCGGCAAGTTCTATAAGTCCTATGCGACTTTTGATTCGCAAACCAAACTGTATCATCTTAACGATGTCATCGGACCCGACGAATATCATGAACGGGTCAATGACAACGCGTTCACCAATTACCTGGCCAAACATGCGGCTCAATTAGCCGTCCATTACGGGCATTTAGTCAAACGCAAAGAGCCCAAGCTTTTTAGAGCCATCATGAAAAAAGTGGGGCAGAAGAGCTTAGGCGGATTATCGTTCTTCGCCGACCATCTCTATTGTCCTTTACCCAATGAAAATGGCATTATCGAACAATTCAATGGGTATTTCCAAAAAGAAGATGTTCGCGTTGAAACGGTGCGTAGCCGGTTAAAGACCGCCAACGAATATTGGGGCGGAGCGCTTGGCGTTGCCGTACCTACCCGTGTCATCAAACAAGCGGATGTGGTCACCCTGATGGTGCTCTTCCCGGATTTATTCTCGAACGCCACCAAGAAGGCCAATTTCCATTTCTACGAACCGTATACCGAACACGGCTCTTCGCTGAGTGCCTGCATGTATGGTTTACTGGCGTGCCAAATCAAACAACCCGAATGGGCGTATCCGTTCTTCCTCAAGAGCGCGACCATCGATTTGACGGGCGAAAGCAAACAATACGCCGGAAGCATCTATATCGGCGGAACGCATCCTGCGGCTAACGGGGGAGCGTATTTGACCGCTATCCATGGTTTTGCCGGATTGAAGTATACTGACAAAGGCATTCGCCTGAAACCTTCATTACCCAGCAAAATCAAATCCATCTCGTTTAAATTCTATGACCGTGGCGTGCTGAAAGTAGCCACTGTGACCCATAAGGGCAAGTCT
>CALMWE010000025.1 GCA_937873795.1 uncultured Caryophanales bacterium
GTCCGTAAATCCATTTTGTTGTCAGTGATCATTTTGGCCAACATATCGATTTCGCGTTCGGGAATCGTAAAGACACGGCCGATATCGCGGAAAGCTTGCTTGGCGGCAATGGTTTGGAAGGTCACGATATTGGCGACACGGTCCGAACCGTATTTTTTACGAAGATATTGGATAACTTCTTCGCGACGGGTATCAGCAAAGTCGATATCAATATCCGGCATGCTCTTACGAGCCGGGTTCAAGAACCGTTCAAACAGCAAATCGTACTTGATCGGGTCAACGTCGGTAATGCCTAAGACATAGCTGACCAAAGAGCCCGCCGCAGATCCTCTTCCGGGACCCACGGGAATGTTATTTTCCTTAGCAAATCGCACATAATCTTGAACAATCAAGAAATAATTGCTGTATCCCATCGACTTGATGACGCCGAGTTCGTAATGGAGCCGGTCGAAGTAACGGGCATCGTCCAAAGGAAGTTGACGTTGGAACAAACCATCGATGGATAATTTCTCCAAATATTCATCGGCGCTTTCTCCGCTTTCAACGGGGAATTGAAGCATCGTCCCACGCTTTTGCGCCATCGTGAACGTGCACGATTGGGCGATGACTTCGCTGTTGGTGATTTCACTACCGGTATAGAGTTCAAAAACTTGATCTTCTTCGTAAAGGTAATTCACGCCATCCAGAGCGTCGATATCCAAATGCGCATCGTTTTGGATGGCTTCGGTGATGGCTAAAATCAAAGCGTCACCTTTTTGATCGTATTTAATCCATGGGAAAGCGACACATTCATACGAATGGCTTTGTGCAAACGCCCGGACAAATTCCACCAACGGCATATCGTCCGAACCGTAGTTTTCGATACCTAAGAACAAGTTCGGCAAGAGCTTGTTGAGATTGGCCAAATAGGGAGCAATGCCTTTTTGGTCGGAATTGAAGAGTTTATTGACTTTGCTTTCCTTGACGGATAAAACCGCGATTAAGCCCTCTTGGTGGGCTTTTAAAAATGCAGCGGAAAGCGGACGAAGCGATAATTCGGCGGTCAGGGCGCATAAATTGCCATAACCCTTTTCGCTTTCGACAAATAACGAAATCAAATCACCGTCAAGTTCAACATCCATACCGGCGATGGCTTTGATGCCATAGCGTTGGGCCATAGAAAAGAATTCGGGAATGCCGTACATGACGTTTTGATCGGTAATGGCAGCATGCGTGTAATGTTTACGTTTTAAACTGGAGAACAGGCGCTCCATGGTGAAGCCGCTTTTGAGAAATGAATACGGGGAATAAATGTGTAGCGGGATGAATGCCATGATAACACCTTCTTTACGTTGTAAATCATATCATAGACAGAAAGAAAAGACAAAAAAAGGTACCATTCAAGGTACCTTTGATCGTTAGCGGAATAATTGGTCGAGAGCGTCGATAAATTGCGGTAATTCGGTGAGCTTGTCAATCTTCGCACCACTGGCTTGGGCATGACCGCCGCCGCCGTATTGGGCCGCAACGCCGTTAATGGCTTTTTCTTTGCTGCGGATCGAGATTCTCCAAACACCGTCTTTAGGATCTTCGCTGATGGAACACCAAGCGTTGATACCTTCGATGTTAGCGAACAAGTTGACGTTTTCTTTGCCGCGTTCAACGGTAATCTTGAGATCGTTTTGGGTCTTAAGATCGAGGACATAGTATGCAACGCCATGAGGCGAAACATTGAAATGGTTGAGAACATAGGCGGTGACTTTCAGGTCATCGATATTCTTGAGATACATCTTCTGGTAGATGTCACGGCTGAGATGGAAGCCGGTAGCCAATAAGATTTTGGCGACTTCGAAGGTGTGGCCGGTGGTCGAGTTATACATGAAACGTCCGGAATCTCCGGCAATGCCCGTGTATAAATACGAAGCAGCGTCCTTGCTCATCTTATGATGACCCGGGAATTGAAGCACGATATTGGCAATCAATTCGCTGGAAGCGCACATCGATGTATTCACCAGGTTGATATTAGCAAAGTCTTCAACCGCGGGGTGATGGTCGATTTTGATTTTGAATGCAGCCTTTTTATAACGTTCATCGGCAATGCGGTTGGAATTCGCGGTATCCAAGATAATGGCCAAGAACGGATTCTTGAACCAAGCATCATCCAAGATTTCCATCGGCGGATAGAGCCGCGGCGTAAAGGTCACATGGTCGTCGCCAAGAAAGTGAATTTCCTTTTTGGGGAAGTTGTCTTTAAGCCAAACAACCAAACCCATTTGCGTTCCTAACGCATCGAAATCCGGGAGTTGGTGTCTGAAAACAACGATACGGTCGTACTTTAGAATGGCTTTATAAATGCCCGCATATTCTTTTGGAAAAAGTTTACGGGCTTTTTTTAAGTCACGAGAAATAAATGTCATAGTAAAATCCTCCAATTACGAAATTATACAATAAAAATTGTATTCCACCAACTAAGAAGCTTAGCGTTTGCCAAAAGTTTTGGCTAATCCTCCGGTGGCGGTTTCACGGTATGAATCAATAAGGTCACGGCCGGTCTCGTTCATCGTCTTCACGACGACATCAAAGGTCACGCGACGGGCTTGAGCTAAATAACGGGCGATATTCACAGAGTCAAACGCTCTTAATGAGCAAACGGCGTTGCGTTCGATGCAGGGGATTTGGACATAACCTTCGACTGGGTCGCAGGTCAAACCTAAGTGGTGTTCCAAAGAAACTTCGGCGGCACATTCGATTTGATCCAGGGATAATCCTTCGAGAAAAGCAATGGCTGCTGAAGCCATCGCGGTGGCGGTTCCGATTTCGGCTTGGCAGCCGGCCTCGGCACCGGAGATCGAAGCATTCTGTTTGACCACGTTTCCGATTAAAGAAGCAACGGCTAAAGCATCAATCATTTTGGAGTTATCGAGGT
>CALMWE010000026.1 GCA_937873795.1 uncultured Caryophanales bacterium
GTGAATCGCTTCGAATTGATAATGGAGAATCGCCATTTTGATGAGAGCATCCAGATCATCTTGGTCTTCATTATAATATTTTTCAAAATTGTTTAAATACTGTAAAATCTCGTCTGCTCCTTGAGGAGGAGTGTAGATTGTTTCTCCCGTTAACGTATTTTGGATGACCGTTCCGGGGAGAACGCGGATTCCCCCTTTGTCAGGTTCAATGATGTGATGGATTTTAACAACCGTATTGGTCGAAATATAGCCGTTCTCGGACAAGTGTTGGAAACCGAAATTCATGGCACTGCGGTAATTAACGACTTCTTTTGACGCCGAATTCGTTGTTTTAAGCGTCATTTCCTTGAAGATTTCGTCGTAGGTCGTCACGATGTTTTCGATGGCCGAAGATTCCTTAGCCTCACCTAAAGTAATCGCGTTTAAAACAATCGAAGGATTGGGTAACAAACGGATGACGCCGTTTAACTCGCCAATTCGATTATTGGCCTTACATAGTTTTTTAAGAATATCTTTATCGTCAAAGTTTCCTGAAAAGGGGAGATTGTGCATGTTTTATCCTCGTGCACACATTTTAATAGTTTTTGTGCACGTTGTCAATTTATACCGATAAAATGTACAAAATATAGCTGACGAAACCTATTTCTTTTCCTTAAGAGAAGCTTTAATCAAGCCTAAGAACAACGGGTGAGCTCGATTGGGACGGCTCTTGAATTCCGGGTGTGCTTGCGTCCCAAGGAAGAAGGGATGGTCTTTCAGTTCCATCATTTCCACGAGGTTCAATAAAGGATTAACGCCGCTGAAGACGACCCCCACGCTTTCATAGGCTTCTTTATAGCTGTTATTAAACTCGTAGCGGTGGCGGTGACGTTCTTTGACGACTTCTTCGCCATAGAGTCCATAGGCTTTGCTGCCTTTAAGAAGAGCACAGTCATAATTGCCTAAACGCATCGTTCCGCCTTTATTGACGATCGTTTTTTGTTCGCTCATCAGATCGATGACCGGGTTTTGCACGCCTTCGCCCCATTCGGTGGAATCCGCGGCTTTGAGATTCAACACATTTTGGGCGATTTCGATCAACGCGATTTGCATGCCCAGACATAATCCTAAATAAGGAACTTTGTGTTCGCGGGCGTATTTGGCGGTGGCAATCTTTCCTGGAATTCCCCGACGGCCGAAACCACCGGGAACGACGATGCCATCGTAGTCTTTAAGAATTTCATGAGCCGTGGT
>CALMWE010000027.1 GCA_937873795.1 uncultured Caryophanales bacterium
AATTGATGAGATCGTTGGTGGCCATCGTGAGAGTATCCTTGTTAAGAACCTCGTCTTGTTTGAGCGATTCGGCGAGAGCCACTTTCATGTCTTTGACAAAGGATTCGACTTCGTACCCCTTCTCCGTGATGGCGTCGAAAAGAAGCGTTTCGCCACCGCAGCAATAATCGATGTTCCGGGCGTTTAAAAAGGTGGTAACCTCCGGATGTTTGGCGACTAAATCTTTGAGTTTGATGTTGTGCATTGTTTTGCCTCCTAGCAACCCGATTATATCTTTACTAAAAAAAAGCAAATATGATTTGAATCAATTATCGATAAATTTTGGTTTTTTCTTCCGAAATGAACTATAGGCGGGGTTTTTATTGGAAAAAAGGTGAAAGAATGATACATTGAGTGCGTATGAAAATCACCTTATCACCCACGGACGTTTCTCAAGTCCAAGAACTCCTGAAAACCAAAGACGACAATATCCGTTCCGCGGATATGTTTTTGTTTTATTTGGAAAACGATGCCTGCTCCGTCGACAAGAGCTTGCTGGAAAAACAAAAAGCGTTAGCCAACGCCACCGATGAACAAGCCTATGTCCAACTGATGGCCAAACATCTCGGTTTGGATTCCCGCAACAAACAAGACAAAGAACTGATGACCAAATACCTCTTTAAAGGCGTTTCGAAATTGTCCCCCGCTTCTTACCGCGACAACCCCTATTATAAAAACGTGCGCGTGAAGCCCGTTCACGAAGGCGCATGGGAACTCCGCTACGAACCCTATGATCCTTACGAAGCGTTCATTTACGATGACGCGCTTGTGGATGAACACCAAAACTACCTCGAACGGACGCGGATGGGTTTCTTTGACGAACCGTTCGAATTCCTCGCGGTCGCCGAGAAAGGTGTCACCTGGATGAGCATCACCCCCAACGAAATCGAAACGATGCGGGAAGCCATCGATGCCTCGCATGGACGCGTGATCACCTTGGGTCTGGGCTTAGGCTATTTTGCCTATATGGCCTCGATCAAAGCAAACGTCGAAAGCGTCACCATCATCGAAACGAATCCGCAAATCATTACGATGTTCCAAAAATACATCCTTCCTCAATTCCCCAGCCCAGAAAAAATCCGGATCATCCGCCAAGACGCGTTTGATTACGTGGCCAAGACGATGACTCCAAGTGACTTTGATTTTGCGTTCGTCGATTTATGGCACGGCGGTGAAGATGGGTTGCCGCTTTACCTGCAAATGAAAAAATGGGAACGCAAGTTTCCCCAGACGACGTTCGCTTATTGGTTGGAGACTTCTCTTCTGGTGATGCTCCGCCGCTGCGTGTTGACCCTCCTTGAAGAAGAGATGGCCGGTTCTACCGATGAGGCTTATCAAAAGGCGGAAACGCCCATCGATACGATCATCAATGCGCTTCATAAACTGCTCAAGCAAACCCGCGTTTCGAGTTACCAAGAGGCCTACGATTTGGTCTCGGAAGGCACCTTAAAGCGGCTCGCTGAAAAAATTTTGTAAGCGGTTCAAAAACCTAAAAAATAAGAAAAAGGCCGAA
>CALMWE010000028.1 GCA_937873795.1 uncultured Caryophanales bacterium
ACGCTTTTTCCGAGAGATAGTTAATGACGATGACTTTGTACGTTCCGGTCGTGGTAATGGATTCGCCATTGAGGAGTTTCGTTTTGGTGGTATCGACCCCATAGGTATAGTCCCCTTCAGCAAGCCAGGCTTTGAGTTCTGAACCATTCAGCGTACAAATAATTAATTCGTTATCAAAGGGGAAACATTCGTAAACGTCGCCATATGTGACCTGCCCTCCAGCAAGGCTTGAACGGACACCGCCAAGGTTATGGAACGCGACTTGAGCACCATAGGCTTGTCCATAGGAATACATTTCTTGGACGGCCATTTTCACAAGTTGATTTTCGTACATCGTCCCTGACAAAGAACCTATTACTTCGTTTTTAATGGGTGCTGTAATCTCTAAATATCGATCATAGATGGCTTTGACGCCGGCATCCTCGGAAAGTGTGGTAATGCCGTTATTTTTGCTGCTAATGTATTCATAAGTGTTGACCGTCACCGCATCCGTCGTTTTGTTATAAGAGAGCGAAATGTGGCTGACGTTAGCACCATTGCTACCCCCTTGAACGAGCGGGACTCCGTATTCGATTGAAGTCACAGCTTTGTGGCTGTGTCCGCAGAAAACCGCGTCTACATACGGAAGTAACGTCGAATCCACGGTTCCTTCATGGTTGAGTAAGATGATGATGTCGGCGCCTTGATTTCTTAATTGATTGGCGGCTTGTGGGACCACCAAGGCAGCGCTGACAAAGCTGTAGTTTGCAACCGCAGTGGCTAAAATCGAATTTTCAAGGTAAGACCCGATAATGCCGATGATGCCGATGCGAACACCTTGACGTTCAATCATTGTATAGGCATCCACAAAGTCAGCAAGTTGATTGGTCCGTTTATCAATGACATTGGCGCCCAAGAAGGGGAAATTGGCCAATTGATCATTGGCGCGAATGTATTCGTCGGTCCAGTCAAATTCGTGATTGCCAAGGGCCATCGCTTCAAAGTTCATTTCATTCATCGCTTCGGTTACGAGTGCACCATGGGTCAAGTTACTATCGGCGGAACCTTGCCACATATCACCCGCGGAAAGCATCACGGGGCCTTCGGGAGGGGCGTTTTCTTGTTGGTCAAAG
>CALMWE010000029.1 GCA_937873795.1 uncultured Caryophanales bacterium
GAAATCGTCAATGCCAACCGCGCCATCAAACTTGATGCCGTCCGCGAAATCCTTTTCAAAGGTATTGACCTCAACATCTACAACGAACGCTATGGCACCAGCAAAGTCTATCAAGAACAATATCAAATCCACACCTATACTCCGCGCAACTTCGCCGTCGACTCTGCCAACGACAAAGACTATGTAGACTATGTCTACGAAGCCTATGCCGACAAGATGGGCATCACCGATGAAGAAGCCGCTGCCAAGTTACGTCCGGGCCAAATCGCGGGTAACAACGCGACTTACGCCGAACTCTCTCCGATCCGTGACCAAGTCGAAATGGAAGTTGCTGCTTACAACGCGACCGCCTTTGAAGGCAAAGCCGGCAACATCTCCCTCCCGATCAAGGTCGAATACTTAGGCTTAAGCTTTGACGATGACAACCTCGCCAAAGATACCAAATGGATCGAAAGCGCCAACGAAAGAATGAACGGCTGCACGATCAACACGAGCCACGTTACCAACGAATTACCGGCTTGCTCCGGCGAAGGTTTCCCGCTCATCCAAATCGTCAACAACACCGGCGCTGGCGACTCCGAAGTCTACTCCGATATGGGTAGCTCTGGATTCTACAACATGTACATCATGGGCTGGGGTCCTGACTACGCTGACCCGTTAACCTACCTCAACACCTTCGTTACCGGCGGTGACATGAGTGGTTACACCAACACGGCTGAAGAAGTCGGAACGTTCTCCGCGACCAGCGCGACCGCGTTGACTCAAAGCACGCTCCTCGGCGAATACGATGAAATGGTTGAAACGGCCAAAGCCAAAAACGATGACATCGCTCAACGTTATGCCGGATTTGCCGAAGCTGAAGTTGAATTAATCTTCGACGCTCACTTGATCAAACCGCTTTACAACTTAGGTCAAGGCTGGAGAGTCACCGTTACCAAGACGATTGCCTACGAAAAACCGACCGCTACCTACGGTTTGTCTGAAAACAAACTGAAGGGCATGTGGGTTATGAAGGAAACCGTCGGTTCCGCCAAACGTATTGAGATGAAGGCCTACTACGACAATCAAAAGGCCAATCTTGATCCGAACTACACCATCTACAGCTAGTCGTTAACTCAAATTCGAAAGGTTAACCGCTTCGGTTAATTAACACACAAATTAGGGTTAGGAGATTCACCTCTCTCTAACCCTAATTTCATCTAAAAAGACTTAAATTCGCCTATATATAGGCGTATTATTATTTTTAAGGGAGGAACTCATTATGGCCCTATTCTTAATCGGCTACACGATTATCGCCTTAGTTTTGTTCCTTGTCGTTTTCATCATCGGTGTCAGCCGCGGATGGTTCTTCAAGGGCAATGCCAAAATTAAAGCCATATTCGCCAATCCATTACTTTTGTATTCTCTACGACGCATCGGAAGCGCCTTTATCTCTGTGATGCTCGCAATCACATGCACTTACCTTTTGATTCGTGCCCAAAGCACGGACTCGATCTGTAAGGCAGCCATCGCCAACTGGATTAAAATGCCAGAAGACGTATTTGCTTTGCGGTGCACGACCATCAAAGAAGAGTTGGGGCTCACTGGGTCCGCGATTGGACAAGTCTTTACTTATTTCTATCGCATTCTTCCCTTCCCGAAGACACTTTGCTCCACCGAAACCAACGCCCTGACAGACGCCCTCGGTAATATCACTTATACCGTCACTGCTCGTAACTGCCGCAACTTCATCATGGACTTAGGCAAGATTTACTTCATCAACGGGTTTAAGAACGCTTACGTCATCGACGTCATCTTCGTTAACAAAATGCCACACAGCTTCCGCATCGGCATGATCGCGGTTATCGTCGAACTCGCCATCGGTTATCCCGCCGGCGTCATGATGGCCAAACGCAAAGACGGCATTTTCGATAAAATCGGTAAAGCCTACATCATTACCATCGATGCTATTCCTGGCATTGCTTATTACTACATCTGGATGACAATCTTCATGTTGATCGGCTTACCCATTACCTACGCCGACGGTGAGTTCTTGACTTACCTGGCTCCGGCGTTGACGATGGGCTTCACCGGCATGGCGGGCATCGCCTTGTGGGTGCGTCGTTTCATGTTGGATGAATTCAACTCCGATTACGTCAAATTTGCGCGTGCCAAAGGCTTGAGCGAAAACCGCATCATGTTCACGCACGTGTTGAGAAACGCGCTCGTCCCGCTGGTCCGTTCCATTCCTTCCTCGATTCTTTACGCCTTACTCGGATCGTTCTATATTGAAAAGATTTATTCGATTCCCGGCTTAGGCGGCTTACTCGTGACTGCTAACAGCGCCAATGACTTCTATGCCTTGCAAGGCATCGTCGTCGTTTCGGCATTGATTTCCATTGTTTCTTATTTGTTAGGCGATATCGTGACTGCGATGGTTGACCCGCGTGTCAGCTTATCCGGAAAGTAGGTGGCACCATGGTAAAAAATATTGATCAAGTCATTGACCACAATTACGAAGACCTTTTCACCATCGTCGGCACCTCCGAAGAAAACATCGAAAAGCTTGAAACCGCTCCGTATTCCTATTGGCGCGAAACGTTCAAACAACTTTGGAAAAATCCGTTGGCCATTCTTTGCGTCATCGGCATTATCGTGTTGGTTCTCATGGCCATCGTCGGTCCGTGGATCAAACAATACAACATCTACACCAATGGCGGCACTGTCAGCTTGGATGAGTTCGAACCCTATTTACCTCCGAACGCAGACAACTGGTTAGGTACCGGCGGTACCAAAATGGGCTATTTCAAAGGCCTGGACCTTTGGACCCTTGTTTGGTATGGAACCCGCTTATCCTTGATTCTTGGCACGGTCATTGCGTTAATTGACACGTTCCTCGGCTTATTGATTGGCTCGCTTTGGGGCTATTTCAAATGGCTCGACCCGATCATGCTCGAACTCCGCAACTTCATCAACAACATTCCGACCTTATTGCTTTACATCTTGCTCATGAAGTTCTTGGAGCGTTCGTTCTGGACCCTCGTCTTCGTTATGTGTATGTTCGGCTGGATGGGCTTGGCCGGTTTCATCCGTAACCAAATCATCATCATCCGTAACCGCGAATACAACATCGCCTCGCAAACCTTGGGTTCATCCCCGAAAGCGATGATTACGCACAACTTACTGCCGTATTTGATTTCCGTCATCGTGACCGTCGTTTCAACCGCGATTCCGGCCGCTATTTCCGCGGAAGTCGGCTTGTCCTTCTTCAACTTATCCTTCCGTGCGCACGAAAACGTGACGTTAGGTCAATTGTTGACCGCCGCTACGTCAGACGCATGGCAAACCTATCCGTATCTACTCATTGCACCAATGATTGTATTGGTGCCGTTAACCGTCACATTCTTCTACCTCGGCTTGGCGTTGGCGGATGCCACCGACCCGAAGAATCACCGTTAGGAGGAATTGACCATGGCAAACAAAGTACTTGAAGTCAAAAACCTCAGTGTCGGCTTTCTCTCGCACGCTCGCAAAGTGCACATCATCCGTGATGTCTCCATCGACGTCATCGAAGGCGAAACGCTCGCAATCGTCGGCGAATCCGGCTCTGGCAAATCGGTCTTTACGAAGACCTTTACCGGCATGCTCGATGCCAACGGCTATATCGAAGGCGGTTCGATTATGTTCCACGGCCAAGACCTCGCCAAATTGACCAAACCCGAACAATGGCTCGGTATCCGCGGTAAGAAAATCGCGACCATCTTCCAAGACCCGATGACCTCGCTCAACCCGCTGTTTTCCATTGGCTATCAAATTTCCGAAGTCTTGATGCTTCACCATGGCCTTTCAAAGAAAGATGCCAAAGACGAGGCCATTAAGCTTTTGAAGAAAGTCAATATCCCTGATGCCGAAAAACGTTATGACGATTATCCGTTCCAATATTCTGGCGGTATGCGGCAAAGAGTCGTCATCGCCATTGCGCTTGCCTGCCGTCCCGAAATATTGATTTGCGACGAACCGACGACCGCGCTCGACGTGACCGTCCAAGCTCAAATCATCGCGTTGATCAAGGAACTTCAAAAAGAATACAAATGGACCACGATCTTCATTACCCATGACCTTGGCGTCGTTGCCAACGTCGCGGACCGCGTGGCCGTCATGTATGGCGGACAAATCGTTGAATACGGAACCGCAGAAGATGTCTTCTACGAACCCGCTCACCCGTATACCTGGGCGCTTTTGTCCTCGCTCCCGCAATTGGGCAGTAAGAACGAACCCCTGACCTACATTAAAGGCAATCCGCCTTCATTCGTCAGTGAAATCGTCGGCGATGCTTTCGCCATCCGGAACGATTACGCCTTGCGCATCGACTTCTTACAAGAACCGCCGATGTACAAGATTAGCGATACCCACTTCGCAAAGACTTGGCTTTTAGATCCGCATGCTCCAAAAGTGGAAAAGCCAAAGATTATTCAAAACTTGAGGGCGCGTATGAAAATCGCTGCCAAAGAGTTGCAACGGGAAGTAGGTGATGAATGATGGCTGAAAACAAAGAAGTGCTCGTCCGCATGGAAGACGTCCGTATTTCCTTTAAGCGCGGAACCGTCGAACGTATCGTCATCGATCATCTCAACCTCGACATTTTTAAAGGTGAAATTTTAGGCCTCGTCGGTGAATCCGGTTCTGGCAAAACGACCATTGGCCGTGCCATTATCCGTGTCGTTCCCGTCGCCAAAGGCAAAATCTTTTACAACGGCCAAGTCATCTCGGGAGATGTCGAAAAACATGTCGCCCGTAATTTAAAGACCAAAGTCCAAATGATTTTCCAAGACCCGAGCGCTTCCTTAAACGAACGGGCCAACGTCGACTACATCGTTTCCGAAGGCTTACGCGCGTTCCATCTTTATAAAGATGAAGCCGAACGTCTCGAAAAAGTGAATGACATCATGCGCAAAGTCGGTTTACGTCCCGAACACCTCAAACGTTACCCCCACGAATTCAGCGGTGGCCAACGTCAACGGATCGGTATCGCCCGCAGCATGGTCATGCAACCTGAAATGATCATCGCCGATGAACCGATTTCGGCTTTGGACGTTTCCATTCGTGCTCAAGTCCTCAACTTGATCAAAAAGTTCCAATCTGAGAACAACATGACCGTTCTTTTCATCGCCCACGACTTGTCGGTCGTGAAATACATTTCGGACCGTATCGCCGTCATTTATGCCGGCCAATTGGTTGAACTGGCGAAAGCAGAACGTTTATTTGAAGTTCCGTGCCATCCTTACACCAAATCGCTTCTTTCCGCGGTTCCTATTCCGGATCCGTTGATGGAAAAGAAAAAGAAAATCGTTACGTACGATCCTTCGGCCCATCATTATACGAGCGAAGACCCTGCTCAATTAGCCGAAGTCGAACCGGGACATTTTGTCCGTTGCGATTCCAAAGAATTGGCTCAATACCGCGAAATTTGCGCGAATTTTCATGAAGGAGGTAAATAGTTATGGCAAAAAAACCCATCGATAAGAAGAAATTAACGAAGTGGATTGTCTCCGGCGTTTGCGTGCTTGCTGCGCTGACCGGCATCTATTACTATGCCATCGTCTATTTGCTCGCCGATTATGAAAACATGGCCTACATTACCTTTACCTACAACCTGTCTATGGAAGAAGGTCAAACCGAACCTGAAGTCACCATCAATAAGGTGAATGCCAGCTCGAATTACCCGGCTAAATTCCGTATTCCGAGCGAACTTCTTGGCTATAAAGTCACGGCCATCGGCGAACAAGCGTTCTCCCTTTGCACCCGTTTGACCGAAGTCATCATGCCCGAAACCATTGAATATATCGGCGACGGAGCGTTCTTAAACTGCGAAAACCTCAGCAAAATCCGCTTTTCTCCGAACATTGAGTTTATTGGAACGGATGCTTTGAGTGGAACGGCCTACTTGGCCAACCAACCCGATGGTTTCCTTTACATTGGCGATTCCCTCTACACCTATAAAGGCACATTACCGGCTGGAACCCAAGTCAAATCCGGAACCGGCAGCGAACCCAACACGGTTTACTTAGACGATTCGTTAACTTCCGTCAGCTCCGGACTTTTCAAAAATCAAACCGGGATCGTCTCGGTTGAATTCCCGGATACGCTTGAATCCATCGGCTCTTCAGTCTTTGAAAACTGCACCAACTTGACCAGTGTCGTAATGCCCGATAGCGTGACCTCGATTGGTTCGTATGCCTTCTTGAACACCACAAGTTTGACCACCATCGATTTACCTGCTTCACTTGAAGAAATGGGCGTCTATGCATTCCAAAACTCCGGCATTGCAGGCTCCATTACTATTCCGGGTTCGTTAACTTTCGTTCCCGTGGGTGCGTTCTTGAATAACGTTAACCTGGAGACCGTCATTGTTTCCGAAGGGGTTCAAAAAATCCAAGACTACGCCTTCCAAGACTGCTCCTCTTTGGAAAGTATCACATTCTCTTCCACGGTCGACTGGTTAGGAACCGGCGCTTTCTTGAATAACACCAGCCTTGTTTCCATCACGATGCCCAAATCATCGGACTTCTCGGTTATCGGCGAATCCTTGTTCATGGGCAATACGAGTTTGGAAACCGTCTACATCTATGACAACATCACGTCCATCCGGAAAAACGCTTTCCGCGGTACGACGGTGTTTGATTCCTTAATCGTCTTAGACGATTCGGATGCTCCCATTACCGCTGCTCATATGGTTTCCATTCCCTCCACGGTGACTGCGATTGGCGACTTCGCGTTCTCTCAAAGCGGTGTCTCCTCCGTCATTATCCCGGCCATGGTTTCGACCATCAGCGAAGGCTTATTCGAAGATGCCGTGAATCTCGCTACCGTCGATATCCAATTGCCGTTGTTTGGCAATCCGCGTCTATTGACCGTTAAATCCGCGGCCTTCTCGGGCTGTATTGCATTGACGAGCCTAGTGCTTCCGGATTCCGTCACCGCCATCGGCGACAGCTTCTTAAGAGATTCCGGCATTACTTCCTTCGTCTTCCCCAGCGGCATCACGACCATCAACGAATACTCGTTCGCGAATTGTGTCGATCTTGCCAGCGTTACGCTTCCGGCAGGGTTGATTACGATTAAATCGTATGCCTTCCAAGAATGCGATGCGATGACTTCGCTTGTCATTCCCGCCAGCACCATGTACATCTACGATTATGCTTTCATTGGTTCGACCGGTTTAACGATTTATGCCGAAATCGCCACCAAACCGCTCAACTGGAAGACCAATTGGAACGTCGATAATCTCCCCGTTGTCTGGGGTTATGTTGCCGGCTAAGTCGTCTCAAGTTTATTTAAAAATGCACTCATCGCGGGTGCATTTTTTTATTGTCCATAAATAATAGGAGAAAGAAGATTTAGAGTTCTTCGACGTTTCGTTTCCGAACGAAGGAATAAACCAACTTTTCTTTTAATAAAAGAAGTAAACCAATATAAAGGATGCCATCTAGCAAAATCATGACGGCAATATGGGTCAATGCATTATCAATGACACCATTGAGAAGCGGAGAAACAAAATACGTAACTCCTCCGATAAAGAGGGTAGCCATAAACAACTTCAGGCTATTGACGTTAAAAAGGGCTTTTCCGACATATTCCCGAGTCTTGCATATTAGGAAGATTAGAATGGCAAAGTCGGTCACGGAAGTAGCTAGTGCTATGCCGATGACGGGGGATGAAGGGAAAACAAACACACCCAAGAAAACCGAGCCCGTAACATTGACAACGGCCCCAATAATCATGGTGATCAGGTATATCTTTTCTTTATTCATCGGCAATAACACTTGCGAGAAGATGATGTCGCCAATCGAATAAGTCAACATGATCGACGCTAAAATCATGAGTGCGTATTGGGCGTCAGCAAAGCCGTTGGCGCCTCCGGAAATAACGTCGACGACTTGATTGGAGAGCAAAGCCATGGTAACAATCGCCGGGAACGCAATGAAGAGGCAAATATTAAGACTATAGGCGGTCAAGTTTTTAAAGAACTGTTTATTTTCCATCTTATAGTAAGTGGTGGCTCGAGGAATGAAAACGGCACTCAATGACGTAATGATGGTAATGACGATTTCAATACCTTTGATACCCACCGAATAACTTCCGACTTGAGCTTTGGTTTCGTCCAAGTAACCAAGAATGAAGGAATCGCTTTGATTGTAGATGGTGACCACGATGGTAATAAAAAAAATGACGAGCAAAGGTTTGATGTATTGTTTAAAGTCATACGGCCCCGTCTTTTTTAACGAAACATACTTTTTTAAACGGAACCCGTTAGCAATGACAGTTAGAAGCGTCGTAGATATCGCAAACAGCGAATAAAGGTAGATTTGCCGAGGATAACGGATGAAAAGGATGACTAATGCGGCGCTAATCGTAATGGTGACGATGCTACGGAAGGACATGTAGAAATGTTGTTCCAAAGCAATGTAGACCCATTCAAACGAGAAGACACCGGCAAGGAAGTTGATCGATAACAAGAAAATGAGGTCTTTGTTTTCCCAAAGCGGTCCACCGGCGGAAACCATGATGATGACCATGAGAAGAAACGAAAGAAGGGTGAAGAAGGCTTGAAGGAGGAAAAACTCCTGGACTTTTTTATTGAATGCTTTCGGATCATTTCGGACTTTGGAACATTCACGGATGGCCACGTTGGGGATGCCGAGTTTGCCAATGATGAGAAAATAGTAAACAAAGGTGTTGGCCCAAGCGTAGGTTCCGACAGCCGCGTCACCCAAATATTTGCAGGCAAACGGAAAAGTAATAAATGACAATAATGTCAAAGTGACGGTTCGGATGAGATTGACGATAACGCTGGTCCGTACGTTTTCTTTCATAGAGTTAGCCATTCTTGCCTCATTATAATCTATCCAATAAGAAATAACCTAACCTTTTGAAGGCATGCGCGCAAACAAAGCATAAATAAGATATAATTAGGATAATTTATAGGAATCCCCATGAAAATCCTTGTCGTCTGTCAACATTATTTCCCGGAAAACTTTGCCATTAACGAGATTACTCGCCAACTGGTTTGCTTTGGTCACGAAGTTACTGTTTTGACGGGCCAACCGAACTACGGATTCGATGGCATTGCCAAAGGTTACGAAAACGTTTTTCATGAAGTCATCGATGGCGTCAATGTCCATCGTGTCAAAATTTTCCCGAGACGCAGCGGACGCCTTTCCATCATTAAAAACTACCTTTCTTTTTGGGCTCATTCAAAAGCCTGGACTCGAAAAACCAAACAGTCTTTTGATGTGGTCTATTCCATGAGCCTTTCGCCAATCATCTCGGTATCAGCGGGAAACCTTTATTCCAAAAAACATAAAGTTCCTCATTTGCTTCATTGTGTCGACCTTTGGCCAGAGTCCACGGTAGTCACCAAAAATATTAAATATAACGGCCTTTTGTATAGGTTTTTGCTTTCTTGGAGCCGAAGAATCTATCGCCATACCACGGAAATTCTCATCGGTTCGCCGTCGTTTAAAAACTACTTTGATGATGTTCTAAAAATTAAGGATAAAGGACTGACATACGTTCCTCAACCTGCACTCGTAAATGTTTGTTCGGAAGACCCCATCAATTATCCTGAGGGCACCCATATTGTTTATGCCGGAAACCTTGGTTCTCTGCAGCTTTTGGATCTTCTTGTCGATACAGCGGATAAATTGAAAAGCCATGGCCTGTTTTATTTTCATGTCATTGGCATGGGAAGCATGAAGGCGAGTTTTCTTCAAGATATCAAACAAAGAAAGCTGGAGGACCGCGTCATTTATCATGGACCGATGCCCTCACAAAAAGCGGCAGGGTATTTTGTCAATGCTGATGCCTTGTGGGTCTCTCTAAAAAATGAAGGGATTGTTGGCAAAACAATTCCAAACAAATTGATTATGTATCTTGGTTTCGGAAAGCCCATTATCGGCGTTGTCGGAGGGGATTCAAAAACGCTCCTGCAAGAAACACACGGCGCTATTTTGTGCAACGAAGACAGTAGTGATATTTCTGAACAGATTGCTCGTTTTGCTCTTTTATCGAAAAAAGAAAAGGCTCTTATCGGGAGCCGTAACAAAAAATATTTTGATGACCATTTCCAATCCGTTCAGTTGATTCGTGCAATCGAACATCATTTATTAGATTTAATAAAATAGGATATTTTTGAACCTTGAATATCGAGCGCAAAACGTTCAAAGACGCGTTTTTTCGCTTCTTGAGCAAGCTTTTCCTTTTCACTTGGGTCCATGGCGGCAAACGTTTCAAGTGCCGCCCGGAGATCTTCAACGCTTCCGGATTTAGCCCAAAGAACCGAATCTCCGGCAAGAGCATAAAGAACTTGATTTCGTACGGACAGGGTTAAAACACCACTCCCCATATAATCAAGCATTTTGCTGGGTATCGAATAACGATCAATGTTTTCATCGTGAGGCCGCGGGTTGATGTTCAAGATGGAATTCTTTTGGTATTTCAAGACCTCAACCGGATTTACCATGCCGACATAAATGATACGCGAATCTTTTTTGGCGGCGGTCCGAACGGCTACTGAGGCAGGGCCTTGTCCGGCAATCACCAAATCACAATCTCCCGAAAACGTCGAGAAAGCATTCATAAGGTTTGAGACCCCATAACGTTCGTAAAGTGCTCCGCCAAAAAACATAAAGGGACGTTGCGTCATCGTTTTTGGAACTTTGACTTCTTCCACTAATCCGGGAAAGACGTAGTGGGGCTTCTTCTGCGGATTGGCAAAAGTGTTCAAATCTTCCGTAAGGGTCAAGAACAAATCATAAAATTTAAATGACGCCAAGATACCTTTAAGGTATTTTCTATTAATCCCGGAGAGATTTTTCGGATGGTCGGTAACTATCCCAACATTCGTCACATGGTGGAGATTGGATGTAAAGCGCGCCACTTTGGCTAAAGTCAAATTGAGCGAGTCAACCATAAAAATGGTTTCCTTTTTTTCTGTGAAGAGTTTCCCGATGATTAAGCCCGCACGATTTCGAAAAGACCAAGGTTTCAACAAGTGCGAGTTGTTAAAACTGATGTAATGAAAGGTGATATTGCCTTCCTTTTTCTTTTCGTAGGGAATGTTGTTGAAAAAGCCCCGGGCTTTGGGAAAAGGCCGATTGACGATGACCTCTACCTCATTATAAAGAGACAGAGCCCGGATTAATTTGTGGTGGAAAATTTGATTGCTTGGATTGGGTGATTGCTTTGAAGAAGAAACCAAAGCATTAAAATCGCTGGGCAACATGGCGCTGGAAAAGTAAATGATCCTATTCATATTTTTCCTCCATGATTTTGACATGGGCAGCAACCATTAATTCAATGGTATTTTGCTGAGCGGTTTTGATGGCTTCGAGAGAAAAATCGTTTGTCCCGATTTTTTCGATGGCTTCCAATACAGAGTCGTGGTCCATATAGTTGACTAAGTAACCATTTTCATCTTGCTTGATAAGATGCCGTGCCGAGACGACTTTGTCGCTCGAAATCACGGGGAGACCTTGAGAGAGTGCTTCATTGATCATATGACCATAGATATCCTCTTTACTCAGGGTCACAAACGCATCGCATCCTCGGTAAAAATCCAAAAGCTCGGAACGCTTCATATAGCTTTTGATTTCAACATTTATTAGGCCATTATTTTTAACGAAATCCTGGTAAATCTTAGCTTGTTTTCCACTTCCGATGAGAAAAAGGTGTTTGTTTTCTGGCACTTTTTTCCATATCTCAAGAAGCTCAAGATTGTTTTTGCGTTCGATAAATTGTCCGCTTGAAACAAAAACGGTTTTATCTGGGATTCCCAGGGACTCTTTTCGTCGTACATTTTCGTTTTTGAGATTTGAAAAATCGGCGATTTCGCGTTCAAAAACGGTGGAATAAGGGTAGTGACGAATAGCAGAGGAACGTGCACCATAATGCATCAGATACTCGTCAACTTCTTCACACGGAGAAAAATATAAAAAGGCTTTTTCAATGAGTGACTTTTTGAAACGGAATTTAATCTTGGACTCCTTGCGAATGATGCCTCCGTTGACATAAAGCGCATAGGGAATCTTTTTCCTTCGCATATAGCGGATTGCAAGCATCTCCGTCAAGGTTGAGTAACCATTCATAATGATGAGGTCATAGGGATGTTTCTTAATTTCACGGATTACGGCCACGGACAAATGATTTTCTTTCCCGAGGCAAATTCCCGGAATATGTTGGACATTAAAACGGATAGGGTCATTGGAATAAAACAAGGGGACGCGATCGCTTGCCGCTTTTCGCTCAAAAATAACCGTCAAATCAAAAAACGAAGCGAGTTCGTTGAAAAGGCGGATTTTGTAAGGTGCCGGATGATTGAAAACAATAAGAACTTTCATATTTTTTCCTAGAAATATTATACACACTCTTATCCTATCCGATAAGGGGACAAGAGCGACCCTGCATGGTATAATCAAAAACAAAGAGGAACCCACTATGACTTGGGATTTATTTTTTAAAGAAGAAACAAAAAAACCGTATGCGGAAAGCCTCCGTCTTTTTTTGAATCGGGAATATGCAGAAAAAACGATTTTCCCCCCACGAAAGGATATGTTCAAAGCTTTCGACCTTACTCCACCCGAAAATGTTAAAGTCGTGATTATCGGGCAAGATCCTTATCATGAACTTGGACAAGCGATGGGGTTATCGTTCTCGGTGCCCAAAGGCTGCCCACTTCCTCCGAGTCTCGTTAACATCTATAAAGAAATCCAATCGGATTTGTCCGTTCCGATGAAAAATAACGGTGATTTATCGTACTTGGCAAAACAAGGTGTTATGCTTTTGAACGCTTTATTAAGCGTACGCCAGGGGGAAGCCTTGTCCCATAAAGACCAAGGATATGAAATTTTCCTTGAACATGTTTTGGATTATATTGATCATTTGAACCAACCCATAGTGTTTATCCTTTGGGGGAGCTATGCCCGTAGTTTGAAGGGACACATAAGAAATTCAAATCGCTTAATTTTGGAAAGCGTTCACCCGTCGCCTCTTAGCGCAAATCGTGGCGGTTTCTTTGGAACAAAGCCCTTTTCGAAATGCAACGCTTATCTTGAAAAAAACGGTCTTACTCCGATTCAATGGAGCAACGTTTTCTAAAATTTCTTTTTTGTGTTAAAATATTTATTGGGAGCTTAGTGAACTAGGCTGAGAGGGTTGCTGATACCGCAACCGACCGTCGACCTGATCTAGGTAATGCTAGCGTAGGAAACTTTTTATTTCCTCGCGCTGGCGAGGATTTTTCATTTTAAAGGGGGATTTGCTATGAAAAAATCAATATTAACTGTTAGAGAAATGGTGGAAATGGCTATGTTGGTCGCTGTCGCCATTTTGTTGGATCTCGACTTCTTAAAAATCACGATTAACGCGAATGGAGGTTCCATTAGTCTGACCTTGCTTCCGTTATTAATTCTTTCGTTCAGACATGGGCCGCTCAAAGGGTTTATCGCCGCTGGTGTCGTCTATGGTTTCATTACGTGCCTCTTAGACGGCCATGGCTTTGCAACGTTTCCATTAGATTATCTTTTGGGATACGGTTCCGTCGGCATCGCCGGCTTTTTCAAGAATCTGGCATTCAACAAAAATCCGGATGATCCGATTCGGGTTCGAAATTATGTTTTTCTAACCTTGGCCGTTGTTAGTTCTGTGGTTCTCACGCTAGGTTTCTGGACGCTGAGTGGAATGGTCTATTGGGATGTACCCTTTTGGGGCTCTGTCGTCTACAACTCTGTGATTTTGATTTCGGGAGCCATTGTCCTTATCGTTTTATATTTCATCTATTACCCATTGGTTATGATTAATAAACGTTTTCCCTTGCCTCGCATCAGATGATATGATTAAAACGCATAAAGAGGTATCTCATGGAAAACATTGATGCAAAAATTGAAGAAGCCCGTCAGACGTTCATGGGTTTTTATAAGAAACAGAGACTTTACAACAACGTGGCGTTTGCTCTCGTTATTGTATTGATCATCGCTGCGTATGTGGTGCTACAAGCTTGGCTTGGACAAAACTTTCTCGCCCTCGGTTCAGTGGGCGTCATATTAATCCTTTTATATGTTTATTCGCGCATTTCCCGTACGAAAATGGAAAAACTGACTAAAGGTTATATCAGTGAATACTATGGATTAATGAAAGAAAAAGTTCTTCCCGAAGACCGTTACCCTCATTCGGTTATGGACTTCGACCGAAAACTTGAACTTTCTACATTTACGGATGCTGGAATTCTTAAGGATATCGTTCGTATCAATACTCGTGCAGTCGTATCTTTTGATTTCCGCGGGCAAGAAGCGACGGTCTGCGATATGGCGGCCTACCGCTCATCAGATCCCAAACAGACGCCCTCTTACCTTGGCAAATTCATTTCGGTTCCTCTTAAGCTCGATCTTCCCGGTCGGATTTTGGTTTATATCAAACCCAAAGTTCAAGGCAAAGGTCCCGATGTTCTTGACGATATGAAGAAAGTAGAGGAAAACGATCGTTACGTAATCTATGCGACGGATGCCTCCACATATAAAGCGTTGCCCTCTAACTTTGTTCGCCTTCTCGATACCCTTACAGTGGATGACCTTCTCGTCGATGCGACTTTTTCAATCCGCGCCGATCAAACTCAGGTGGCACTCTCTTATACCGATGCCTTGATGGTTATTCCTTTGCAAAATGCGTTTGATCCCTCACCGAGCGAACAATACGGGAAAAACCTGCAAACAACCCTCTCCATTCTTGATTCCCTTAAGTAGCCTTGTGCTACTTTTCTTTTTCTAACAATTTGAGCATGTTATAATAAGCACGAGCTTTATGCTGGGTGATTTATTTTTGTGAATTGCCATCGAGGAAAACAAACGTGGATATTTTAAACCATTGGATTCAAGTCCAAAGTTATAAGCATGATGGATCGCTTCATCGGTGTTGGGACCGAAATTTGGTCATTGCCGATGACGATGATTTTCTTGTCGTTGCGTCCAACCGGACCAAAGTAACCGAAGGCGATGGCCGTCGCTGGTATACGCATGAACCCGCGGTAACTTTTTTCAGTAAAAAAGATTGGTTCAACGTGATCTGTATGTTCAAAGAAGATGGTGTTCATTTTTATTGCAATATTGCCTCTCCAACGCTGATCGACCAAGGCATCGCCAAATATATCGATTATGACCTCGATATCAAACTTTTCCCCGATGGGAGTACACGTTTATTGGATCGCCAAGAATATGATAAACATAAAAAGACGCTGGGATACAGCGAAGATTTGGATCTCGTTTTGCAAAAAGTGACTTATCGTATGCTCGATACGATGAGAAAAAAAGTTTATCCATTCCAAGCGGATAACGCCAAACATTTTTTCGATATCTTTATTGAGAAGTCCAAGAACAACTAGTCTTGGTTGACTATTTGATTAATGACTTGAAGCGCCTCGGCTAAACCCGGGGCGATTCTTTTTATTTTACCTTCGTATCCGGAAACGTCACCCACGGCAAATACGTGAGGGAGTGGGGTTTCATAGTGGCCGTTCACTTTGATTCCGACGCCTTGCTTTTCAAGGCCAAAACTTTCAACCGATGGAATATGGCCGAAATTGACAAAAACAAAGTCAGCGGCCAGCTCTTCTTTTTCGCTGGTTTCAACGTTTTGAATAATCAGCGAAGTGAGCATCGAGTCCTTTTTTAAGATTGTGATTGGAACGAACGGGGTTTTGATTTTGATGGTAGGAATGGCTTCAATCGTCTTGAAGTCTCCGCGGAATTCCCTACGGCGGTGAATCAAGGTCACATCGTTACTGACGCGCGAAATCATTTTGGCCCAATCCAACGCGGAGTCGCCTCCACCCAGAATCAGGATCTTTTTTCCACGCAAAGAATCTAACGTTTGAAGGAAATATAAAATGTTGGAAGTATTTTCTTCGCCCGGCAATCCCATCGTTCGTGGGACAAAGGT
>CALMWE010000030.1 GCA_937873795.1 uncultured Caryophanales bacterium
AAGCAGTTTATCTTAGTCAAGGATAAACCCATCATTATCTATACCCTAGAAGCGTTTCAACGTCATCCCGAGATTGAAGCCATTTTAGTGGTATGCATCGACGGGTGGCATGAATATCTCCAAGAACAAGCCCAAAAATTCCATATTACAAAACTCCGTTGGATCACCAGCGGTGGCGTGAACGGACAAGGCAGCGCCCGAAACGGGTTGCTGATACTGGAAGGATTTCTTAAAGACGATGACATCGTCATCATCCATGATGCGATTCGCCCGATTGTTCCGCAAATCATCTTAACGGATATGTTAGATGTCTGCCGTAAAAAGGGCAATGCCTGTGCCTCTTTACCGTGCCATGAAACATTAATCCGCACCGAAGATCAAAAAAGCGGATGTGAAAGCATTGACCGCGCCACAGTCCGCCGCGTGCAAACCCCGCAAGCGTATCATTATGGCGAACTTCTAGGTGTCCACAAACAGGCTCTAGAAAAAGGAATTACACATAGCGTATACGCCAACACCTTAATGGTGGAAATGGGTAAAACCATTCATTTCTCCTTAGGTTTTGATAACAACGTAAAAATCACCACACCGGAAGACTTGGCGTTATTTAAAGCGTTGCTTTCGATGCCGGAAGAAGAACTGGTCAAACGATAACTATGAAAACACTCTATGACATCGAAGAATATCTTTTTGAAATCAAGATCGTATCGAAATCGATTGATAAAGATTTTTTAAAGGGTAAAAGCATCCTACTGAGCGGAGCCTCCGGCCTCATCGGGTCGTATTTGATCGATGTTCTTTTAATCGACCCTTCGTTGGATGTCACCATCTATGCTTTGACCTTATCATTGGAACACGGACAAAAAAGATTTTCCAAGTTCGTCAATGATTCCCGCTTGAAATTCATCGTCGGCAATGTGGTGGACCCGATTGAAGTCACAGAACCCATCGACTACGTCATCCATGGAGCGTCCTATACCGATCCGAAAGGATATGCCGAACATCCCATCGATACCATGTTGGTCAACTTTCTTGGCGTAAAATCGATGTTGGATGTGGCGGTGAAAAACCACGCAAAGAAATTCATGTTCATGTCATCCTGCGAAATCTATGGCGAAGCCGACCTTGATGAAATCCCTGAAGATTATACGGGACATCTGGATACGATGGATGTCCGAAGTTGCTATAACGAAAGCAAACGAGCCAGCGAAACACTGTGTGTTTGTTACGCCAAAGAAAAAGGCTTGGATGTCGTGATTCCTCGGTTCAGCCGCTGCTTTGGACCGACAATGAAACTAACCGATACCAAAGCTCTTTCGCAATTCCTTTTCAATGGTTTGAAGCATAACGATATCGTTTTAAAAAGCGAAGGGACGCAAAAGTATTCCTACCTTTATGTCGCGGATGCTGTCCGTTCGATTCTTTTCCTTCTTGAACACGGCGAGAATATGCAGGCGTACAATGTCGCCTCACCGGAAGTCTTACATTTAAAAGACATGGCGCAGTACGTTGCTTCCATCTGTGGAACCAAAGTCGTCTTTAATCTTTCAAAAGAAACAAGCATGTCCTATAGCAAAACCTCGCGTGCAATCCAATCGACGAAGAAAATATCTGCGCTTGGGTTCAAAACCACCTTCACGATTGAAGAAGGGTTGAAGCAAACAGTTGCAATCTTAAAGAAGGCTCTATAAACCACCAAAAAGAACAGGGTATCTGATTCGGGATACCTTTTTCATTGGGGATTTTCCTTATTTCCTTCTTTTGTTGTAAGATATTCTCCGTAGGAGCACCATCATGAACTTTATTCTCGTCTCACCTCAATTCCCCAAAACGTATTGGAAATTTGCCGAAGGATTGAAGATAAATGGCTTCAATGTGTTAGGCATCGGAGATACCCCTTATGATTTAATCTCGAACGAACTCAAAAGCGTTTTGACCGAATATTATTACTGCCCCGGGATGAATGACTACAATCAGTTATTTAAAGCGGTGGCGTTCTTCTCTTTTAAACACGGCAAAATTGATTGGATCGAATCCAACAATGAATACTGGCTTGAAAAAGACGCTCAAATACGGACCGACTTCAACATTACTACCGGCGTACAAACCAAAGAAATACGCGGTTACAAAGCCAAATCCGCGATGAAAGAGTTCTACCAAAAAGCAGGAGTCCCCGTTGCCCGTTATCACATCGTTGATGATTTAGCGGGTTGCCAAAAGTTCATTCAAGAAGTGGGCTATCCGGTGTTTGTCAAACCCAATATCGGCGTAGGTGCGAATAATTCCTATAAAATCAAAGATGAAACAGGCCTCATCAAGTTCTTGTCCGAAAAAGGACAAACCGAATACATCATGGAAGAATTCATCGACGGTACCATTATTTCCTTTGATGGTGTCGCGGATTCACATTCCGAAGTGGTTTTCTGTTCCTCACACATTTTCCCAGTGCCTAACGATGAAATCGTCAACACGATTGGGGATGACTTCTATTACACCCTTCCGGTCGTTCCGGAAGATTTGGAGAAGATCGGAAGAGCCACGGTTAAAGCCTTCCAAGTCAAACAACGTTTCTTCCATTTAGAGTTCTTCCGTTTGAATGTCGATAAAGTTGGTTTAGGCAATAAAGGCGACATTGTTGCCTTGGAAGTCAACATGCGTCCTGCGGGTGGATACACTCCCGAGATGATTTCGTTCTCGAGAAGTGTTTCGGTCTACAAAATTTGGGCGGATGTGATGGCGTTTGACGAAAACCGTCAAGATTTAAACGGCGAATGTTACTATGTGATGGAAGCCGCGAGAAGAGACATCCACCAATACGTTCATAGTCACGAAGAAATCATGACCACCTACAAAGAATTTCTTTGTATGGCGGATCGTTA
>CALMWE010000031.1 GCA_937873795.1 uncultured Caryophanales bacterium
TCAAGATCATCAATCAATCGAATTTGGGCGTCAGCAATAACCGTAACGCCATCTTGAAAGAAGCCACGGCCGAATGGGTCATCTTCATGGATGACGATGTCACGATGATCAAAGATTATTGGGAAACCATCGAAGATAATTTAGTGCATCATCGCGGTGCGACTTCCATCCGCTTCAATATGATTACCGACAACGTGATTCGCCCCATCCGTCAACACGGTGGTGGTATCTCGACCTATCGCGATGTCATCTCCTACGGTGTCTGGGGTTTACTCCTCAACCGTGAACGGATTATCAAGAAAGGACTCTGGTTCAATCCCGACTTTGGACCGGGTGCCCGCTTCTACTGCGGCGAAGACTCGATGTTCTCCAGCCGGTTGATGTTAACCACTGGGCGGAACTACCTTGCCAAAGCGGTCTTAGGTCATGTCGACCAAACCGAATCCACCTGGTATAAACGCCATGACAAGAAGTTCTTTATTTCCCAAGGAGCCATGTATTATCACTTAGGCGGACCTCTGTCCCGCTGGTTCTTCATCAAAGTCATGCTGAAGAAACATCGTCCGTACATCGATATTCCCATGGAAGAAGCGCAAAAATACCTCAAAGAAGGTATCCGTCAAGCCAAAGAATTAAAGCGAGAATTGAAAAAACACTAAAAAGTATCGATTTTTCGTTGTATACTTTTAAAAAGACCAAAAACACATAGTAATGTGTTTGGAATTAGAGGTAATTTTATGGAACGCACCATCATCGAAATGATCAAAAAAGACGGCTCAAAAATCCGCGGTATCGCGTGGACGATTGATAATTCCGTCGGCAATGTCATCATCGCCACCGGCATGGAAGAACACTCCTCCCGTTACGACGATTTCGCCAAATTCTTAAACACCAACGGCTACAACGTTTATTGCTTGGACCACTTTGGCCAAGGACAAAACGCCGCCAGCGTCGCCGAACTCGGTTTCTTTCCCAAATCCGGCTTCCGAATCATGGTCGAAACGTTTGATGAATTGGTGGCCAAACTTCGTATTTCCTGCCGTCCCACCTACATCTTCGGCCACTCGATGGGCTCGTTCATCGTCCAAGATTATATCCAACGGCACAGCGACCACGTCGAAAAAGCCATCATCTGCGGTTCTAACGGCCCGGACTTCATGGTTAAGATCGGTTACCAACTTGCCCGTATCTTAGTCGGTAAAAAAGGTTACACCAAGAAATCCAAATTCTTCAACTCCCTTGTTTTTGGCGGATACAATAATCAGATCCCTCATGCGAAGACGGAATTCGACTGGTTATCCTATAACCAAGACAATGTCTTGAAGTATGTCGCTGATCCGTATACCGGTTATGGCTCTACCGGTGGCTTCTACCGCGAATTTCTTAAAGGCCTCAACCGTCTTTACAAAAAGAAATTCTTAGCCAAGATCCGTAAGGATATCCCGATTCTCATGATTAGCGGTGCCGAAGACCCCGTCGGCCATAACGGCAAA
>CALMWE010000032.1 GCA_937873795.1 uncultured Caryophanales bacterium
GCAACCGCTCCGGAAGCGATATGAAAATAATCACTGTACGAAGGTGAATGCGGAGAAAAAACGATGATGGTTTCAGGCTTAAAAAGTGCAATACGTTTGGAAATCTCCTGATACGCATTGACCGTGGCGGAAATCTTTTTTTCTTCTCCGCGCCCGACTTCATGCACGATGAGCGGGGGATGGGGAACGATAAAGGCACCGAGTAATGGCATATGGATAACCTCCTATACATTTCCGAGATGGATGGTTTTGATTCCGGCTTTGAGACCCAAATCACGGGCCATTTCCAGCGTTCGCAATGGGGTAATGGCGGTTGTTTTCATTTTCCACGCGGGGAAGAAACGGGAAATGTGCCAAGGCACATCCACCCCAAAGTTTTTAACAATCAAATCCACGATCGTTTGCAGTTGTTCTTGTGTGTCGTTAACTCCAGGTATCACGAGCGTTGTGATTTCGACGTGAACTTTATGTTCCAACATAGTTCGGATATTATCGATCACTGGCATGAGCTTGCCACCGGTGTATTTCATTGAGATATCGTCGTCGGAACACTTCAAATCGACATTCGCCGCATCGAGATACGGTAAGATTAATTCCAAAGCGGCCCCACTCATATACCCGTTGGTAACCCACACGTTTTTTAAACCTTGTTCTTTGGCGATTTTCATTGTGTCCAAAGCGTATTCCAAAAAGATGGTGGGTTCACTGTAGGTATAAGCAATCGAAGGGCAGCCATAACGCTGGGCCCATTCCACATGTTCTTCGGGGGACATGATGTCACCAATCATCGGCTTTTGCGGTTTGCTCGCTTGTGAGATTTCCCAGTTTTGACACCAGGAACAGCGGAGATTGCATCCCACCGTGGCAAATGAATAAATCGTAGTGTGTGGAAAAAAGTGATAAAGCGGCTTTTTTTCGATCGGGTCTAAAGCCGCGGAAATGGTTTTTCCGTAGTTGAGCGCATAGAGCGTTCCATCTTGATTTTCACGAACGCCACAAAGACCGCGATGGCCGTCCATGATCACACAGTGGTGATGACAAACATCGCAGCGGACCTGCAAGTTGGCAAGCTTTTCATAAAGCAAAGCTTCTTTCATCGGTTTTTGCCTCTTTCTTATATTTTACCACGCACCCAACAACAATGAGATTTGACGAATGAAGCAAGTTAAGTCAAACTGTTGATATTACCGAGGTATTTTATGTTGAATTGGTGGAAACAAATCAAACGATTAAAGTGGTTAATCTTACTTTTTGCTTTCTTTCTTTTGATTGCCATTGTAGGGTATGTTCTTTTACGGCTCAACATCGTTCATCAAGCCATCATGGACTTTCAAACACCCTTATTTTGGGGTGTTGTTGCCATAACCTTTATGCTTTTTGGAATCTTGTGGGTTTTCTCCGCTCCATACACCCATCGCCTATTGCTTCTTCTCGGGCTTTCGGTGACCACCTTAGGACTTTATACGGCGATGCTTGCGCCACTTCGGAGTTTCGTTCTTGTCGGCATGGCGCTGATCGTTGTTTCGGGCATTCCGGCTTTGCGGAAATATAAATGGACATTTCTGATTGCCTTCCCACTTTATTACATCATCGGCTGCATCTTTTTTGGTTACTTTGAAACAGGAGCCTTCATGATTCATGCGTTGGGCTTCGGGTTAGCCATCCTTGGTTTGTATTTACCGAACAAAAAAGTGAACTACGCACTTGCCAGTGGGGCACTGGTCATTCCCTCGTTTGCGTTCTTGCTCTTATCAGCGCTTTATGGATTCGATTTGGCGGGTTCAGAACCCGCTATTCGGGGAGAGTTATCATCCCCGTTTGAAGAACATTTAATGTATGAGCAAAAGATCGTCCCAAATTTCATTGATACGAATTATGAACTGAGAATCTATCTTCCGATGAGCCTTGGCTTCTATCAAGAAATCGGCGTATACTCCTCGGAAGCCTATTTTCCTGAACTGACCCCCACGGATTTTGAGTGGGAGACCATCGACGAAGATTCCTACCGTCTTCATTTTTATGAATATGAAGGCGAAATGCAGTACACCCTTACGATTGAGCTATAAAGCAAAAAGGTCTCGGTTTCCCGAGACTTTTTTCTTGCATGATGAAAGAATTATTATCCGTTTCGGCGGACGATTTTTTTGTTGGCGTTGAGAATGATGGCGAAGATCAACCACAGCAAGAAGAAGAGACCGGAAATGGCTTCAAAAACACTACCCACGGAATAAAGCACGATGTCATAGTTGTTGGTTCCAACGATATAGAAGATCAGACCCAACAATTGGAACACAAAGAACGCGATGCAGGGGAAAATCCATTTTTTACGGTATTTTTGGATCATCCGTTGTGCGGTCTGTACTTTAAGCGCTCTTGCAGAATCCATCGTGCCGTATCCATATCCCGGAACGGGAGCCGGATTGACGGGCGGAGCGGCATAAACGGGTTGCGAAGGATAAACCGGTTGAGTCGGGGGAACAGCGTAAACGGGAGGGGGCGGAGGTGTGGCAGGACCCACGGGAACGGGAGCGCCGCAATTTTGGCAAAACTTATCGGTAGGATTCAAATTCGCACCACAATTTTTGCAAAACATGATTTTTTCTCCTCTTTTTTTCCATTCTTGCATACTTTTTCATTCTTTCTTCATTTGTTTAGACGACTGTCATAAAAATGCATAAAACTCTATAATGATTGAGAAGGTAAATTATGGAAAAACTCGCTTTATTGACGTGTCTCAAATACGACGAAGAAGGACGCGGCATTGTCGTCGCCGATGGTTTTTCCATTCCCGTTCCATACTTGATGGTGGGAGAAACCGCGCAAATCGCCATCCGTTCCAAAGGAAAGAATCATTTTGCGGGAGATATCGAATCGATCACTGTCCCATCCCCGTTCCGTCTTCGTCCCTTATGCCCCTATTACGAGATGTGCGGAGGCTGTTCGCTTCAACATATGACCTACGAAACGCAACTCAAATGGAAAACCGAAAAAGTTCAATCTGAACTGGATAAATATGGTCTTTGGATTACCGCAAAATTTGCCCTCGGCATGAAAGACCCTTGGAAATACCGCAACAAAATCCAAGTGTCCTATACGATGGATTACAAAGGCAACGTTTGGGGTGGCTTCTATGTCGAAGGTTCACACCAAATATTAAATATCGATCAATGTTTCATTGAGCACGAAGTCGCTGATGAAATCGTCAACTTTTTCAAATCGCTCATTGAAAAATACCAATTGGAACCGTATGACCGTTCCTCACGTTTGGGCAGTATTCGCCATGTGATGGTTAGAACCAGCCACACCAAGGGTGAAATCATGGTGGTCATCGTCACGCAAACGCAGTATTTGCCTAAACAAGACGCTATTGTCCAAGACTTGGTCAGAGCGTTTCC
>CALMWE010000033.1 GCA_937873795.1 uncultured Caryophanales bacterium
CATCTTGCGTGCGTGTGCTATACTATGATCATCAAGTAAGCCAACAACCCAGGAGTTTTAAAATGATGTCTATTCGCAAAGGCTCCAAAGTTTCGCATTCCGTTCACGGTGGACTGTGGGAAGTGATTACTCGTGAAACCCCGATGACCGTGTTCGCCGACTGCGCCCGGTTTACTTTGAGGAACATCAAAACCCGTGAGTTCATCATGGGTGTCCGGGATAAGGATATCATCACCAAGAGCAACCCTCGTTTCGATCAATTCGTCCAACTCGGAGTATAATCGCATGTGGAAAGTCACTTTTCAGGTTCACGGTGCTGTAGATGTTCGCGGTAAGGTATTTAATACCTATCACGCGGCTCGCATGTGGAATGATGCTCATAGCGATGTCTTCTCGTTCTCGTTCATTCAAGAGGTTTTTCACTGATGTATACGCATACCAATTTTAAGTCCAAAAAGGCTTTGAAGGAAGCGGTTGCTTCGGGACAGCGGGTAACGGTTTACCAGCCCGGTCCGTTTGGTGGTAATGAGCCGAAAACCGATAAAATCACGCTCGAGGGACCGCATTATCCCGAGCCCCATAAGTGGTATGCCGAGGCGTGGCTCGAAAACGGGGTGGTCGTCAAGGTGAAGTGAATGCGACGGTCGCGCAAGGATGCGCGCAACCTACTGAAAATACTACCGAATAAAAATTTTCCGAGACCCTTGACATTTGGATTCGTGTGCTATACTATGCACATACAGTTGAGCCGATAAGGTGATTATGATTATGCGAGGAAAACTCCAACAAACATGGCGAGATTTACTATCTCGATGCCTGAATCCGAAGGATAAGGCATATCCAACTTATGGTGATCGAGGAATTTCGGTATGCGAACGATGGGCTAACAAATGTAAAGTTCGTATTAAAGCGTGCGGGAGATTCTCGACCGAAGGCTTCGAGAATTTTCTCGAAGACATGGGACCGACCTGGTTTCCTGGAGCAACCATAGATCGTATAGATAATGATGGTGATTACACTCCGGAAAACTGTCAATGG
>CALMWE010000034.1 GCA_937873795.1 uncultured Caryophanales bacterium
CATTGCGTTCCTCCTTTTTTATTGATTGAGAATCATTAAGTCAATTAGCATTTCGTCTTCTGTCATTCCTGCGTGATGGGCTTTAAATTTTGCGTGAGCGATTTTTCCATCTATGAGGTAATCGAAAGCTTTGTAGTCAATAGCAACCGCCATATAATCTCCGATGAATTCTTTGCAGACCGGGTGCGGTTTTCCTTCACCGAACCATTGTTGTTCAAGAACTTCTTTGCGCTTCAAAAGGATAAATTCTTGTCCGTAATAACGTTCAAAGAGTTTTTCGAAACGTTTCTTTTGCAAAGGTTTTACGAAAAAGAAGGGAGCGCGCGGTTCATTGGAAAACATGCGTTTCGTGGTGGCATAAAAATCGGCATGCTCTTCCATCGCCAGAAAATCGACATCCACCAAACCATGGTCGGCTAAAACAAGGAAAAGCGTGTCTTCGTGCTTCTTGGCTAAATCCAAAACACCCCGGGCAATGTCCTCAATCGTTTGATGGACAATGGGGGCGCCCACGCCGTTTTGATGAATCAAACCATCGGGTTGATGCCAATAACCATAAATGAATTTAGGTCGGGAATCCGAACAAATGGATTCCATTTTTGTGAAAAAGTCTGGCAAATCCGCCACGGTTCCTCCCGCTACAATGGTGGGCCATAGGCTCGTGACATAGAGTTCGGGATGTTTTCTGGAGATTAAAGTCAGAATGTCGTCATAGGGAGCTTTCTCTTTGAGGGCATTCCCCGGTGCAACTTTGACTTTGGTGACGCTGTCGTCATTATTAAAGACATCGACATTCCGTTTAAATTCTTTGAAGTATTGGTTCCATCCCAGCCATCCCGTTTCGATTGGAAACTTTCCATTTAATAGGCTGGTCGTGGCGGCCACGGTTGTCGGCGGAAATGTGGATGTGATGGTTTTAAAAACGGTTCTACGGAATGGGTGGTCGGGAGACAAGTGACGGTCAAGAAGCGCCTTTCCCATGCCATCAAAGAGGAGCACTACGACTTTGTCGTGCTTTAAAAGAATGTCGTCGACATCTTTCATCGTGGAATGAAACGTCGGAACGCCATATTTGTTCAAAAACGAATTGGATAGATTAACGAGGCAATTGTTATAATCGGGACGAAGCAGTTTCATTGATTAAATTCCTTAAGACCCACATAGAACTTTTTCAGTTTTGAGTAGAGTTTGGTATAGACCTTACGATACAGGTAATCATAACGTGTGTGTGCTTTGTGATCCGGAATGAACGTTTTGGAGGGATGAACCATGGCATCAATGGCGTCATGGTAACTCGAGAAGTCGCCGTGAGCGGTAAACGCTAAGATGGCGGTTCCCAGACTGGCTGTTTCATAAGTTTGAATGCGCGACACCGGCAATCCAAATATATCCGCGGTGATTTGGCAAATAGCGTCGCTTTGAGAGCCGCCGCCCGAGACCCGGATTTCTTTAATCTTGTGATGTTGCCGTTTTTCCATGCCTTCTAGGCCTTCGCGAAGAGCATAGGCAATGCCTTCGACGATTGCGCGATAAAGGTGAATGTGGGTATGGGTATCTGTCCAGCCAATGACGGCACCTTTTGCTTCCGGATGACGGAGACTCGGTCCCCAATAAGGTTGGAGAACTAATCCGTGCGATCCCGGTTCGATGTTCATCATGGCTTTGTTTAAGATTTCCTCGGTCGCCATTTTTTGAATCGTGGCTTCCGCAGATTCGCTCACGCCAAACTCTTTTTTGAACCAAGTAACCATCCAATAACCACGGTATACTTGGACTTCCATGTTGTATAAATTCGGAATTGATGCCTGATATGCCGGTAAAAACGGTTCCGGTTCGATGTATTTGGGGTTGGATACTTCAATGCTCGAGGCTGTTCCGTAGGAGATGCTGGCCATGTCGTTGGTTAAGCATCCGGTGCCAATGGTTTCGGCGCCTTTGTCGGTTCCTCCAGCATAAATCGGTAACCCTTGGGGAAGTCCTGTTTGACGAGCACAATCTTCGGTCACGATGCCAAGTTGTTCACCTGGTTTGACTAGGTCACAAAGAAGTTTTCTAGGAATACCGAAGATGGGGGCTTTCAAGGCATTGTCTTTATACCATTCACCTTTTTTGAAATCGATCGGAAAGTGTCCGGTTTGGTTGGCGGAACTGTCGATAAGTTTTCCGGTAAGAAGATAGGTTAAGAAAGTTGACAGATGAACATAGTGGGCTATTTTTTCCCAATTTTCGGGTTCGTGTTGCTTAATCCAGCGGGCGGGGGTTCGCCGTGTATTCATCATGACCGTGTCGGTCAACCCCGTCAGTTTAAAGAGAACATTCCGCAAAGCGCCATAATTGGGTTTGTCTGTGGATTCACGTTGATCGAGCCACAAGATGGTCGGGCGAACCACATTCATATCTTTATCCAAGAATACGGGGGAATCACGGAAGCACGTCATGGCCATTGTCGTGACACGTGATAAGATTTCCGGATATTTCGTGGCAAGCTCTTTTGTGGCGGAGCACAAAGTGTCCCAATAGTATCTTGGATTTTGTTCCGCATATCCCGGTTTCAGTGAGAAATAGGCGGGTTCATAGGGACGTTTTGCCATAGCAATTGTCTGGCCTGTTTTATCAAAAATCATCGTACGCACGCTTTGCGTGCCGAAATCGATGGTAAGCGCCAAAGGCTGATTATTCATATCGTTCCACTTCCTCTATAGACTTAATGATAACAAAAAAAACTACCAATGCACCCTTTATCTGGGTTTTTAAATAAAAATTCGTTCATGGTAACGCTTTTATGGCCTTTTCGGGAGCGTTTTATTGGTGAAGGGCGTTAATATCTATGATATTATATTTTTTGTGAGTGGCTACCCGTTCTGCATGGGTACACCCGTTTAGGAGGAAAGAAAATGCAAGAAAAGAAGTACGTTTACCCCTTCGAACAAGCCTACGGATTAGGCAAAGAACTCTTAGGTGGTAAAGGTGCTGGCTTAGCGGAAATGACGCACATCGGCGTCCCGATCCCGCAAGGTTTCACGATTACAACCGAAGCCTGCACTCTTTATTATGACAGTGGCAAGAAATTGCCCGAATTCCTGATTAATTCGATTTACGAAAACGTCAAAGGTATCGAAAAAGTTACCGGAAAGAACTTTGGCGGAAAGCACAATCCTTTACTCGTCAGCGTCCGTTCGGGCGCCCGCGTTTCCATGCCGGGCATGATGGACACCATCTTAAACCTTGGTTTAAATGATGTGACCGTCGCTGCCTTAGCCAAAGAAACCGGCAATGAACGCTTTGCGTTCGACTGCTACCGCCGTTTCGTCTTGATGTTCACGAACATTGCCAAAGGCCATCCCCGTGTTGAGATGGACAAGATGCTTGAACACTTGAAAGAAGCCAAAGGCTACAAATCGGATACTGATTTGGATGCCGCCGACCTCAAAGGTTTGGTTGCCAAATACAAAGACTACTACAAGAAGACGTTCAATGAAGACTTCCCGGCTGATCCCTATGTTCAACTGATCGAAGCCATCACCGCGGTCTTCCGTTCTTGGGACAACCCCCGTGCGAACGTCTACCGCAAGATGAACAACATCCCGTATTCTTGGGGCACCGCTGTCAACGTTCAATCCATGGCGTTCGGCAATAAAGGCGAAACCTCCGGAACCGGCGTTGCGTTCTCCCGTTCGCCCTCGACCGGCGAAAAACACGTGTTTGCCGAGTATTTACCAAATGCTCAAGGCGAAGACGTCGTCGCGGGTATCCGTACTCCTCTTTCCATTGAAGAATTAGGCGTTCGTATGCCGGATGTCTACAGACAATTCAAAGAAACCATCGCCAAGATGGAAAACCACTACAAAGACATGCAAGACATGGAGTTCACCGTTGAAGAAGGTAAACTCTACTTCTTACAAACCCGTAACGGCAAGAGAACCGCTGCGGCTGCTCTCAAGATCGCTTGCGATTTAGTCGACGAAGGTTTGATTTCTGAAGAAGAAGCTGTCCTTCGCGTCGAACCCAAAGCTTTGGATAGCTTGCTCCACCCGAGCTTCGACTCCAAAGTCTTAAAGACCCTCAAGCCCATCGGCGAAGGGTTACCCGCCTCTCCGGGTGCCGCCACTGGTAAAGTTGCGTTCACCGCTGAAGAAGCTCACAAACGCCATGCTGCCGGCGAAAAGGTTGTCCTTGTCCGTGCCGAAACCTCTCCTGAGGACATCGAAGGCATGGTCGCTTCCGAAGGTATTCTCACCATGCGCGGTGGCATGACCAGCCACGCGGCTGTCGTTGCTCGCGGTATGGGTAAATGCTGTGTCGCTGGTTGCGGTTCCGCAGTCATCGATGAAGAAGCCAAAACCCTCAAGCTCAATGGCAAGGTTTACACCGAAAAGGATGTTATCTCGCTCGATGGCTCGACCGGTTTAGTCTATGATGGCGACGTTAAGAAAGTTGAACCCGAACTCACCGGCTACTTTGGCCGTATGATGGCTTGGGCCGACAAATACCGGACCTTAAAGGTTCGCGCGAACGCCGACACCCCGAAAGATGCCAACCAAGCCGTTAAATTCGGCGCCGAAGGCATCGGCCTCTGCCGTACCGAACACATGTTCTTCGACAAAGATCGCATATTCCACATGAGACGCATGATCTTAGCCGACAAGCTCGAAGTTCGTGAACAAGCGTTGGAAGAACTCCTTCCGTACCAACAAAGCGACTTCTATGGTTTATTTATGGCCATGAAGGAGAAGAATGTTAACATTCGTTTGTTGGATCCGCCTCTCCATGAATTCCTCCCGACCGAAGAAGACAAGATTGAAGAATTGGCGAAATCGCTCGGCCTTTCCGTCGAAGATGTCAAAGCTCGTATTTCCTTCTTACACGAATTCAACCCGATGATGGGTCACCGTGGCTGCCGTCTTGACGTTTCCTATCCGGAAATCGGCAGAATGCAAGCCCGCGCCATTATCCGCGCCGCGATCCAAGCTCAAAAAGATCTTGGTCATGCGGTTACTCCCGAAATCATGATTCCGCTCGTCCTTGATGTCAAAGAACTCAAGTTCGTCAAGAACATCATCGTCGAAACCGCGGATGAAGAAATCAAGAAAGCCGGCGTCAAACTTTACTACGAAGTCGGCACGATGATTGAAATCCCGCGAGCCGCTTTACTTGCCGGTGAAGTTGCCACCGAAGCGAAATTCTTTAGCTTTGGTACCAACGACTTAACCCAAATGACGTTCGGCTTCAGCCGTGACGATGCCGGTAAATTCTTGCCGGATTACTACGCCACCAAGATTTTCGAACAAGATCCGTTCCAAAACGTTGACACTCGCGGTGTCGGCCGCTTAATCAAGATGGCCGTCGGCGAAGGTCGCGCTGCGAACCCCACGCTTCACGTCGGTGTCTGCGGCGAACATGGCGGAGATCCCTTATCCATCGATTTCTTCCACAACGCCGGTTTGGACTATGTGTCCTGCTCACCGTTCCGTGTTCCTGTCGCTCGTTTAGCCGCTGCTCAAGCCGCTGTCAAAGCGAAGAGAGCCGCTGCCAAGAAGTAGTCTTCAAACAAAAAAACATCCCTCGCAAGGGGGATGTTTTCTTTTGGAAAAATTGAGATTTGCAGTGATTTTACTTGCTGTTGATTTTGGCTTTTAAGACTTTGGCATAACCAACTTTGTTCTCTTGACGGGCACGCGCTATCGCTAAGTCATCTTCACCGACGTCCGTGGTAAGGGTGGACCCAGCCGCAACAAACGAGTTATCGGCGAGAGTGATCGGAGCGATGAGAGTAGAACCCGAACCGACGAAGACGTTTTTGCCAATTTCGGTATGGTATTTATGCTTGCCATCATAGTTCGCGGTAATCGTTCCGCAACCGATGTTGGTGTTTTCACCAATGGTGCAATCACCGATATAGGTTAGGTGGGCCGATTTGACGCCATCGCTCAGGTGGCCGTTTTTCATTTCAACAAAGTTGCCGACGCGGGTTTTGTTGCCGATTTCGCAATGTCCACGAAGATGGGTGAACGGTCCGATTTGGTTTTCGTTACCGATGTGGCAATCCACGATTTGTGATTTTACAATCGTGTTGTTGTCGCCGATGATGGTGTTTTCGATGCTGGTTTCAGGACCCACGATGTTGGCTTTACCAAGACTTGTTTTGCCTAAGATGCGTGTCCCGGGACGAATGACCGAATCTTGACCAATGGTCACTTCGGGACCGATGTAGGTGTTATCAGGATCTTCAATGGTGACGCCACTCAGCATCAGGTCGCGGTTAATGCGGAGTTTCATGATTTTAGTGGCCTCGGATAGTTGAACGCGGTCGTTAATTCCCAGCATTTCGCGGCTATCTGGGAGGATGGAGGCACCCACGTGGTAGCCTTTGTTCTTGAACATTTTGATGACATCCGTTAAATACAATTCGCCTTGTTTGTTGTTTCCGGATAAATGGACCAGTTGTTCAAAGAGGAGTTTGTTATTAAAGACATAGACGCCAGTGTTAACTTCACGGATGCCTTGTTCTTCGATCGTGGCATCTGCTTGCTCGACAATGCGGTCGACCAGGCCTTGCTTATCGCGAACGATTCTCCCGTAACCTTTCGGCTGGTCAATTATGCAGGTCAATACCGTCAAATCGTGTTTGTTTTTGATGTGTTCTTCAAGAAGTGAAGAAAGGGTTTGGCTGGTTAATAACGGGGTGTCGCCACAAAGGACAATGGTCGTTCCTTCTTTTCTCGAAAGATACGAGGCAACTTGTTGAACGGCATGGCCGGTTCCTTTTTGCTCGTGTTGCCAAACGACTTTGGCCGAATCTTGAACCAGTTGTGTTGTGACCTCACCGCCAAAGCCCACAATCGCAAAGGTTTCCGTGGGTTGAATCGGCTTCAAAGCACGAAGAACGTATTGGACTAGGGACATCCCCAAAATAGGATGGCTAACTTTCGAATGGCTTTGATCCAGGGACTTCATGCGGGTTCCTTTTCCCGCAGCAAGGATGATGGCGTAAATATTCATGCTGTTTCTCCTTTATTTTCCTTTTGAGGGAAGATGAAATGTGGTTTGAATGACCGTATATCCCAACTTCGTAAACTTTGCTTCAACTTTTGCTATTTTACGACTATTTTCAGAAAGAGCAAATACAGAGGACCCGGAGCCGCTCATCAAAACGAGATTAAATCCCTCGGCCTTCAAAGCGTTTTTGATCTTTTCAACTTCAGGATACAACGAAATAGCAGGACGTTCGAGGGCATTGCCGATGTTGGCTGCAAGAGCCGCATCATCCCCAGAGGCCAAAGCCTTGATGACTTCAGAAACATTCACGTGATCTTTTTCAAGTTCGTCGTAGTGTTGATAGACGGTTTTTGTGGAAAGACCTTCCGCGGGTTTGACGATTAAAACAAAATAATCTTTCGCGACCGAAATAGGTTCAACAACTTCTCCGACACCTGTTACATGTGCGGGAACTCCGGCGTAACAAAAAGGAACATCGGACCCGATTTTTCTGCAAAGTTCGATAATTTCTTTGGGATCCGGTTTGATTTTAAGCAACGAACAAATGCCGTGGATAACGGCGGCCGCATCACTGCTTCCCCCACCGAGTCCGGCGGACATTGGAATGGACTTGTGAATGTGAATCCGGAATTGATTTTTGAACTGGTATTTTTGGCGCATCGCGTTCAAAGCAATCGTGCAAAGATTGTATTGTCCGGTTTCAAGCGAAACATCATCGCATGTAATGTAGGTGTCGTAAGCGCTTGGCAAAAGGGAAATATCAATGGAGTCGTGCAGTTCGAGCGGAATCATGACCATATCCAGGTTATGGTAGTTGTCTTCCCTGCGGTCCAAGACATCAAGGGCGATATTGATTTTGGCGTGAGCTTTAATAATCATGTACTAATCCTTCTGTTGTGATAATGAATATTTTAATATTCAACTGGCATAAAAGCAATTAACCGAGAGCCTTTTCAAGAAGGAGAAGTTCGGTTAGCGAAACATAGAATGATAAAGGCAGTTCTTCCGGTCTTTTTTGAGGTTCCGCTTTTAATTTATCCATTAAAACCTGGGCCTTTTCTTTTCCCCCGACAAGACCACCCAAATTATTCAGGATGGTTTTTCGACGCAATAGGAATAGGTTTTTTGTCACAGAGGTCAGTTTCTTGAGAAAGACCGGGTTGATGTCCTTTCGGAAGTCCACTTTAAACACAAGCGAGTCCACATGCGGCATCGGGAGAAAGTTCACTTTGCTGACTTTCCGAACCAGAGATACTTGCCCCACATAAGAATATAGAATGGAAAGTGGGCCGTACTCTTCATCTCCCAGCTTTGCAATAACACGCGGGAACACTTCTTTTTGAACCATCCCGATGAATGTGCTTAGGTGGCTGGCATGATCCAACACTTTTTCAAGAATGGGTGTCGTTAAATAATAAGGCAAATTTCCAATGATTTTATCGTATGGATTAAGGTCAAATTTCATTACGTCGCCTTGAACGACTTCCAGTTTAGGAGAAGACGAAAAGGTCTTTTTCAAATGGTCACAAAAAAGCGGATCGATATCCAAGAGCGTGATGGTCGCATCAGAGGCGGCTAAATGTTCGGAAAGAGCACCAAGTCCTGGGCCAATTTCAAGCACTCGATTTTTGGGTTCAATTTTCAATGCAAAAACGATGTCTTTTGAGACGGTCTCGTCAATTAGAAAATTCTGCCCCCATTTTTTCAGTGGGTGAGCTCCTAACTCAACCATCTTTTTTACGACAAATTCTTTGCTTGCGATTGCTTTAGACATAAGGGATCTCTCTTTCTTGAAGGAACTTTTCGATTTGCTCTTTATCAATGCATAAAATATTCAGTCTTTTTAGAAGCGTTTTCCCATTGGCAAACCCTACATGGAAATGTTCGCATACTTTTTGTCTGAGAACGAAACTGTCTGCGGTTCCAACAAGGCCTAAATCAAATAGGTCGGAGGTCGTCAGTGTGCCGATTTTCGAAGGCCTTTTTTCCAGAAGATGGGATAAAGCTGACAGCACTGCATCTTGGTTTGATTCAGCAACGCCAACCTTTCCTTTTCGGATTGCGGTGGCTTTTGGAATAAAAGCGTGGCATAACCCCAATATTTCGTGGTCCAAAATATCCCGAATTCGCTTCCCCGGAGTATCTGGGTCTGTCAAAACAATGATTTTCTTTGTCTTTGACAAAGACTTCAAGTAGTCAATTGTTTCACGTGGAACATCTGATCCGTTCGTAGTTACTATCTCCGCATCTATGAAATGACTGAGAAAAACCACGTCTGTATGGCCTTCGACTACCAATACTTCATCAATGTGCTTTTTCATTATGGTTTCACGTGAAACAGGGCTTTAGCGTTCCTTGTTGTCCATTCTCCGATATCTTCTGCGTCGAGCCCACGTAATGAGCCGATTTCAGCAGCAATCAAAGGAAGGTAAGATGATTCATTTTTCTTTCCACGATTTGGGGTCGGAGCAAGGTAAGGGGCATCGGTCTCGATCATGAGACTTTTCAACGGAACAACTTTCGCCACTTCTTTGCTCACGCGGGCGTTGGTAAAGGTGACAGGACCGCCTAAGGAAATGTAGAGTCCAAGCGCTAAAAAATCAGGGACCATTTCTTTGGGTCCGGAATAGCAATGCATAACCCCTCCGGCGATGGGTTTATTTTCCTTTAAAATTTGAAGCGTTTCTGCCATGGCATCTCGTGAGTGAATAACGACCGGTTTATTGAATCGGTTGGCGAGCTCAATTTGACGAACAAAATACTTCCGTTGAAGTTCGTGTTCTTCCTCGGTCTTATTCCAATAATAATCGAGGCCGATTTCGCCGAGCGCGACCACTTTAGGATGAGACAATAATCTCTTAATCACTGCAAAGCGATCTTCGGGTACTTTCAGGACATCGCAAGGATGGAATCCGACCGCGGCATAAACGTTGGGATACTTTTCAGCAAGTTCGACTGCTTTTTGTGACGAAACATCATCCCAACCGATAACTAAAAAGTGATCAACACCTACGGCTTTTGCCCGTTCAAGATATCCTTTTTCATCGTTTGCAAAATCATCGCTGTTTAAATGGCAATGTGTATCAAAGAACATATTTATCCTACTTTCCGACGCAGAAGCGCGAGAAGATCTCATCGCTGAGATCGTTTTGGTTTTCTTCACCCAGAACATTTAAGACGTTGTGGTAAGCCTCTTGAAGTGAAACGCTGATTAAATCAATGGATAACCCGTGTTCGGCATCTTCTTTGGCTTTTAATAAATTGGCATCGGTTTTTTCCAATAAACCAAGTTGTCGGGCATTATTCAAACTGGGGCGGACATAGCTCGCTTCTTCGATACCAAAGAGCTTGGATATGGCTTTTTCCAACGGCTCAATATCGTGGTTGAGGGCGGAAATGTAGAGGTTTTCGTTACTTCTTTTAGAAACGATATCCATTTTGTTATAGACGATCAGGCGCTTTTTGTTCTCGGTCAAACGCATCATGGATTGATCTTCGTGGTCCAGCTCTCGGGAAGCGTCCAAGACAAGGATGACTAAATCTGCGTCTTCCAACGTTTTCTTCGCTTTGGTTATTCCAATCTTTTCAACCGGATCGGATGATTCGCGGATTCCCGCCGTATCGAAGATATGAAGGATCAGACCACCGAGGTTTGTATCCCCTTCAACGACGTCGCGCGTTGTTCCGGCGATTTCGGTGACAATTGCCTTATCCTCTTTAATTAAGGCATTGAGCAAAGAAGACTTTCCGACATTGGGTTTACCGACGATGGCGACATT
>CALMWE010000035.1 GCA_937873795.1 uncultured Caryophanales bacterium
CGTTACCTTCACGGGAACGTTCACCGACGCCGGCGAACACGGAAATGCCGTGGTGCTCGGTGGCGATGTTATGGATGAGCTCTTGGATCAAAACGGTTTTGCCGACGCCGGCGCCACCGAACAAACCGACTTTGCCGCCTTTGACGTAGGGGCAGACAAGGTCAATGATTTTGATGCCGGTTTCGAAAATTTCGTGGCCGGTATCTTGTTCTTCGAAGGTGGGCGGGTTGCGGTGAATGGGTAAATGTTGGACGCTCGCAAAATCGCCACCGAGGTTATCAATCGGACGACCTAAGACGTTGAACATACGTCCCAAAGTTTCTTTGCCGACGGGAACACGGATCGGATGACCGGTGTTGAGAACGGTCATTCCGCGGACTAAACCATCGGTAGGTCCCATGGCAACGGCACGGACGATATCATCGCCCAAGTGTTGCGCCACTTCGACCACGAGTGGGTCTTTTCCGGGAAGAGGAATCTCGAGCGAAGTCAATAAGACCGGCAGGTTCTTCTTATCGGGGAAGCGGACATCGACGATCGGGCCGATGACCTGGGCAATGGTGCCCGATAGATACGTTTTTTCATTCATGCGGTATATCCTCCTATTTCACACCGGAACTGCCGACGATTTCGGCAATTTCTTGTGTGATGGCTGCTTGACGTTCTTTGTTGTATTCGAGCAAGAGTTGATCGGTGAGTTCGTCTGCGTTGTCGCTGGCTTGTTCCATCGCGAAGCGGCGTAAGGATTGTTCGGAAATTTGCGATTCGATCAATTTGCTGTAAATCAAGTTGTTGACATAGAAAGGCGACAGGTCAGAGATGAGTTGGTGAATGTTGGGTTCGATGATGGGACCGAACGCATTCTTGTTTGTATGAACGGTCTCATTCTTAGGCAAGGGCAACAGGGTTGCCACTTGCGGTTCGGAGAGCATCGAGTTCACATAATGGGTGAAGATGATGTGGATGCGGCGGTATTTTCCATCTTTGAATTTAGAAAGCAGGAATCCGCCCAACCGGGAAATCAGCGGATAATCGAGTTTGTAAGCCAATTCCGCATAACGGTCGATGGTTTTTTCGCCTTCGTTTTGATAATGGCGGGCGCCTTTGGAACCAATCACCACGAGGTCATCTTCCTTACGGACGATTTCGGCTACTTTTTGGTAGATGTTGTGGTTATAGGAACCACATAAACCTAAGTGACTGGTGATGACGACATACAAATCGCTTTTGGCCTCTACGTTTTCATTAAATAAGGGATGCGAAAAGGCTTCCTCTCCGGAAAGATGATCTTGGATGATTTCCACCAGCGCATCGGTATAGGCGCGAGTTTCCAGCATCTTTTCCCGCCACGTTCTGAGTTTCGTGGTGGCGATCATTTCCATCGCTTTGGTAATCTTCTTGGTCGTTTGGACCGAAGCGATGCGTCGTTTGGTTTTTTGTAAACCGAGGGCCATGGATTATTCCTTACTTTGTTTTCTCGTCAACAGAGAAAAAGTCTTTGGCGATTTCAGTCAGTTTTTCGTTGAGAGAAGATGAAATTTTCTTTTCGGCTTTGAGTTCCGCGATGATTTCAGGATGTTTGACCGAAACCACATTCAAGAATTCAAAAAGACGCGGTTGAATCGAGGCTTTCGGAAGGGGATCGAGGAAGCGGTTCTTGGCTAAAAATAACGCAAGGACTTCGCTTTCGACGCTATAGGGGACGTATTGGTTTTGACGGAGTACTTCCATGAGGCAAGCACCATGGGTCAAGACCTTTTTGGTGGAGGCATCGAGGTCGCTGCCGAATTGCGTGAACGCTTGAAGTTCGCGGTAGCTGGCCAGTTCGATTTTAAGTGAACGGGAGACTTGTTTGATGGCGTCGATTTGCGCAGCGGCACCGACACGGGACACGGAAAGTCCGCTATCGATGGCGGGACGTTGGCCGGCGTTAAATAAATCGGTCATCAAGAAGATTTGACCGTCGGTGATAGAAATCACGTTGGTCGGAATGTACGCCGAAATATCTCCGGCTTGGGTTTCAATGATCGGAAGGGCGGTAATCGAACCTCCGCCAAATGCTTTGTTGAGTTTGCAGGCACGTTCCAATAACCGTGAGTGTAAATAGAAAATGTCGCCCGGATACGCTTCACGACCCGGTGAACGTTTCAAAAGTAAGGACAAGGTCCGATAGGCGATGGCGTGTTTGGATAAGTCATCGTACACGACGAGGACATCTTTACCTTCTTCCATCCATTCTTCGGCAATGGCGCATCCGGCATACGGAGCAATCCATTGTAACGGAGCGAGTTCAGAAGCGGTCGCGCTGACCACGGTGGTATAGGATAAAGCACCAACGGTGCGTAACTTTTCAACGATATTCGCGACCGTGGAGTTCTTTTGGCCGATAGCCACATAAACGCAACGGACGTTTTGATCTTTTTGATTGATGATGGTGTCGATGGCAATTGCGGTTTTTCCGGTTTGACGGTCACCGATGATCAATTCACGTTGACCGCGGCCAATCGGAATCATCGAGTCAATAGCCAAAATTCCGGTTTGAAGCGGTTTGTTGACGGGTTCACGTTCCATGACGCCCGGAGCAATCCGTTCGATGGGGCGATGTTTTTTGGCTTCGATGGGACCTAAACCGTCGATGGGTTGGCCTAAGGCGTTGACCACGCGTCCAAGGAGTTCTTCGCCCACAGGGACTTCGACGACTTGGCCAGTCCGTTTGACGACGTCGCCCTCTTTGAGGTGACGGTCGCTTCCGAGTAAGACGGCGCCGACTTGACCTTCCTCAAGATTGAGGACCATCCCGTAGACGTCTCCGGGGAAAAGCAAAAGTTCGTTGAGCATGGCTTTATCAAGACCGTAGATGATGGCGATACCATCACCGACGCTCATGACCGTACCGACGTCATCGCTGGCGTAACGGTGCTCATAGCTTTTGATTTCTTGTTTGATTAATGTTGAGATTTCGCTTGCGTTAATTTTCACGGTGATCACTTTCCTTTAAGCAATTGACTTTGCAAAGACGACAGCATGTTCGCAATCGAGCCGTCATAAATCCGGTCGTGGATGACCACTTTGATGCCGCCGATGAGATCAGCGTCCATTTCATTGGTCAACTCGACATGAGTCCGGCTTTGCAAACTAATCGCGTGCTCGACCTCCGCAATTTTTTCGGGGGTGAGCGGTAGGGTGGAATAGACGACGCCTTCTTCAATATGCAAGAAGGCATTGGCAACTTGAATAAACGACTTGGCAATATCATGGAAATCGCGGATACGGCCGCGATCCACTAAAACTTTGATGAATGGGGCTAGAGAAGGTAAATCGTTTGTGGCAAAGAGCTTATCGATGGTCGCACGTTTTTCGCTCGGCGCGACAAAAGCACTGGAAAGAAGGATACCCAATTCGGGATTGGCTTTGAATGCTGAAAGTAAAGCCTTCATCGCTTCTTTGTATTCGTTGACTTTTTTCTCCTCGATGGCTAAATCGAGCAACGCCGTGGCGTAACGAACGACGGGACTATCCATAATTAATTTTTAACTTCCTTGATAAAATCATTCACGAGACGCGCATTGTCGGTCTCATTGATTTCGCGTGCCAAGACTTGTTTGGACGCTTCCAAAGCTACGTTGATGATTTCGCGGTGGATATCATCCAAAGCTTGACGCTTCGATTCATTGATTTCATCTTCCGCACGGGTCTTCATCTCGCGGACTTCATCTTCGGCTTTCGAAAGCATCGCTTCGCGGGCTTTTTGAGCGTCGAGGGTCGCTGCTTGAATGGCCGCTTGAGCTTTCATTTTGCTTTCGTTCAATGAAGCTTGAGCCGTTTGAAGGGCCAAAGCCGCTTCTTGATTACTCTTGACCGAGCCATCAATGTTGTTCTTCACAAATTCGGCGCGTTTTGCCAAAAATTTCTTCATCGGATTGTAAAGAAGCTTGTAGACGATGAGAACAAGCAAAAGGGTAGCCAAAATTTGGATGACCAAAGGCCATATGCTTTGCGGCATAATTTTCCAAAAAAGACCTTCGAAAATATCAGATATTCCGGATAACACGAAAATCGCCTCCAATGCCAAAAGGGACACGCAGGGCATCCCTAATGAATTACGCTAAAACGAAGATAATAAGAATGGCAATGAGAAGGCTGTAAATACCGGTGGTTTCGTCAAGGGCGCATCCTAAGATCATACCGGTCCGAATTTTTCCTTCGGCTTCGGGATTGCGGGCAATGCCTTCGACGCCTTTGGAACAGATGTTGCCTTCACCGATACCCGACATACCGCCGCCGACACCGATAGCGATACCCGCACCGATGGCCAATAAGCCAGTTCCGACATCAGCTAATGTACGAACAAGATCAACTAACATAGAAATACCTCCTGTAATGTTTTCTATATTTCATCACGCTTGTGCTTTCACCGCCGCAGGTTCCTCGTCGCCGGGGCCTTCTTGGGCAATGAAAATCATGGAAAGCATGATAAATACCAAGGTTTGAATGACGGATGAGAACAAATCGAAATATAAGTGTAACCAAGAGGTTACGAATGGGGCGATAAAAATGGTGTTAAGACCGGCCGGTAAGAAAGCAAAAATTGAAGCGGAAACACTTTGCAAGGCCGAGTAAATTATGGACATGATGGCCCATCCGGCTAATGAGTTGCAGAACATACGGAACGATAAAGAGATGATCGGTGCCCACATGGATAAAAGGTTGATCGGCAAAAAGGGCGCAAAAGGTTCGATAAAGGCATGGAAATAACCCCATTTGCGATATTTTGCACGATTAAAGTGAATCAAAATAAAAGTAAAAAGAGCCATGGTGAAGGGAACCATGTAATAAGACATCGGTGACGGAAGGCCAGTTAAACCAAAAATGAAGGATAAAAAGATGAACAAGGCTATTGCAAGAAAATAGCCCCCCATGTTTTTAAAACGCCATCCCATTTGTCCTTTAACCAAGTTATCGATTGCCTCAACCCCGATTTCGGCTAAATGGAGAATTCCCTTGGGTTTTGCTAACGGATCCGCCTTTTTAAGCTTGATAAAAATGATTAAAGAAAAGATAAAAATGATGAAAACAATTACGAGAGAAATAATTATTTCTCCGTGTAAGCCAAAAATTTGTTGTGAGGGAAGGAGTTCTTCGTTCATACTTTTGCCTTTCGTTTATAAAACGCGACAAAAAGCCGAATTGGCATGTAGGCTAACGCAACCGCAAAAATGTTGATATAAGGTTTATCGATATAGAGCAAGATTCCGGCAAGGACCAGACCGACGCCATAGAGGCCAAGACGGACAAAATGAAGCCCAGCTGCTCGCAACCGAACTTTGTCATCGCCGGCGGTCAAGCCATAGATTTGGTGGACAAGAAGAGCAAAGGCGGCCACCGAAATAGCGCCTCCCAAAAGCCAGCCCCATAAAAGTGAAAAAAGAATTGTAACGGTAGAAAATATGAAACAAAAGGGTAAAAACAAAAGACCGACCACCAAAATAAACAGGGCGGTGTACACCATGATTCTTTGATTATCATCGAGTTTTTTTATCAATTTCTTCATTTAAGCGTTTTTGCCTTTTTCTAGTAGAATATAGGCCCTTTCAAGGACTTCTCTATTGTATCACATCAACTCATTTTACGGAACCCTAAAATACAAAAAAGATTACTTCAAAAAAGGGTCCTTAAATGTTATTTAACCTTGAAATAATACATTCTCGAACCAAAGTCGGCCATAACGCGGACATGCTCATCAAAACCGGTGCCTGCCCATTGGGGCTCAAGTTTGATGGCGCCGTTATTAAAAGCATCGCCAAATGCATCATAGGTTTCGTCATAGGATTTCTTGAGTAAACCTTCGAGTGTTTTGTGTTTGCTGATGAAGTCAACCAAGCGTCCATCTTCATTGACTTTGACCGGTGAGACCATATTGATCAAACCACCAAAGGTCTTGAGGTTGGTTTCTTGATGACGTGCGGTAACCCGATAAACCGCAATATCGATGAGGTTAATGCCTTGAAGAATATCAATCGAGGGATTGGATTTTCCGAGGCCTTGGAAATAACCGAACATGCCTTCCTTCCGGTCATCGCTCAAAACCATCCAAACGGCATATCCGTCTTCTTGCATGGTTTTCATTTGATAGAAGTGACCATATTGCAGAAGGTGACGGTGTTCTTTGTAGAAGTCGATTCCGCGACGGATGGCTGCGGTGTCCACAAAGGAAAGTTTCTTTAAATCCAGTTCAAATCCGAGATTACCGAAAGCCGCAACGTTAAAACGTGTGTCAATCGGCGTCTTGCGTAAAACTTGGTGGGAAGGAGAGGCGCTCAAATGCGCGCCGATGGAAGACAACGGATAAGCCATCGCCGTGCCACTTTGAATTTGAATCCGTTCAAAAGCATCGGTGTCATCACTGGCCCAATTCTGTTGCATATAGCAAAGCATTCCTAGATCGTTTCGATTGCCTCCGCTGGAGCAAGATTCCCAGAGAATTGCGGGGTATTTTTTAGTCAAAACTTCAAAAACGCGGTACAAGCCGAGAATATAACGATGGAAAAATTCGCCTTGATTATAACGTTGCGAATAGAAATCTGACATATGGCGGTTCATATCCCATTTGACGTATTCGATATGTGCGGAATCCAAAATCGCAGATACGGACGAGATGATGTAATCTTGAACCTCCAAAAGGCCCAAATCGAGAACCATTTGATTACGGCCGAGACTTGGAATTTGTTTCGGAACACAAATCGCCCATTCGGGGTGAGTCCGATAGAGGTCGGAGTTCTCATTGACCATTTCAGGTTCGAACCATAAACCGAATTTCATGCCGTTTTTGTTAGCGATTTCTGCTAATTTGCTTAAACCATGAGGAAGTTTTTTGAAATTGACGATCCAATCGCCAAGACCTTTGGTATCATCGGTACGTTTTCCAAACCATCCATCATCCAAAACAAATAATTCAATGCCTAAGTCGCTGGCCCGTTTCATCAAGTCATGCAGTTTGCTTTCGGTGAAGTCCATATAGGTAGCTTCCCAGTTGTTTAAAAGAATCGGACGGTCTTTCAAGGCCCAAGGTCCACGGATAATGTGCTTGTTGATGAAATCGTGCATTTGCAAAGAAACCCCATTGGTTCCTTTATTTGAGAAACTGAGAATCGCCCAAGGTGCTTCGAACTTTTCGCTGGGGCTTAATTTCCATTCGAAGCAAAAGGGGTTAATGCCCATTTGAACACGGACTTTGCCATACGTGTTCACTTCCACCATTTCGTAGTGGTTGCCGCTGTAAATGAGGTTAAAACCATAGGCATTCCCGCGGTTTAAATCGGTATGTTTGGCTTTCAACATGAAAAACGGATTATGTCGATTGCTGCTGGAACCGGTTTTCGAGTCGTTGACATAAATGCCGGGCCCCATAGTTTTATCGATCACATGCGCTTCGCTGGCCCATCCTCCATAAAGGTTGACTAAAGAAAAGCCTTGGTCAAGGATGTCCATTTGCATGCTCATGAGCTTTTTAACAGCAATCACGCCATCTCCATCATTGGTCAGGCGAGTGGTTCGAGCAATCACATCGTCTTCTTCAAAAACGGCATACACAAGATCTAAGTCGACCTTAGCAAGGAGATCAGTCAAATGAATCACTAATGTTTTTCCGCCTGTATGCGGTGAAGGAAGGCCTGAAAGTTTCGGGGCCCCTTCAGAAATATCAAAGTTGGAAAAGATAAAATCGTTGCCTAAAGACATTTCATCTTCGATGATAACGCTGGGTTCACGAAAATCCCCTTTTCCGAGAGTGGAATATTCTAAAGAAAGGTTATCGAGGCAAAGCGCGGGATGAGATTTATCATAGATGACACTCGAACCATGAGCAAAAGACCATTTCTCTTTCGAAAAGTTATAGTTCTCTGGAACAGTTAGGCGTGGGCCAAAGTATTCTGTTCGAACATGGTTGGTTTCATCAATTCTGAGAATATAGGTCGTATGCGCCGTATCGAGTTGAAAAACATTTTCTTTGTTTGTGATCATTTGAATAACCCCATTTGGATTATTATAACTTAATTATCATTTAAGAAAAACGCATGTTAGAATAAATTAACATTCAAAGGGGCTTAGCTATGAAACAGAGCTTAAATTTTGGCTGGAATTATGTACCACATTTTGAAAAGAAGTACCTCGAAACGTTCCCATCCGAAAAAGTCGTGGTCGATATTCCCCACACGAACAAGAAACTTCCATTCAACTATTTTGGCGAAGAGGATTTTCAGTTCGTTAGTTCATACGAGTTGTTTTTTGATGTTGATGCACCCATTGAAAAGCGGACGTTGACTCTTCATTTTGACGGCATCATGGCTCAAGCTCATCTTTACCTCAACGGTTCGGATCTTGGCAACTTTGTTTCGACCTATCTTCCTTTCGATGTTGATGTTACCGGAAAATTGAATCAAAAAGGAAACCGTTTAGTGGTCGTCTGTGACTCACGGGAAGATCCTGAGATTCCTCCGTTCGGTGGTGTGATGGATTACATCAGTTATGGCGGCATTTATCGGGAAGTCAGTCTCTTGATTCGCCCAGAAACCTATATTGATACGCTTGAAGTTATTGCTGACGATAAAGGTCATTTAAAAATTCGTTATCAACTGGCAGGAAATCCTATCAAAGATCCTCGGATGTCTTTTGAAATTTGGCAAAACGAGCTCAAAATTGCGGATATTTTAGGGATTGAAGGAGATGTCAAGGGCTTTAAAGCTTGGGATATCGATCACCCCAATATGTACATTTTGAAAGCTACATTAACTTTGCCCTCAGACATCGAAGAGAAGTCTATTCGTTTTGGTTTTCGCACCGTACGTTTTACTAAAGACGGCTTTTTCCTCAATGGAAAACACATCAAATTAATGGGATTGAACCGCCATCAATCGTTCCCTTATGTCGGTTACGCCATGCCTAAAAATATCCAAGCCAAAGATGCGGATATTCTCAAATATGAAATGGGTATCAATATTGTCCGTTCATCCCATTATCCTCCCTCCGAGCATTTCTTGAATCGATGTGATGAAATCGGCCTTCTGGTTTTCGATGAAATTCCCGGTTGGCAATTCATTGGCAAGACTCCACTTTGGCGGCAAAGATTTTTGGATTTCGTTTTAAAGATGGTCAAGAAGGATTTCAACCATCCGTGTGTCATTTGTGAAGGCGTCCGTATTAACGAAAGTCCGGATGATCATGAACTCTATGTTCAATCCAATAAAATCTTCCACGATTATGACCCAACTCGGCCCACCGGTGGCGTCCGAAATTTCAAACACAGCGAATTGCTAGAAGACGTCTATACGTACAACGACTTTTTCCATAATGGACCCAACGAAGGTCTTGAAAAACCCAGCAAAATCCACCCCAAACATTCTCCCTATCTCATTACTGAGTTTAATGGGCACATGTATCCGACCAAATCTACCGATAACGAGGAAATGCGCGTAAATCAGGTTTACCGCCATTTAAATGTTTTGAATTCTGTATTTAAATACCCGGAAGTCTCGGGTGGCATTGGCTGGTGCTTTGCCGATTACAATACTCACAAGGATTTTGGCTCGGGAGACCATATTTGCTACCATGGGGTCTGCGATATGTTCCGCATCCCCAAATACGCTGCTGGAGCTTATGCTTCTCAACAAGAAAAATTTGCTTACTTGGAAGTTATCTCTTCCATGAATATTGGAGAACACCCTGAAGCGATGCTTGGAAAGACGGTCGTCTTGACCAATGCCGAGTATGTTGATTTCTATAAAAACGGGGAACTCATAAACACTTTCTATCCAGATAAAAAGAACTTCCGTTATTTGCCGCACCCACCGGTGATTGTGGATGATTACATCGGAAATGCAGTAGAAAATAACGAAAAATTTTCTAAAAAGGACTGCCGCGCGCTCAAAGAAGCTTTGCGTTTGGCAAGCCTTCAAGGATTTAACCATTTGGCTTTAAAAACGTATCTTTCCATTGGATGGCAAATGCTGAAAAACCATTTGAAATATGATGACCTGGTCCGCATGTGGAACACCTATGTTTCTCATTGGGGACAAAAACAAGTCATTTATACTTTTAAAGGCTATTCGAACAAACAATTGATAGCGACTAAAACCATCGGCCCATCCTTGAAATTCAACTTAGCCGTCTTGCCGGATAGTACTGAGCTAACTAACGGCGAGACCTATGACGCAACACGGGTGGTCATAAAACTTCAAGATGAGTTTGGCGGAATTGCTCAATATACCTCCTGCGTCATTCATGCCGAAGTAGGACAAGGTCTCGAAATCATGGGGCCCAAAGATGTGTCCTTGATTGGTGGATCGACGGGCATATTCATTCGCTCTATCCCGGGTTATAAGGGAACATCCAAACTCGTTATAGAAAATGCCGATTACGGTCGGGTTGATATCGAAATTACCGTCAAATAGCCAATAAAAAAGGCCGGCGCAATCAAACGCCAGCCTTTTTGTTTAGAGAATTTCTTTTCCTTTTTCGTCAAAATGTGGGTTCTTTTGGCCGATTCTTCCGGCTGCAATATCCGCACGCATGAGGGCGTATTTCTTTTCGTCGATTGTGTATTTTTTACGAATCAGAATATAGGCGGTTGTAAACAGGGCCATCGGGATGACACACATACCGATTTTCAGAATCGTCATGCCATAACTTCCTAAATCGCTATTTTGGAAATCGAAAATCAGAAGGTTGGCTTCGGTGATGCGGTCAAAATCCGACAAGGTTGTATCGACTTCAAGTTTTGAGATTTGGCTGCTGAGGGCATAGATGCCACTGGCGAGTAAGAACAAGTAGACAATGCCTTGTTGCATTGCGCTGCTGACTTTGGCGGTCAACGGACGAATGGCGTTAATGACGCCTTCGCGACGATCACCGTTTTTCCATTCGTTGTACTCGATGGTGTTTGTCATCATGACCAAGAGGTCAAGGTAGAAGATGCCCGAGCCGACGAAGATGAAGATGCCGATTAGTGATAAGGTGACGATATGGACGGGAATAAATGTCACTGTACCGATATCACCTACAAAGAAGAACAATGTATAACCAATTAACATGGCGATAAAGGAATAGGTCAATAATTGGGAACGATTCCATTTCTTATTTAGCACTGGGAAGATTGCTTGAGCAAGGATGGTGCCAATCGCGTAAACAACGGTAAAGATGAACATGTAACTTCCACCTTGCTCATAGTCAAACGAGAAGTAGAAGTAGTTGAGGCCGAACGCATTCAGCAAGGCGCTTCCGAGATAGTACACGAGAATAACGATAAGGATAACGCCAAGTTGATTGTTCTTTTTAAGGACTTTGAACATTTCCAAGACGCCGGCTTTGGGCTGCTTGGCTTCTTCTTCAACGTTGCGTTCGTGTTCTTTGCAGGTAAAGACCAGAAGCATTTGCGATAGGAAGAAGATAACGGCGACGACAATAGCGATGATGTTATACATTCTGACAGCGTCACCGGCAATCAATACCGGGACAAGCCCACCGACGGCGAATGCGCCAATGCTTGCGGCAACCGAAACCAAGGTGGTTAGCTGGGTGCGTTCTTTTTCCTCAGAGGAAAGGCTAGGAAGCATCGACCAGTAAGCAATATCATTGAATGTAAATGTGATTTCCCAAACTAGGTAGAAGACACCGAATAAGGCAACGAAGGCCCAGCCTGAAGGCCGTAACGTAAACATCAAGGCTAAGCAAATGGAGTTTGTTAATGCGCCGATGAAAATCCAGGGTTTGTATTTGCCCCATTTGAAATGGGAATTTTCAATCAAACTTCCGATCATCGGGTCGTCGATACCGTCCCACAAGAGACAGAAAATCATGATTACCGCAATGACGCCCATTTTAAGTGCATAATTATCACCTAAGTCAATGGCGTATTGGATGTAGGTCATGAAGAAAAGGTTAACCATCGTGTAAGCGGCATCTCTGCCGATACCGACGCCTGGATAAACCCATTTGGTCCAGGTCGGGACTTTGTCTCCCGAAAAAGTCTTGTTTAACTTCATTATGGTTGGTCCTCTCTTTCGGATATTCCGAAATGTTTTCATTGTCTATTCTAAGCGGTTACATTGGCTTTTACAAATGCAAAATGGCGATTATGACAAATAAAAATTCGTTGTTTTCGAAAAAGGGTTATAGGGTATAATAAAGAATATATTGTGCGCGAGGTATCGATATGGACATAAAAAAAATCATAAGTTCTTTAACTTTAGAAGAAAAGTGCGCACTTTTATCTGGAGTTACGACTTGGGATACTGCCAAGATTGATCGTTTGGGAATTCCTTCCACCAATTGTGCGGATGGTCCTTATGGTCTTAGAAAAGAAAAACCGGTCACCGATAAAGACATTCTTGCTCCTAGCGAACCCGCGACTTGCTTCCCGTTATCCGTCACCTTAGCCAGTTCGTGGGATGTCGAAATGGCTCACCGTATTGGACAAGCCCTTGCCGAAGAAGCCATCGATCAAGGTGTTCAAACCGTCTTGGGTCCGGGCATAAATATTAAAAGAAGTCCGCTTTGCGGGCGAAATTTTGAATATTTCTCAGAAGATCCTTATCTTGTTGCTCAATTGGCAACTGCCTTCGTCAAGGGCGTTCAATCACTTGGCGTCGGAACTTCATTGAAGCATTTTGCCGTCAACAATCAAGAGTTCAAGCGGATGATGATTTCAAGCGAAGTCGATGAACGTGCACTCCGTGAAATCTATCTTTATGCTTTCGAGAAAACCATTAAAGAAGCACAGCCCTATACGGTCATGTGCAGCTACAACCGCATCAACGGTATTTTTGCCAGTGACAACAAATACTTGCTGACCGATATTTTGCGGAATGAATGGGGATATAAAGGGATTGTCGTTTCCGACTGGGGCGCGGTCAATGATCGCGTGCTTGGCGTTTTAGCGGGCCTTGATTTGGAAATGCCGACCTCTGAAGGAACCTTTGACCGTGAAGTGTTAAAAGCTCTCAAGGAAAATAAAATCATGGAGAGCGACGTCGATGATTGTCTCGAGAGAATTTTGACCTACATTGACAAGGTCACGCAAAACAAAGCTCAACGAAAAGAAACCAAATGCAATTACGAAGCTCACCATAAACTGGCCCGTGAAGCAGCCGCAAACGGCATCGTTTTATTGAAAAATAGCTTTAATTTGCTGCCGATTTTAGGCAAAAAGAGTATTGCCGTGGTGGGCTCTTTGGCCAAACATATGCGTTTTGAAGGTTCAGGCTCCAGCCAAGTCAATCCGATGCACATGGTTTCGTTCACGGATGTCTTGGACCAACAAGCCATCAAATACGATTACGCTCCGGCTTATGGAAACAAAAAGACCGCAGGTGATGATCTTCGCAAAGCGGTAGAAATTGCCCGTGGCAAGGACGTCGTTTTGGCCTTTATCGGCTTGACCGAAGACTATGAGTCCGAAGGCTTTGACAGAAAAAATCTTGAACTACCTCCTGCGCATAACAAATTGATAGAAGAACTGGTCAAGGTTAACAAGAACGTCGTTGTTGTCCTTTCCATTGGGTCTCCGGTCACCATGCCTTGGATCAAATCCGTTCCTTCGGTTATCAACCTCTATTTGGGCGGAGAAGCCATGGGTGAAGCGGCTTACTCTGTATTGTTTGGCTACCTTTCGCCGAATGGAAAATTAGCCGAAACCTTCCCTTATTCGTTAGAAGATAATCCGACCCATAAACTTTTCCCGGGCGGCCCGAAAACCGTCGAATACCGTGAAAGTATTTTCGTGGGTTATCGCTACTATGACCGCGCGAACAAAAATGTGCTGTTCCCCTTTGGGCATGGCCTCACGTACACCAAATTCGAATACTCCGACCTGAAATTTGACTCCAAGGAAGTTCGCAACGGACAACTGAAAGTCAGCTTTACGCTTCAAAATGTCGGAGCTTATCCCGCCACCGAAATCGTCCAATTGTACGTTCAAGATACGGAATCTACGATCTTCCGTGTTGAAAAAGCGCTCAAACGGTTTGCCCGTGTTTTCTTAAAACCGAACGAAAAGAAAGTCGTTCATTTGGATTTGGATGCATCGGCTTGGCAATTCTATAACGTATTGACCCGCAACTGGTCTACCGAAGCCGGAGAGTTTGATATTCTCATCGGCGCCTCTTCTAGAGACATCCGTCTCACCGGGACTGTCTACGTGTTTTCAAACGAAAGAGTTTTCCCCAACTACAGAAAAGTGGCTCCCCAATACTATCGCTTATATAAAGTCGAAGATTTTAGCAAAGAACAATTCGTCGCCATCATGGGACATCCCATTTCCGAAAATCGTCGTTATACCCGTTGGACCATCGATGAAAATGCAACCCTGATTGATGCAAAAAAGGTGAGTTTAAATGGCCTGATTCTTTATTATGCATTTATGGAGATTGCCAAACGCTATGTTGCAAAGGATGCTCCTCGCAATACGGTCATCATGGCGCAAAAGTCCGCGGTCGGAGGGCCTATCCGGCAACTGATTTCCTTCTCTCGCGGAATGATTGATCTCGAAGGTGTACAAGCGATTGTTCTCATTATTAAAGGACGTCTTGCGAAGGGCGTAAAACTGTTACTCGATTCGTTGAAAAAAAATAAAAACAGGCCTTCCAAGAAAAGCCTGTATTTCTAGACATTCAGTTTAATCAAGCGGAGGTTCGACCTCGGTAACGAGTTCGACCTCTTTTTTATGTCCGGACAAGTTTCCGAGCCATTCCGCTTTGTGAAGGACAAAATAAGCAATGACGGCACGAACAATTTCAATGAGTCGATCAATCAAGAAGATGAAGATGACCAAGTTCGCAGGAAGACCGAAGACCGCTAAAGATTGATGGAGGAATGTAGAGTTTTCGAACAATCCCGGTGCGATAAAGACAAACAAAGTGACCAAGGGGATCTTAATGAAAAGGTAAGGCAAGTTGGTAATGATAAACGGAGCTTTGGTGTAACCACCAGAGCGTGTAATAAAGATGACGTTGACCGAATAAAACATGAATGGAAGCGAGACGGCATGAATAATCATGATCACGGCTAATAACGTGGCGGTTTCGGGTTGGAAATTGTTAATCAATTGAACAAACGGAATCAAGCAAATCATGATCAAAACCGTGATTAAACTCAGAGCGACGACATAGCCGATTTGCCAACGGGCGTTTTGTTTGGCTTCTTCAATTTTTCCGGCGCCTAAGCGCATGCCCACCATGATGGCAGCGGCGGTGCCCATACCTCCGACGAAAGCGGTGACGATGTCAACGACACGAGAGGACATGTTGACTGCGGCAATATTGGAAGCATTGCCACTGTCGATTTGAGCGTAAGCGAAGAACATGAAGATGGCCATGGCTTCGGTTAAAACTTGAGCGGCAGCCATCGGCATACCGCGGAGGATAATCTCTTTTTTGAAGCCTTTTTCTTTGGCAAAGATTTCTTTGAAACTTCCGAAGAAGAACGGTTTATGTTTGAAGTAGTACCAGAGCAAGATAGCCAGTTCGACTAAGCGGCTGATCATCGTGGCAATACCGGCACCGTAAACACCCATATTGAAGGTGTAAATGAATAAATAGTTGAAGACGAAATTGGTCAAAGCGGCAGCGCCACTTGCCAACAGCGGAATCTTGGGCTTATTCGTGGAGCGTAAACAGAAAGAAATAGCGACGCTAATCGAATAAGGAATAAATGTCAGCGCGATAATCGAGAGATATTGTTCACCATAGTGGAGCATTTCGGCTCCCGAACCCACGCCGGTCGAGAAAAAGTAAATGATGGGTTCGCGGAAGACAAATCCGATAATTGCCGCCGCAAGACCAAAGCCAATCGAAAGTTGCAAAGCAAAACCAAAGGTTTTCTTTCCTTTTTCTTTGTTCTTTGCGCCAAAAAATTGAGCAATGAAAATCGTACACGAAATCACCGTCATAATCATGATGGCATCGAACGTGGTGAAATAGCGGTTGGCAATCATAATGGCCGCCGAAGTGATTTCACTGCCGCCGGCTCCTAAAGTTGCATTTCCCCAACGGCCAATCATCGCGGAGTCGAGTAAATTGACTAGAGCAGAAACTAATTGCTGCAAAGCAATCGGGAAAGCCACAGTAAGCATCTCGCGGTAGAACGCTTTATTTCCAACATATTTCTTAAAGAAACCCATAAATACCTCTTAAGTGTCGGCACTCATTTTATCCTAATCTCAAATAAAAGCAAGTTTTAACTTGCCCTATTTGCCAAAAGGCTCGAGAGTGCCTAAAATAGTTTTGTTACAAAGGTGGTGGAACCATGGCCATAATTCGTTGTCCTCATTGCGAACGACCGATTGCCGATACTTCCGAAACGTGTGTTCATTGTGGCTTTGTTCTTCCCAAAAGCCCTGAGTCCACTTTTGAAGTCCGGATGGAACTTTCCGATGACTCGGAAAAAGTACGTAACTTTCCTTATACCCATGCCGATTTTGCTCAGAAAAAAAGAATCCATAAGCACGACTTTCTGTGCTTTTTCGTTCCCCCTGTGGGCCTCTACTTTTCGGTCTTCTTTTTGGTGAAACACGACACGCGTTGGAAAAATAGTTTATGGTCTACTTTTCTCGGTGCAGTCGTCTATTTTGCACTTATTAATCTCATCCTTGGTTTCTTCGGGCTTTGAAAATGAGCTCTTTTTTTAAAACAGTTTAAACGGTTTTGTAGGTTTATGATATATTACTATTAGGTTTCTGCCTCGTATTGAGCGGACACCTAAACACGATATCGTGTTTTCTCATTCACGTTATTCACGGGAGGTATGTGAAACATGAAAAAAGGTCTTGTCATCGGTTCTGCTTCGGCCGGGGTCGTCGTTTTGATCCTTGGCATCATGACGATTACGCAATACAACTCACT
>CALMWE010000036.1 GCA_937873795.1 uncultured Caryophanales bacterium
TTATCAATCACCGCTTTCATCATGATTTTGGAAGGGTGACGTTTGGTCGTGGTTAAAATATCTTCTTCGCGTTCGAAAATCATCTTGATCGGCTTTTGGATTTTGGCAACCGCTGTGGCGAGTTGGCATCCGATGGTTGATGGGAATTCCTCTTTTCCGCCAAAGGCACCGCCGACGGCAGGTTGGATAACACGGACTTGGTCTTCGCCGTAACCCAAGGAATTCATGACGGCGTTTTTAATGTAGAACGGACATTGCATGGACCCAATCAACGTGATTTTCTTAGGTCCTTCGGGGTAAGCAAGCATGCCTTGAGGTTCAATATAGGCTTGTTCCTGATAGCCGGTTTCGTAGGTTTCTTCAACGATCTTTGCAGCGTTTTTCAAAGCACTGGCAAAATCGCCTTTAACATAGGTCTTGTGAATGGCGCTATTAACAAACTCAAAAACCGGGGTTTCCAGTTCATAATCGACTTTGATTTTAGAAAGAAGTTCATCAATCAAAGCTTTGTCGGGTCCGACCACCAATAAGATGGGTTCTCCAATATAATTGACACGGTCTTTGGCAAAGACGGGCCAATCGGTAAAAATCATTTTGACGTAGTTTTCTTTAAGGATGTCATGATGGTCCACGACATAATAGCCTTCGGGTAATTCCGGAAGGGTGATGTTTTTAATTTTGGCTTTCGCCACGGTCGAGCGAAGCGTTTTGGCGTAAAGCATGCCATCCATTTGGATGTCACTGACGTATAAAGCTTTACCCGAGCATTTATCTTCGTGGTCAACCTTGGGCGTCGAATTTTGGAAATCGATCACAGGATACCTCCTATTTGATGACAATGGCTTTCGTCGGGCATTTGGTTGCGCAAAGGCCACATTGGAAACATTTTTCGGGATTGAACGTAATCACGTCTTTCATGTCGATGGCGAAGTACGGACACACGCGGACGCAAAGCATGCACCGGGTGCATTTGTCAACAATCAACGTGGGTAAACTGGATTCATATTTGACAGTGTTCTTCAATCCGGTTTTGATGACTTCTTCAATCGAAGAAAAGCCGTATTTTTCTAAGGCTTTCGGTAAATCTTCGATGATCTTCGCATAGAGTTGTTTGCCTTTGAGAAGAGCCGCAGACAACATTTGCACGGCACTGGCTCCGGCCAAAAGGAATTCGATGACATCATCGGCTGTGGCAATACCGCCTACGCCGATGACGGTCAATGACGGTTCGGCTTGTTTGATTTGATAGACCGTGGCCAAAGCCAGGTTCTTGATCACCGGACCGCTGGTCCAAACGAAACCTTTATCATTTCCGTATTGGATGGAACGGGACATAATGTCGATTTTCATCGTGGGTCCCAATGAGTTGACGGCGACGACGCCATTCGCGCCACTGTCCTTAATGGCTTTCGCAAATCCCGAAGGATTGGGAATGTGCGGTGAAATCTTCATATAGATGGGCTTTTTGGTTAATGAACGGATGGTGCGGACGGTTTCTGAGATAACCGATAAATCGGTCCCCACATAGTGAGTGGAAACTTCGAATGCATCGGCAAAACGGTCTAGTAACGGAATCAAAACAATCATATCTTCTTTGGAATAACCAACGCTGACGATGAGGGGACGTCCGTCGTTTTTAGCAACAAATTCCGGTAAGAACTCATGAATCCATTTTTCCTTGGGGTATTCACTCCAAAGTTCGCTGTTCATGATGAATTCGCGATCGCCATAAATGCAGGGCTTGGGAATATGCGCGTCTTTGGTGGAGATGGTCTTGGTGACGATGGCGCCGCAACCGGCTTCTTTAAGGAAAAGAAGCTTTTCGGCATCGCCCACAAGGGGGCCCGCAGCCGGCATTAAGGGATTGTTGAGATGGAGTCCGTCAAACGATGTTTTCAAATTCATTTTTAATCCTCTTTTCTGATATCTTCCCAAAGCCTTTGAGCGATTTGGGGTGCTTTCTTAAGATGGTTCGATAACGAGCGATTGACCAGTTTGTAATTCTTGACCACCGGTTTCCCGGCCACGAATACATCCATCGGTTTGAGTGCATGCGCCAAGCCAAAAAAGAAATGGCCGAAGGCGTTAGCGGCATTCACCGGGGTAGGAGGTTCATACGCAATGACCATCAAATCGGCTTCATACCCCGGAGACAATTTCCCCAGGCGGATGCCTAGAATCTGTCCTGCGTAATCGTAGGTGTCATGAATCATATCCAACAATTTGGATAAATCAAACTGCGTTGGGCTATGGGTTTTCAAGTGGGCGGTATAAAGCGTGGACAAATAATCCCCGGCCATCCCGCTGGAAAGACCGTCGTTGCCCAAAAGAACTTTGATGCCATGATCTTTGAACGTTTGGATATTGGGTAAGCCTACGGCGTTATTCATATTCGAAGAAACGTTGGTGGCAATCAAACATTTTCTTTTGGCGATGACTTGCATTTCGGATTCATCCACCGAGATTGCATGAACCAAAAGACTGTTGGGATTTAAGAGTCCGTGACGGTCCAACCGCTGCACGATCCGCTCATGGTATTGGGCAAGGCTGTCAATCTCATCCATTTCACTTTCGGCGACATGGATATGAATGGGGTTTTTACCCAACGCACGTTTCACTTTTTCTAGCGTCATTTCGGACAAACTCATCGACGCATGAAGACCAAAGAGTCCCGCCGTGAAAGGCGTATGGTTTTTCTCGATAAAATGTTGGTTTTCGGCAATGGCTTCATCCACCGGGAAACGGTCGCTGACTTCAAAGGCAAAAATGCCTCTTAAACCCGCTTCATCACAAACTGATTTTTTCAAGGCTTCAAGAGAACCGGTGATTTGTTTTCCGGAAGCATGGTGATCGATAATGGTTGTGACCCCGTTTTTAGCGAATTCGCTCGCAGCGACCAACCCGCTGTAATACGTGATTTCGTTATCGATATGGCGGTCTAATTTCCACCACAATTGGTCAAGAATTTGTTGGAAGTTTTTTGGATTGAAGGGAACGGATAGTCCACGGGCAAACGTGGAATAAATGTGCGCGTGACCACACACCAGCGTTGGCATGACCCATTGACCTTTGACATCGATTTTCTCTTCACCATGGTCCACAAAATCCGCCATTTTACCGACGTTTAGAATCTGACGATCGAAGACGATAAAACCGTCATCGATGTATTGGTTGAAATCATAGATACGGGCATGAATGATGACTTTTTTCATTGAATGTCCCCTCCTTGAATCCATTGTCCTTGATGCGGGATAAGTTTTCCGTCACGTAGGATGAATGATCCCCGGGCCATCGTAGAAATTACTTTTCCGGCTAAATGGCATCCTTCGTAAACGGTATGATCGGCACGGCCATGGTGATCGACAACCACCGCATTAGCATCGGGCTTAAAGAGGAATAAATCAGCGTCATATCCCTCAAGCAATTTGCCTTTTTTCGGGACTGACATAATCGTGGCAACATGGGTGGACATCTTATCGATCGCGCGGTCACCGATGAATCGGCGCATCAAGCCGAAGGAGTACTCGACTCCGCCGATGCCTAAAGGCATTTGTTTCAAAAACGGTTTGTTTTTATCCGCCCTATTAAAGGCGCAATGGTCGGTACCGATGGTATCAATGTGGGAACAATGGGCAAACAATAATTTTTGTTCTTCCGCTGTCCTTAAAGGCGGGGCAAACGTAAACAGATTCCCATCTTCACGATTCCAGACGTCGCTCGTGAACGCAAAGTATTGCGGGCAACTTTCGACGAAGAAGTTTTTGTTGAGGATATCCGGGAACTGTTGGACCAGCGCTTCCAAGGTGGCGCCGCTGCTTAAGTGGACCATGTAGAAATGGCCTCCGTAGGTGCGGACATAACCCGCCAACTTCAAGACTTCGGAGGTTTCGCTTTCCGAAGGACGGCTATCCAAAAGATTTTTATAGGTGAAGGCGTTGTTGAGCGTAATCTGCAAGTCATTTTCGATATGCGCCGTAATCAAGAAATGATACTTTTGCGAGAGTTTCAAAAGCTCGATGATGTCTTTGTCGTAGGTCCTTCTTCCGGAATCGGAATAGGTGGTAAAAAGCTTCAAGGTATTCATACCCAGACGCTTCATTGTTTTCACGAATTCTTCCAGGTTTCCGTTCGGGTTTTTGATACAGGCATGGAGATGATAATCAATCGGACATTTCTTGGCTAAAGCCATGCGCTTGTTATAGGCTTCTTCCAACTCTTTGGCGTTGCTCGCGGGATCAAGGAAATCGATGATGGTCGTGACTCCGCCATAAGCGGCCGCAATGCCTCCATGGTAAAAGTCGTCGACGGATTTAATCCATCCCAAATCCAACTCGAAATGAACGTGCGGATCGATGAGACCCGGAAGGACCTCAAGACCTTTGGCGTTGACGGTTTCTTGGGCAGGAAAAAGCTCTTCGCTGATTAAAGCGATTTTTCCTTGTTGGACATAGAGGTTTTTGTGAACCCACGTTCCATCAAGATAGAGTCTTCCGTTGACGATGGCATAATCGTACATAACCGCTCCTATTTTGAGCTCCACAGAACTTCATAGTTCTTGAGCTCATAATGGCTGATGACTTTGACCAACAGTTCTTTTCGAACCACCACGATCAGGTCACACCGCAAAGTAAGCATTTTTCTGAAAATCGAATCGAATCCTTGGCCGGAAAGTTCCCATTCGCCGATTTCATCGAGGTAAATCGGGTGGATGTTTTGGCTCATCATGGTTTCATAAGCCTGTTCCATGATGTGCAGCGTATCGAGATTGGCGCGGAAGGGGCCAATCCGGCTTTCGTTTTTAAAAGGTTGTGAACTCTCTTCTCGGATAAGCCACGGCAGGGTTTCTTTCGTTGATAAACGGACGGCGTGATAACCCTGAATTTGGCCTTCGTGATAAAACTTTTGTGAAATGAATCCATCGCCTTGGGGAACAGCGGAAAAGTGCTTAGCAAGCCACGTTGTCTTTCCCGAATCAATCGCTCCCGAGACGAGGGTAATCATGTTGGACCCTAAATCCTAGAAGACGATGGGCAAAACCATGAACGCAATCGCCGCGGCGAGCGTCGAGAAAGAAATAACCCAATTCGGTTTGAAGGTTAAATGGACTTTTTTGGAACCAAAACGATACGCCAGGAAGAGTCCGCTGAGAAGCGCGATTTCCAAAAGCGCGTTCACGAAAATGAAGGACAACATCGTGGCAACGCTGGTCAATTGCGTAGAGAAGAAACCGGTGATGCTGTAATTGATGGCGACGTTGGCGATGAATAAGGCTCTCCATAAGACACTGCTGGCGGCAATGGCACCGACTTGCACCGCCCAATGTTTTTTCTCAAAAAGAGCCACCGCGGCAGTCACGAGCAAGGATTGTAAAATCATCGAAATCATCGGGTTATAGGTATAGATGGCAGGTTTCCCCGGCATGAATAAGTTGATGGCTTTGATGGCGGCCGCCAAGAACGCGACGGCAATCATCGAACCACGGGAATTCGTGTTGCGATACGCCCAGAACATCAGCGTGGCGCCGATCGGGAACATGATGCATCCGGCAATCAGCGACGGTAAAAAGTGAAGGGCATAGCCGAAGCTGGCTTCTAGGATTCCCCAGATAGCGCCGAACAAGACAACGTTGAGTAGGATGTTTTTGTTGAATTTCATAATCGTTTCTCCTTATTTTTTGGCCTTCAAGCCTTGAATGATTTTTTCGGGTGTCACCGGAAGTGAAGTAATACGGACACCGGTGGCGTTATAGATAGCGTTAGCGATAACCGCAGGCGGAGTATCGATACCGATTTCACCGACGGATTTAGCACCGAAGGGTCCGGCTTCATCGTAACTTTGTGCGAATTCAGTCGTCAGTTTCTTGATATCCAAGGTGGTTGGAATCTTGTAATACAAGAAGCTGTTGGAAAGCAATTTGCCTTTGGGCGAACTCTTGACGTCTTCGAAGCATGCCATGCCGACGCCTTGGGTAATTCCGCCTTCGACTTGGCCTTTGGCCAAACCGGGGTTGATTGGCGTTCCGCAGTCGACGACGCTGACGTATTCCAAAATCTCGAATTCGCCGGTTTCGGTATCCACTTCGACTTCGGCAAATCCCGCCATGAACGGAGGCGGCGACTTATGGCCGACATAGGATCCGGTCGCGGTTAGCTGTTTTTGATGCTCGTTGTAATAGAGATGGTTGGCTAAATCCGACAGCGAGAGCGTGGCCTTTTTGGTTTTGAAGGTTTTGCCATCAAACGTGATTTCCGAAACAGGGACTTGCAAGGAAAGCGAGGCTTCTGTGAGCAAGAGCTCTTTCATCTTCGTTGCGGCATTCAAAACGGCATTGCCCGAAACAAACGTCGTGCTGGAAGCATAAGCTCCCGTATCAAACGGCGTTAAATCAGTGTCGGAAGAATAGACCACCATCTTATCAACCGTCGTCATGAGTTCTTCGGCGGCGATTTGAGCAAGAATGGTATCGCTGCCTTGGCCGATATCGGTGGCCCCGACGGTCAGGTTATAGAAACCATCATCGTTGAGTTTGATCGTCGCAGATCCCATATCAATGAGTGGGATACCACTGCCTTGCATCGCAATGGACATACCGACACCACGGACTTTATGAGGTCCAACGACCACTCTCGGGAATTTCTTTTTCCAGCCGATGAGTTCGCTGCCACGGTCCAAGCAATAATCCAATTTGCAGGAATCCATGTTCATGGCCGTACCTTCGGTACCTTCACCCATGATGGCAAAAATCGGACTGGTTTCACCTTCGCGGATCATGTTTTTCTTACGGAATTCCGCAGGATCCATTTTCAATTTGGCACAGAGCATATCGACCGCCGATTCCAGGGCATAGTTTCCTTGAATCGCGCCATAACCGCGGTAAGCGCCCGCAGGGGTATGGTTGGTGTAAACGACTTCACCGCCGAAAGCCACAGCGTCCACTTTGTTATAAAGCGGCAACACTTTGCTACCGGCGACCATGAATACCGTCAACGCATGTTCGCCATAGGCGCCGGTATCCGAAAGGACTTGGCAATCGATGGCTTTCAAGGTTCCGTCTTTCATCGCGCCCAGACGCATATCGATGCGCATCGGGTGACGGGTATAAGACGATTCAAACACTTCTTTACGGTCAAACGCGATGCGGCTCGGTTTTCCGGTCCGTAAGGTCACGAGCGCCACAAACATTTCGCCGTGAAGCGCTTGTTTGCCGCCGAAGCCACCGCCGACTCGGGGTTTGATGACCCGGATTTTGCTTAACGGGACGGCTAAGGTTTGCGACAAAATGCGACGCACATGGAACGGCGTTTGCGTGGACGTATAAATGACCAAACGGTTTTGGAAGTCCAACCGTGCATTGGCACAATGGGGTTCCAACATCGCATGGGCTTGAGCTTGGCTATAGAACGATTGCGTCACGGTGACATCACATTGAGCAAGGACTTTATCCACGTCCCCGACATGCATCGCATACGAAGCCGCGACGTTTTGTTTCGGCAAGAAGCCGATGGGGAACATTTCTTTGATGCCTTCTTCAGGGTGTAAAACCGAGGCGTTATTCTTGGCTTTTTCAAAATCCAAAACAGGTTCCAGAACTTCGTATTCGACTTTGATCAAGGACAATGCTTTTTCGGCAATCTCTTCGGAAACGGCGGCCACGCAGGCGACTTCATCGCCGACATACCGGACGTACTCATCAAGAATGAATTTATCGTGGGGTGAAGGTTCGGGATAACCTTGTCCGGCACGGGTAAACGAAGTTCTGGGAACGTCGTGATGCGTCAAAACGAGTTCCACTCCGGGGAGCGCACGGGCTTCAGTGACATCGATGCTTTTAATTTTGGCAAATGCATGCGGGCTTCTTAAAATCTTGACGATCAACGAATTGGCGTCCGCCAAATCATCGGTGAACGCCGGGCGGCCCATCATGATGCCCTTACCGCCGAGGGAAGGTGTCTTGTGATTGACCGTTTTCATTGTTCGTTCCTCACATAGCGCACGATGGCTTTGAATTGCGCTTGATATCCGGAGCATCGGCATAAGTTGCCGACGAGATAGCGTTTGATTTCTTCGTCCGACGGGTTTTTAAGTTCTCTTTTCAAGGCATAGACGGCGAGGGCTAATCCGGTGTTGCAGAAGCCGCATTGATCGGCACCTTCGTCACTGAATAAATCACTGAGGATTTTGACATCTTCAGAAATGCCTTCGACCGTCGTGATATGGCGTCCTTCGACCCGAACGGTCAATAAGGAACACGATAAGACAGGGTGTCCGTCCAAAAGCACGGTACAAGCACCGCAGGAAGATTCGTTGCATCCGTTTTTGACCGACGTCACATGATGGTCACGAAGGGTCTTCAGTAAAAAGTCGTTCGGCGAAACTTCGGCGATAAACGGCCGGTTATTTAAAAAGAATTTAACTTGCATGCGCCAGCACCTCCTCTAATCCGCGGCGAACATAGGTCAATGCCAACGTTTTGCGGTAATCTTCACTCGCAAACGTCGTGGACGCGAATGAAAGTTCGGCAACTGCCATTTCGGCAGCTTTTTCAATGTCTTTGGGTCCAATCTTGGCGCAACCGTTGAGATAAGCCATCGCTTGGGTGGCTAACGCGGCAACGCCCGGACGCGAACCTAAAGCAATCGCCACATGACTATTCAAACGGCTGATGGCGATATTGAGCTGCGCAAAATCAAGCGCGGTATTCCCGACCTTCTTGAAGAATCCGAATCCCGGCGTCTTCTTGATAATCAGGTGCGTCAAAATATCTTTATTTTTACCTTTGGAGGATAAATAATCCGCCAATTTGATTTCCTTTTTGGGGTAGAACACCAGGGTGACATCCAAGGTCAATAACGGGGTGATGACATCCGAGAACGGGAGTTTGGCGGCGATGCTTCCGCCGACAGTCGCCAGTTTGCGTAAAGCCACGCCCATGATTTGACCCACCGCGTGCGCGACAAATCCACCGCCCAGTTTTTGAATCGCGGGGTTGGTTTCAAAATCACGGAGTGTCACCATGGCACCGACTTCGATGTGGTCTTCTTTTTCGTTGATTTGGTCAAGACCTAAAAGCGAAAGGTCTACGGCCGTGTCCGCTTCGGCATTGGATTTTTTAATCCACAAGCCTCCGCCGAGAAGGATATTGCTTGGATGGGAAAGCAATGTTTGTTGAGCGTCTTCCAAAGAAGTTGCTCGATGATAGTGATGAAAAGCCATGCTAATCTCCTTTTATGTGAGCATTCGTCAGTAAATGATAATCGGCTTGGGTATCAATATCGGTTAGTATGTGGGCGTCTTCAACTTTAATTATTTCATAATTATGACGGTCTCGAAACACCTTCAGATTGGAGGTACGAGGTTCTCCCAAGAGTTCTTCTTTGAGCTCTTTGGCGATCCAAATGGGGTGTCCTATCTTTCCTTGAAACGAAGGAACGCGGATTTTTCCGTTTCCTTTTAAAAGGTGTTCATAGGTTCCCTTTGCAACCAACGGGCAATCCCCCGGAAGTATCAAGAAATCGTCACGCGTATGAGAAACGCCCAGCAAGACGGAAGAGAACATCCCTTCACCGTAATGCTCGTTTCGGAGGATGACCACTTTTTCCATTCCTTCAACCACTTCTTTGATTTCCTCATGATAGTGTCCGGTAATAACAAAGACGGTGGAAACGAAAGGGCGCATTCCTTCGATGGCGTGCACGATTAAAGGCTTTTTCGCGTACGTCAAGAGCAGTTTGTTTGTGTGAGCGCGGCTCGAGTAGCCGGCGGCCAGGATGATCCCTTGGGTCATAGTTCTCCTTGTAGTAAACAAAGTATATAAGAAATGTAAGGGGTTTACAAATACGTTTTTGAATAAAAACGAGGTGCTTTTTTAAACTCTTTTCATTTCAAGCGTCTTTCGCCGTTATTGTCCGCTCCTCGCGAAATGGTTATAATGACTTCAACGCTTTGGACTTAGAAAGAAAGAAAATGAGGTTTCAACCATGAGCAGATACGTGATTTCTTTGGGTGGCAATGCCTTAGGCAACAACCCCGAAGAACAAAAGCAATTACTGGTCAGTGTCGCCGCTCCGATCGTTTCATTAATCAAACAAGGCCATGAAGTCGTCATCGTTCACGGCAACGGCCCGCAAGTCGGAATGATCAATCTCGCGTTTAGCGAATCGACCAGCGCTCCCGATATGCCTTTACCCGAATGTGGCGCGATGAGCCAAGGCTACATCGGTTTCCACTTACAAAATGCGATTCATAATGCCTTGAGCGAACAAGGACTTGAGAAGCAAGTCGCGACGTTGGTGACCCAAGTGGTCGTCGATGAGCATGACCCCCGCTTCCAGAACCCGACCAAACCCGTCGGTTCGTTTTATTCGAAAGAACAGAGTGAGCAAATCGTCGCCAAGGAACACTGTGTGATGAAGGAAGACAGCGGACGCGGTTATCGCCGGGTCGTCGCTTCCCCGCTTCCGGTCGACGTGGTCGAGAAGTCGATGATTCTCTCGCTTCTTAAGAACCATCACGTCGTCATCTGCGCCGGAGGAGGCGGAATTCCCGTCATCCGCGAGGCTGGACATCTTCGAGGGGTTGCCGCCGTCATCGACAAGGACTTTGCCAGTGCGAAGGTCGCGGAACTCGTCAATGCCGATATCTTGGTGATTTTAACCGCCGTCAACCATGTCTACGTCAACTTCAACAAACCGAACCAGAAGAAACTGGAAATGGTCGGTATTGAAGAAATGGAAGGTTATATTGCCGAAGATCAATTTGCCAAAGGGAGTATGCTTCCCAAAGTTCAAGCGTGCTTGAGCTTCGTGAAAAGCCATCCCCATAAGACCGCCGTTATTTCTTCGCTTGAAAAGGCCGTTGAAGCTTTTGAAAAGAAAACCGGCACAATCTTCGTTTCTTAATCACATTCCGTAAAAAAATGCCCCTTCCATACCGGTTGGGACATTTTTTATTCTGTTTTAGTGAATCACCCGAACCCGGATGACCCCTTCTAAGGCAGCAACAAGATCCGCCAAGCAGGCTTTTTCGGTGCAATTTTTCTCGTCCTTGATGAAATCAACCAAGGTCACGCCGACAGCGCCTTTGGTTTTGCTGACGCTGGCCACGACTTTGGCTTTTTTCAGCACTTCTTTGATAATGTCTTGCCCGATGGTTTCTTTACCGCCATGCAAAACAACCAACCGATGGGCGGAGGTTTTTTGTCCGATTTCGACATTGGGATAATTGACCGAGTTCACGATGTTTCCGTTGTCGATGAAGTCGACGATTTGTAAGGCCGCCATCAAGGCGCAATTATCTTCGGCTTCTTCGGTGGAAGCGCCCAAGTGCGGTAAGGCAATGACGCCTTCCATATTGGCTGTTTCATGATTCGGGAAATCCGTGACGTATTTGCGGACTTTTTTGGAGGCTAACGCCACTCTCATATCCGCATCGTTGACGATCGCATCGCGGGCTAAGTTCAAAATCACGACGCCGGGTTTCATTTTGGAAATCGTAGCTTCGTTAATCATGCCTTTGGTCGCGGGCAATAAGGGAACGTTCACGCTGAGGTAATCGGCAACGGCATACACTTCTTCGATGGTCGTCGCTAAGACCATGTTCGCGGGCAGTTTCGCTTTGTTCTTCGGAGAAACGCCTTGAGGGGCGGATTCATAACCGATGACGTTCATGCCGATGCCGGCAGCGGCTTGGGCAATCGAAGCACCGACGGCACCAAGACCGACGATACCCAGCGTTTTACCTAAAAGCTCATATCCGCCAAAGGCGGCTTTCGCTTTTTCCATGTTCTTATTAATCTCGACATCTTCTTTGTTGGCTTCGACCCATTTCATGCCTCCAAAGAGGTCACGGGCGGCCAAGAACATACCGGCCAGCGTTAATTCGCGGACGGCATTGGCATTGGCGCCGGGCGTGTTGAAAACGACCACGCCGGCTTTAGCATAGGGTTCAAGCGGGATGTTGTTGACGCCGGCTCCTGCCCGAGCGACCGCAAGCACATTGTTCGGAAGGGTCGTTTCAAGCATATTGGCGCTACGCACCAACACGGCATCGGCTTCGTTCATCTCTTTGGTAATTTGATAATCCTTCGGCAGGGCATTAAGCCCCACCGGAGAAATATTGTTGAGACAAATGATTCTTTTCATACGCTCACCTAGACCTTGTGGGCACTTTCAAATTTCTTCATGAATTCGACGAGCGCTTCGACGCCTTCGATGGGCATGGCGTTGTAGACGGAGGCTCTCATGCCACCGGTGGAACGGTGTCCGGAAAGGTTATCGAATCCGGCCACTTTCGCTTCTGCGATAAAGGCTTTATCCAACGCTTCGTCACCCGTACGGAAGCACACGTTCATGAGTGAACGCGAACCTTTTTCGACGGTGCCTTTGAAGAGTTTGCTGTGATCGATGTAATCATAGATTAAGCCGGCTTTCTTTTCGTTGTAGGCTTTCATGGCTTCGAGCCCGCCATGGGCAAGCAACCATTTGAAAACAAGGCCGCAGATGTAGATGCCGTAGCAAGGCGGCGTGTTGTACATCGAACCGTTTTCGGCGTGAATCTTATATTTGAGTAAGGTGGGTGTTCCCGGAAGAGGCGGAATCGCCAACAGGTCTTCGCGGATGATCACGATCGTGACACCGGCCGGACCGACGTTCTTTTGCGCGCCGGCGAAGATGAGACCGAACTTGGTGACATCGAGCGGTTCGCTTAAGAAGCACGAAGAGGCATCGTTGACCAAGACCTTACCGTGGGTATCCGGATAGGTTTTGTATTTGGTGCCGAAAATCGTGTTGTTTTCGCACATATAGACATAGTCGGCTTCCGGAGTGATTTTTAGATTCGTCAAATCCGGAATGTAAGAGAAGACTTTGTCTTCGGAGGAAGCGATGATGTTGGCTTGGCCATACATCTTGGCTTCGTCATAGGCTTTTTTGGCCCAGTGTCCGGTGATGATGTAATCGGCCACTTTGTTTTTCATGAGGTTCATCGGCACCATCGCGAATTGCGTGGTTCCGCCGCCTTGAAGGAACAAGACTTTGTAATTGGCGGGAATGTGGAGAAGTGTCCGTAAATCAGCCTCGGCTTCATCGATGATGGTCTGATAGGTCTTGGAACGGTGCGACATTTCCATGACCGACATGCCGGAACCTTTATAGTCCAGCATCTCTTCGGCGGCTTGTTTTAAGACCGCCTCTGGCAGGACAGCGGGCCCTGCGGAAAAGTTGTAAATACGTTTCATACATTTCCTCCTTTTAGGTTATATGATCCGTTTGGATTCCAAATAGTAGCGTTTCTCCGGGGCATGGCCCATTGAGAAACATTTCCGTGGTAAGACATCTCCGGCAGCGATGTAAGCGAAGATGTCGCTCTTGGTCACTACCGGCATTTCAATGGCCACGGCGTCGGGGTTGGCATCGGCGATATCAAAGAGGTCTTTCACCCCGTGGATATAATCCACGTGCGAACCTGTATGGGATTTGACATAACCATCGACATAGTCTTGGACAATCTTATAAGCCAGCGGCGAGTTCATCGGCATCCGTTGCGGGATTTTTCCCGTGGTGTGCGTATAAAGCGCGCCATGGTAATCGCCTGTGAGGACTTTTTCGAGTCCCGGGATGAAGTCTTCCCCGGCATGGAATACGACACGGTGAATGGGTTCGAATAAAAGACCGTCATCATAGAGGTTGATGACTTCCGCCAACGTGTAACGGGCGGGATGGGTTTTACGTTCTTCTTCGCTCAGCCCCACTTTGAGTTTGTCCCAGTGGGCTTTGGCCGTGGCAATTGAGTGGTTGCCATCGCCGACGATGAAAAGCAGGTCGTCCTTTTTGCCTTTCACGAGATTGTAAAACGCTTGGATGACATTTTTCGTATCGGTAATCTTGTAACCACGGAGATGACCTCCGTTTTGATTGAGTTCGAAATCGTACACGCACGGGAATTCATTCCGGCGCGCATAGAGCCCTTCGATGATTTCCTTTTTGGGGTCATCGACGAGCAAAAGCGCATGCGGAATTTCCACCGGTGCATGTTCACGGATTTTCAGTCTCGGGGGCAGCCGATCCAAAATGGTGGCTTCGCTGGCGCGGATCGGACTATGTAGACCTTTTTCAAACGTGTACGCTTCGAGGTCGATGGACATCATCAATCCCAAGCGGCGCGGCACAAACGGCGTTTTCCGTTCGACCAGAATAAAGCATTCCCCGATGTCTTCGAGAACGTTGGTTTTTAAATATTCATCAATGGTTTGATTAATTTGGTGAATGTAGGCGGCGTTGTCCACCAGCGGAAGGTACGCTTCCGGAAAGATCATTTTAAACGCTGAGGGTGCAGCCCCAATCCACGTTTTCAGATGATTCCAATAATCGACCTGGCTGGTAAATTGATCGCAAGCAATAACGGCAAAGCGGGACAAATCCACGCCCTTTTTAGGCAAGAGGATATGAGGAGCCCGGAGGATATTGCTTTTTGAATCCATTAAATAACGCCCTCGGCAAGCATCGCTTGGTAGACCTTCAGGAATCCGGCGATGTTAGCGCCCAACACAAGGTTGGTCGGTTGCCCGAATTTGGCTCCGGTTTCGTGGCATTGCCGGAAAATGGTTTTCATGATTTGGGCGAGCTTTTCGTCCACTTCTTTCGCGGTCCACGAGAGGTGCATCGCGTTTTGGCTCATTTCAAGACCGCTGACGGCAACACCGCCGGCGTTGGAAGCTTTACCCGGCGAGAATAAGACGCCGTGTTCCAATAAATAACGTGTGGCTTCCAGTGTCGTCGGCATGTTGGCGCCTTCGCCTAACAGGAAGCATCCGTTATCGACCAACGCTTTCGCGTGTTCGAGATAAATTTCGTTTTGGGTGGCGCACGGTAAGGCGATGTCGCACGGAGTGAACCACATTTTCTTGGGATCCGGGGTGAATTTGGCATTGGGATATTTTTTCAAATATTCCGTGGTGAATTCGCCCTTTTCTTCCGAGAGAGTGTAAACCAAGGGAATATC
>CALMWE010000037.1 GCA_937873795.1 uncultured Caryophanales bacterium
TCCCTCAAAACGTGCTTAGAGGCATGATTTATCGGAATAACGAATATCCCTATCTTTTCAACCTCATTGATCAATACCGTCACCTCGCCAAATACAACAACGGCTACTCTTACAACATGATGTTCGTCGGTCCTGGATGGATGAATAAGATGGGACGTTGGGAAGCTCCGTATGAACTTTTAGTGAAGGCTTACGAAGACGGTTGTGCCTATTACGGGAAGCTTAAAAAAGAAGGCAAACTGATCGATATGACGATGGCGGAGTTCGCTTCTTATTATCGAGATAATAAAGAATACAAAGAACCTGAATGTGCATTATGGGAAGACATTCTCTACGGAGGTGGCAAAGAACTCTTCTGGTACGCCGATCCGTACTTCAGAACCTGCGTTGACTTAAACCAAGGCGGCGCTCTCATCGACCTCCGTCCTTACGTGGCTAAACTCAACTGGCCGGTGGGCATCGGGACCAAGCATGTCTACGATGCTTCATACCCGTATCTCATCCAAGCCAACTACCGGGCAGGTTACTTTACCCACTATGCCGGTGAAGGAACCATCAAATCAGCAAAGATTTCCTATGAAGGAGAAGAAGTGGACTTAGCGCTTTGCCGAACCAAAGGGCATTTTTCACAAGTCGGAAAGGCAAGAATTTTGACTCTTGATCCGGTTGAAATCGTGTTCAAAAACCTCACCGTAAAAATAGGGTCAAAACTGTCATTCGAGGAAGGTTCATCCGCTATCAAAATTGAACGCGAAATATTGTCCATTTCCGACCCCAAAAAGAGTGTCGAAATCAATGAGTACATGACCGGGGCTTACGGAACCACCGAATACTCCGAAAATATGAAGGGTATCAAACTCTCCGTCATTGATGAAAAAGAACACTCGATGTCTTATAACTACAAGTGCCGTGAACTTGTCCGCTCCAATGCTCGTGAAGCAGTGGTCAAAGTTCCTCAAGTCAAGACCTTAATCAAGATGTATTCCAATAGTAAAACCACAGGGTATGTCCGCGAGGGTTATGCTTTCTCGCCAATGTATACTTTAGGTCTTAAGAAATCCTTGAAAGAAAAGGAGGCGTTCGTGACATGGCTCAAGCTCGAAAAGGTAAACTAAATTTCCGTTGCCCGAGTTGCTTTATACGGGACATCGATATCGACATGTTTTTTGATCAAGATAAGAAAGAATATTATTGCCTGAGATGTAACTTCAAAGGCACGGAAGAAGAAGTGCTGCGCCTCAACGAAATGGCCCGTTTCCGGTATAAACGCATGGACGAACGCATTACCGTGTTCGCCGATGATCACGATGATAAGAAGAAATAAGAGGGATTTGCAATGGATTTCCAAAAAGCAGTCGAGGCTGTCAAAAATCAAAAAAGCTTGATGATGAATCGCTTTTCTTTCAATTCTGTTGAAGAAAAGGGCCGTTTTGATTATGTGACCAATATTGACATTGAAATCCAAAAAAACGTGCAAAAAGCCCTTGAAGCAGATTATCCGGGGATTGCCTTCTGGAGTGAAGAAGGTTCTAGACCTGCTGCTAAATCCACCTATTGGCTTCTGGATCCGGTGGATGGGACGACCAACTTCATTCACGACTATCATGCTTCCGCTATTTCACTGGCTTTAGTGGAAAATGGTACGGTCCGTTTCGGATGTATCTATAACCCCTATGCCGATGAACTTTTCCTTTCCGAATTAGGTAAAGGCGCCACCCTCAATGGGAAGCCCATCTTTGTTTCCAAAAACGGTATGGAAAAAGCCATCATCGCTTTCGGTACGAATCCTTATGATAAATACCTTTTCCCGACGCTTTCAGAAGCTCTCAAAAGTATCTTCCCGGATGTCCAAGATATTCGGCGAACAGGCAGTGCCGCAATAGACCTATCCAATGTCGCTTGCGGACGTACGGAAGGCTTCTTTGAATTGATCCTCAGACCCTGGGATTTTGCGGCCGGATTTCTCCTCGTCAAAGAAGCCGGTGGAAAGGTGACCACGTGCAGTGGTGATGCCCCTCGGTTTGACCTACCGATTTCTCTGCTTGCGACCAATGCTAAAACACACCCGTATTTACTAGCCAAAATTCAGGAGGTTTTCCATGAGTGAATTTTTAAAAGGAATGGACGTATCTTCACTCACCGAAGTCGAGGCTTTGG
>CALMWE010000038.1 GCA_937873795.1 uncultured Caryophanales bacterium
GGTTCATGGGCTTCATTCTCGGCTTGATACATTTGTTTGAAGCAATTGAAGAAACCGTTTCCGCTGGTATACCACGAATCGGTGAAGTTTTGCGTTTCCGTGGGTTGAAGTACGAAATCGGTAAATCTCCGTAACCGGTTGCCGGTATCGTCGCTCATCCGGTTGTCTGAATACATCCGTCCGGAGGCAGCATTAAAGATGTAATAGGTGCGAGGGGAGACACCGTCGGCATCCACGCCGTCGTATTTAAAGCTTTGCGTCGCCAGATCGTACCATAAAAGGTCCATGACGATTTTAGAACGTGTGACCAACACATCGTCTTGGGCAAATTGAATGAGATTGGCTAACGGAGCGATGTCTTCGGGATAGTAGTTACTCGAATACCATTCGCTGAACCCGTAGGTAAACCGTAATTGAAGCCAGGCATTGATGCGTTCTTCGGCATAGTCTTGATGCCACGCACCGTTTTTGCCATCGACGTCAAAGGTTTCATTGGGGAAGGCTTGTCCCACTAAGTATTCGGACGCCGCAAAAAGAATCTGGTGGTTTTCGCTCCACGCACACATTGAGTCTTCGCCACCTTCATCCATCCAATATTTGAAGCCTAAGAGGCATTCTTTGGCACGGGCGAGTTCATCCGCGCTCAAATAGTCGGAATAGGATAGATACAGGCGTACGAGCATGTTCACGCGGAAATCGGCGCAGTCGTAACGGCCGTCGATATAACGGTAACTGCCGGCGAGTTGTTCTTCGATGAAGGCATCGGTTAACTCAACGCCTAACGCATCGAGCTCGGCCGTTCTGCCATGTCGGTCCAAGTCAAAGTAGTAGAGCAGGCGGTCTGCGCCGCCGGCGTCAAAATCTTCCTCGGGAGAAGAAGGGATGGGAGCAATGCTCATGTTCGCGGCAAATTGGATGCCGATGCTGGCGACAAACGCGACCAACACCCCGATGGTGGGAACGATAATCTTCGACGACATCTTCCATTGTTTAAATTTTTTCATAAAACTCCTCGGGTTCCATTAAATGGAAATACCTTAAAACGGCGATTCTTGAGAATGCGGGTTCAAGCCATTGGAAATTCGTTATGGGACATCGAGGATGAGGATGAAACCGTGACTGACGTACTTTTTTCTTTCTTCATTTTATCCACTTGCTGCAGTTAGCACAATCAAAGAAGAGAAAAACACCCGAAATGTCCATCAAATGACCCGTTTTTGCGTCATTGCCGCCAAACTCATTTATGATGATATTAGTTGTTTGTTCGTTTTTCTGTCACGGGAAGAGGAAAACATCATGGAAAAACAAGAATCGCCCAAGCGGATTATCTTACTCATTGTGGCATCGTTTGTGACGTTGATCGCATCGTTCTATTTTGATTTGCTCGTGACCGCGAT
>CALMWE010000039.1 GCA_937873795.1 uncultured Caryophanales bacterium
GATGCGGGCGATATCTTGCACGGCTTGTTCCAATTGGGTTTCATTGATTTTGGGAACTTGGCGGCTTTCGATGGCTTCGATCAATTTATTTAATTTTCCGATTTGGACGACATAATCGCGACGGGAAGTGCTTTCGTATCTTTCCAAGAGGCAGTCGTTATTGACCACCACGATGGAAATAAAGAGGTCATCACTAAGTCCCGTAAAAAGACCTAGTTTTTCAGTTCTTTGGCGATTGATTTTCAAAGGATTATCGATGTAACGGCTTTTCCGACGGTCATCCGGGAAATAAACCCAAGATTCATCGTTTTCTTTGCCGGTCAACGAGCCGTTATAATATTTATCCTTGATGACATAAATGTATTTATCGCCAAAAAGAATGTGATCCAAGTGGGCACGGTGATCGGCATCGATGGGCAAATCCATCTTATTGATCAAATAGTAATCGTTATAAAGGGCGATGTGATAGATGAACTTTCCATAAATCGGCAGCAGATGGCTGCGATAATAGGCGCGTTTAATCAAGGGAATCAAAAGAAGCACGATTCCGGTGAGGGCGATCGCAGACAATGACGCGATAATGATGAGGGAAAGTTCGGTCGGCATGGAAATCCTTATTCAGCCACGTCAAGAGCGACTTCGATCATCTTGCGAAGACCGATTTCCCGTTGTTCGGCGGTAGCTTTTTCATGAGTTAAGAAATGATCGGTGACCGTTAACAGGCACAACGCTTTTTTCTTAAGCAAAGCGGCATTGCAGTAAAGGGCATACGATTCCATCTCGACACCTAAGATGTTTAATGCGGCCCATTTTTTCCAGCCTTCGGGATTCACATCATAGAAGACATCGCTGCTGAGAATGTTACCGACATGAACGGGAAGATGGGCTTTTTGCGCGGTTTCGAAGGCTTTGACCGTCAAATGGAAATCGCTGATGGCGGAATAAGTACCGCCCAAGAGATTGAATTGACCGGCCCAATTGGAATCGGTCGAAGCACCGTTGCACACTAAAATATCAAACAGATGAATGTCATCGCGGAAAGATCCGCAGGTTCCGATACGGATGATGTTTTCAACGCCATAATGGGTGAAAAGTTCATACGAATAAATGCCGATGCTGGGTTGTCCCATTCCGGACGCCATCACGGACACTTTTTTTCCTTTGTAAAACCCGGTATAACCATAAACGTTACGGATACTGGTCACAAGTTTAACGTCAGTCAGATAATTCTCGGCAATGAATTTCGCCCTGAGCGGATCTCCGGGCATTAAAACAGTCTTGGCAAAATCGCCCGTATGGGCGGCAATATGCGGCGTAGGCATGATAGTTTCCTCCTATTCGACATCGACCACTTGCGTGGAGGCGAGGGTGTCGTGAAAA
>CALMWE010000040.1 GCA_937873795.1 uncultured Caryophanales bacterium
CCGATCAAGACCACGTGTATAACACGCCCCGAGCGTGGTATATCGGCCGTTACTTTAATCCCAGGACATTCAAATGGGATGGACCGGACGCTCAGTTCACGCCGGAAAGCGATGATATCCCGTGGAGTTTAAAACCGGAGAAAAAAATCACCATCGAGGAAATCAAATACATTCTTTCCAGTTATTATCAAGGAACGCCTTACAATCCTTATCAAAAAGCGGATGTCCCGCAAAAAGGCATCTATCGTCCCATTGCGGTGGCCAATACCGATGTCATGGAAATCCTCCAAATCCGCGGTTATATGGCTAAGGAACTGCAAGGCATTGAGTGGCTTTGCTTCGGAAGCAATGCGTTTAATACCTGCATTCCCTTATATAGTTCTGTGACGAAATTTCCCAAGTATGTCAGCGAAACCCCCAAAGTCGTCTCAAGCGAGTATTTCTATTGGGCTTCCAGGCTGATCGGACCCTTAGTGGATGCGCACTTCGGAAGCGCCATCCAAATCGTCGAACGCTACCAAGAACTCGTCCCCTCCAAAGGTTATGAACTTTTGAAAGAATATGACAAGAAAGTGGTGGATTCCAAAGACCTCAAACTGCTCGAGGAAGCCAACGAAAAAATATGCAAGATGGCCAAAGAAGAATCGGATTTGGTGCTCGGCCGCGTGCTCCGAAATGCCGGCGAACATAGCAAAAACCGTTATTCCCGCAGCGATAATTAATTCCGATATAAAACCGTTTCGAAAGTCAAACAAGGCTCGTATCCTCAAGAACGAGCCTTTTTATTTATCGTTTCTTCGGTCATAATGATTTCATGAACATCCATTCCATCCAATCTCAAGATATCCCCGCATGTTTGGATCTTTACAATTATTACATTCAAAACACGTGTTTTACGTTGGAAGAAAGCCCCCTAAGTCTGGATGCTTTCCGCACCCGGGTCCATAAAGTCACCGAACGGTATCCGTTTATCGTGGCCCAAGATGAACACGGAACCGTTTTGGGCTTTGCTTATCTTTCGGTTTTCAATGAACGGAGTGCTTATCGTCATACCGCTGATTTATCGATCTATGTTCATAAAGACCATATGCACCAACAGGTGGGTAGTGCGCTCTATCGGGCCATTGAAACCTTGGCTAGACAGCAAGGAATAACCAACCTCATTTCCATCATCACCAACGTCAACCCCGTCTCGCTACGCTTTCATGAAAAGCAAGGTTTCATCCAAGAAGGACACCTCAAAACCGTGGCGGTCAAAATGAATCAAACCATCGACATTTACTACTACCGAAAAAGACTTGAGTAGACAACCTATAGCTTTGAACGAACCTTTGGTGACGCAAAACTCAGCATCCAATCTTCATTTCTTGATTACGCTTCTAGACGAAAAGCCACAAAAAAGGTAATATTAAAATGATGCTTAAGGAGGAAAACATATGGAATTAAAAGGCAGTCAAACTGAGAAAAAC
>CALMWE010000041.1 GCA_937873795.1 uncultured Caryophanales bacterium
TATATTCGAAGCGTTTCATAAAAAAAGCCGCCGAAGCGGCTATTCCTTCATTACTTTTCTTTAAGTTCTTGGATAGCTTTGGGAATATAGCGGATGATATCAGAAGCCATTAGGCTATCTTCCCCCACTTCATCCTTAGCCAACCCCCCTGCCGATTGATGTATGTAGACGCCAATTTGGGCGGCTTCGATCGGCAGTTTTTTTTGTCCTAAATAACTGACGATGATTCCGGCTAAAACATCTCCCGAACCAGCGGTTGCCATGCCTGGGTTTCCGCGATCGGCAACAAATAGATTTTTTGGGTCGGCAATCCAAACATCCGCACCTTTCAAAACGACCGTCATTCCTTTTTGGGTCAGTCGGTCTATTTCTTTTTGAGGTTCTTCCGTATCCAATAGTCGTTTGGCTTCGCCAAGGTGGGGGGTAATAATCACTTGGTCAAAGCGACGATCTTCATCCAGCAATCGTTTGAGCGTGGTTAAACCGGAGGCATCGATAACTAGAGGAATATTCTTTTGAAGAAGTAACCATAAAACATCTTCATTGAGGGAGTCATCTCCCCGAAGCCCGGGACCAAATAAAACAGCATCTTTCTTAAGCAAGACTTCATTTAAATCATGAAGATTTTCGTAAGGACGCACCATTACTTCAGGATTTTGGTTTTGATAAAACGGGTAATCTTTTTTTTGAACCAGAACTGTGACCAGTCCGGAACCGGTCCGATAGGCTGCAAGTGCGCTTAATGCGGGCGCGCCAAAGTAACCCACGCTTCCGCCAATGATCAGGATGTTGCCGTAATCATACTTGTTTGTCTGCTTTATGCGGGGAGTTAATTTGGGCAAGTCATTTAAACCCAGTTTCTTTTCCATAGATACCTCTAATTAAATTATAAACAAATCCGAAGCATCTGTAGTAAGGCCGAATAACATCAACGGAGATTTTCTCCTTGGTTCTTTATCGTTTCACGATAGAAGTAGTATGAATCTTTTTGAATCCGCTTTTGGGTTGTGAAATCCACATAAACAATTCCAAAACGTTTGGTATATCCCCAGGCCCATTCAAAATTGTCCAACAAGGACCAGGCAAAATACCCAACAACGGGGATTCCATCTTTTTGGACTTTTTTGAGTTCGGTCAAGTAGCGGTCCATGAAGTCGACGCGGTTCGGATCATGAACCTTTCCGTCTTTTGAAACGGCATCGTGGCAACACATCCCATTTTCGCCAATGAAAATCGGTTTGTGGTAACGCTCATAAAGAAATTTTGGAGTCCAATAGTTTGTTTCCGGAACAACATCTTCCCAAACGATATTGGATTGGGGACTGCCGACAGGAAAATCTTTAATATACCCTTTTCCCGAAGCATCGACATCGCAGTAAGCCCCGGTATAAACATTTTGATAACAGTAATCTATCGGAGTCGATATGATCTTCAAGTCGTCTTTTCCCATCTTAGGCAAAACATCCTTGTACATCTCGTAATATTCTTTCGGGTAATCGCCCAAAAAGACAGGATCAGAAAATAAAGTAACAACATGAAAATTGTCTTTTCGAAGTTGAAAAAATAATTTTCTTGCTTCTTCCACTGACGCGGGATCGTTATGAAGCGGAACGACCGAATCGGAACAAGGAGCAAAACCGATAAGTGCATCCGGAACATTTTTACGAATCTTACGAACCGCCAGACCATGTGCTAAGAGGATATGGTGTGATGCTTGCAAACATTCCCGAGTGGAATAAATGATGCCCGGAGCATGCTCGAGAGAATGCATGCCGACCTGAACAACAATTTGCGGTTCGTTAATGGTGATATAGTTTCTAACCCGCTTGCCAAAATGCTTTGTCACGACATCAACATAATATTCAAACCAACTTGGAATTTGCGGGTTCAGCCAGCCACCCTTTTCAAACAAAATCTGTGGCAAATCCCAGTGATATAACGTCACAAAGGGTTCAATATGATATTGACTCAGTTCATCTAAAAGGTGGTCGTAAAAGGCCAGTCCTTTTTCATTGATTTCGCCGATGCCGTTGGGCAAGATGCGGCTCCAAGAAATGGAAAATCGGTACGCCTTCACACCCAGTTCGGCAAGAAGCTTTACGTCTTCTTTGTAACGATGATAATGATCGCATGCCACGTCACCTGTGTGTTTCCTTTCAATTTTTCCGGGAGTGTGGCTGAAAGTATCCCAGATTGAAGGTGAACGACCGTCTTCATTGAAAGCACCCTCGATTTGATAGGCGGAAGTGCCAGCGCCCCAAATGAAATTCTTATCCATGATGATAGTATTTTATCACGCAAAGCTTTTAAAATTGTTAATGAATCATAGACTCTTCGGGGAAAAAGCACAAAAAACAAAAAGTTTGAAGGTTTCTTCTTTTTGGTTAAGACCGATGTAATATAATAAATAAAGAAAAGAAAGAGAATCCATGAAAACTTTAAAATACGACCTTGACCAAACTGTCGCCAGCTTTATCCTCGGAATGATTTCTTCGGTGGTTTTGGTTTCGGCCGCGATTGTCATCAACTATTTTACGATTAACAACGCCCTTCTTTTGGTCGGTTTGCTTGTTTTAACACTGGTATTAAATGCCCTCTTCGGTTTTTTTATTTATCGTCATGTCATGACCATCAATTCCGCGATTAACAAGGGTTTGGCTGGAATTTCGACCAAACTTTATTATGGATTGACTCTTACTGAGAAACCAAAAGACGGGAATAAAAACATTGAAGAATTGGCCGTTTTGGAAAATGACGTCAACGAACTGCTAGAACGTTATAGCAAACTCGAACCCACCCTCAATGGAGAACCTATTCCTGAAGAAGTTGAAAAACGAATTAGGGCGGGTGGTCTCCTCTCAAAAGGCGAATACAACCAAGCCGTTTTCTTTTTATCGCAAGCGAATGCCTCCTATCGTTCCGCCTATATCCTTATTAAGATAGTGAACACCGATGTCCAACCCTTTCATGGCGAACTTGTAAAAGGATTGGGTGAATACTTCGAAGATGGTGTTGTCGGCGACTATTTGCCCAATGTCATTTCGTTATTCCTGCCAAAGGTCAATTCATTGAGTTTATTGAAAGCAAAAATCGAAAATTTCTATATTCATTTTGTTCCGACAAAAGTTGAAAAAAATAGACGTGGCATGGAGGTCGCTCAAATTCGCATTGGCGGCGCCATCTATCCCTATACCAACCGTCGCGATCTTGAAAGAGATGCCCTTTTTGCGCTTGATAAGAGCAAAGACTACTTTATCTACCTTCCTACAATCCGCCAAAGTGATATCTCTCACCGTGAAACTTTTGAAAGCGTCGGCAGATTGTTTTTACTCAATGCCGAGGCTTTGATTCTTGAAGCCAAAAATGTCCAGAACAAGGATAGTTTTGACAAATTTATCAGGCAAAACCTTCTTAAAATTTCCAGTCAATTTGGCTTTCATAACGCAGGGTATTTGCTCCTCGATGCATCCCTCGATGAGTTTCGCGTAGAGTTTGAAGATTGCCGTTTGCACGAACATCCGACTTTTCAAAAGCTCAAACGTATTGCACCCGATGACCTTCAACCGATTTTTGCAGCTGTTGACGCTTCCGGGGCAGTCTATGGTTGCGATGCTGATTCCTATCCAACCCACCTTGGAAAAATTCTGACGAATCTTGATATTAAGACGTTCCATTTTCAAGCCATTGGAAATAGAGAAAAAACCTTCGGTCTTGTTTATTTCTGTTCTAGTCAAAAAAATCGCTCACTGACCGTCAGCGAACAGACGATTCTCAACTTCGCAGGCGCATTACTCGGAACCTTCATCAAAGAAGTTGTCCACTCCGACTATGAGCGAAGCAAGAATGAATTGCTTGAACATGTTTTGAAAATGGATGAGCGGTATGTTTATGTCATTGATAAAAACAACTTCTCATTAAACTATTTGTCCGCCAATTTAGCGTCCTTCTATAAAACCCAAAAGACGATCGGCGAACGTTGTTACAAGGTGTTTCACAATCGCGATTCCGTTTGTCCCACGTGCCCTTTGAAAGTGGGCTCTAAAGAGATTTCGGTCCCGATTATTTCACCGCTTCCTTTTTTACGTTCCCTGATGAATTTCTCTGCTAATTCGCATGAAACCGCGATTTCAATCCGCCCTCTGAGAGCCGCATTATCCGAAACCGAGCCTCGTTATTTGGATTTGGATTTCTCAATTAAAAACCGTCGGCGCTTGGAATTGGATGTCCAAAACGCTGTCAGTGACGACCGTAACGGTTATCTCTTCTCGATTGCTTTAAATAACGTTACGCCTACCTTGTCTTTTGAACCCGATGAAGTCATGTCTGCAACCTTGAACTTGCTTTGCCGTAAATTAGAAAACGCCAGTTTTGGTGATTTCATTTATCGCTATAGCGGGAACATTCTATTTGTTTCATTTCCGGAAGCCACGCGCTCGGCTGCGTTTACAATGGCTGAGTCAATCTATTCCACCGCACGCGAAATCGGTGGTAACGATCCAAAGAGCCCACATTTTTGGATGACCATATCAGCTTACCCAGGAGACGTCCGAGATGCTTCTGCCATCGAAGCGCTTCTCGGTGCCGGTTTCAAGAGTACCCAAAAAGCCGGAAACGACATGATGTATGTCGCCGACAGCAAAAAGACGCGGAAAGCAGAACGAAAAGGATATGTTCTCGATCTGATTCGCGATGCGGTAACAAAACAAAAATTTGAAATTTACATCAACCCAATCATGAACATCAATAATTCCGAACCCGTTGGTGGCGAGTTGGTTTCGCGGCTTTATGATCCGAACCGCGGATATATTTCAACGAGTGAATATTTAGCGACAGCAAGCGAAGCCCATTTGCTGGTCGATATCGAAAAAGCTCTCCTTTATAACGTTGGTGAAATGTGGAAAAACTATGGCTTTGATCTATTCCGACAAAACGGCGTCGAACGTTTGGCCCTCAACGTGTCAACCGATTCTGTTTTGGATTCCGGATTCAGAGAAACAGTCAAGCAAGTCATATCGCGTTATAAGTTCCCAAAAGGTTTCTTACAACTTGAAATTTCTGAAAAGACTGTTGCCGAAAAAGAAAATGAAACACGCAAATTCATGAAGGATTTGCAGGGAAATAACATCGTTTTCTGCCTTGATAACTATACGGACCGTGTGCTTGATTTCCAAATCGCCGCATCACTTCCGTTCAATTGCGTCAAGTTTGAAAGAGACCTGGTCCGCGGCATTGAAAGCGACAGCTCTGCTTTCTTAAGTTTTGATCATTTGCGTGCCAAAATTCGGGAAATGAACAACAACATCATCATCGAAGGAATTGAGACTGAGGACCAAGCAAACATCGTCAAACGGCTCAACATTCGAATGGTGCAGGGTTTTTATTTTGCCAAGCCGATGGCCATTTCTGACTTCCTGAAATTCGTGGGCGGGGGCAAGTAGACTGTTTGACAACTTGTTTTCACATATATATAATCAAGTTAGTAAATAGCAAACCTAGAGTAATCTAGCGACGCAAAGCTAAAGGGCCTCCAAAAGTTAAGAGGTAGCCAGTTGCCTAAGGAATGGTAGCGGCTGCTTTTTTATTTCCAGAGAGGTCCCATGAAACCACACAACAAACTGATCATGACAACCACCATCGCCCTCGTGGCCAGCGCACTTGCTTTGACGAGTGCCACTTTTGCGTGGATCAAATTCAGCCGGTCAGTGACCAACATGGTGGCCCTCTCAACAGGAAACTCCGAAGTGAAGATTGAAGCTCATATTTACGAGCGTCGCTATGGCGAAACCCCAGACACTTCCGAAATAGCCTATTATGTTGACCAAACCTCCAGTTTGAATGTCACTCAAAGTTCCTTGACCAATGGTCAAATCAACGTTGATTTTTCAAGTGCAGTTGTTCCCGATTACCTTCTTACTCGGGCTTATTACAACGAAAATGCTTATTACGTTCCGGGTTTGCCGACTTATTATCTCGAGTTGCGTTTCATCCAACCGGACCGTTATGGATATGTCACCGCCAATATGCAATATGTTTCGATTCCTACGGCAACTTC
>CALMWE010000042.1 GCA_937873795.1 uncultured Caryophanales bacterium
CGCGTGCTTTTATAATATATCATTACAGTTTTGGGTAGTCAACCATTTTTTCTTGGTTTGGACGCACGGTTTTTCGCCTTGGAAACTCCATCTATGATGGAGTTATTTTAATATCCTTTCTTTCCGAGCAGATGGAACATATTCCGTTTATAGACTTCCACGCCGGGTTGATTAAAGGGGTTGATTCCGAGCAGGTACGCCGACATCGCACAGGCTCTCATAAAGAAGTAGAAAAGGTGTCCTAATTGCTTGGCATCCATTTGATCGGCTTCCAGAATCATGCAGGGAACTTTTCCCTCTTTGACGTGGGCTTCCAAGGTCCCTAAAAAGGCTTTTTCGTTGATATAGGCTAGCGACTTGCCTTCAAGGTAATTTAAGCCATCGAGGTTGTCTTCGCTGTGCGGAACGACGATATCGTAGCGAGGACGCTTAATATAAAGGATGCTCTCAAACATAAGCGGCGTTCCATCTTGGACAAATTGGCCGAGCGAATGTAAATCGGTGGAAAAGGTCACGCTGACGGGAAAGAGTCCTTGACGATTCTTGCCTTCGGATTCGCCGAAAAGTTGTTTGAACCATTCGCCCAGTTGGGTTAATGAGGGTTCATAAGAGACAAATAAATCAACGGATTTGCCATGACGGTAAAAATAGTCACGAGCCACCGCATATTGGTAGCAGGGGTTTTTGGATAAATCGTCGACGCTATAAAGTTTCATGGCTTCACGGGCACCGCCGAGAACGGCTTCGACATCAATGCCGGCAACAGCCATCGGGAATAAACCGACTGCAGTTAAAACTGAGTAACGTCCGCCGATGTCATCGGGAAGCACAAAGGTTTCGTAGCCTTCCGTATCGGACAATGTTTTTAAAGCACCACGAGCTTTATCCGTCGTCGCGAAGATTGCATTTCTGGCTTTATCTTTGCCGATTTGCTTTTCAAGCAATTCCTTGACCATACGGAACGCAATTGAGGTTTCGGTGGTGGTCCCGGATTTGGAAATCACGTTGATGGCAAAGCGTTTGCCCTTCAAATATTCCATGACTTGGGCAATGTAGTTTGGGGAGAAGGTTTGTCCAAAATAAATGATTTGGATTTTATCGTTGGAATAAAGACCGTTGAGCGCCTCGATGGCGGCTCGGGCGCCGAGGTAAGATCCGCCGATGCCGCAGACGACTAAGACATCAAAGTGGTCACGGACATACTTGGCACTTTTGATGATCCGGGATAATTCCTCACGGTCATAGGTTTCGGGCCAATCTTTCCATCCCAAAAAGTCGTTGCCTTCCCCTTGTTTGGTTTCGATATTGTGGTGGATGGCTTTGACTTTTTCGGCATAATCTTCAAACGGGATTTTCTTCAAGGTGTTTTCAAACGATACGTGCATCATACTATTTATTCTCCTTTAGGGTTTGTTCAATCCATTGTGGCAACATTTCTTTGAGCTTCGTGAAGTCGACTTGGTTTTCGGGAATCGGTACCCGTTTTTTCTTAGCCGGACCTTTGGCTCCTCCGGCCACTTCATTCGGAATATTTTTCATCGATAAACGCAAATAGTTATTTCCGGGATCGACGGCGATGACACGAACCGTAACTTCATCCCCGACCGACAGAAAGGAATGGATGTCACGGACAAATTTTTCGGAAACTTCCGAAATGTGCAACAAACCGTTTTGGCCATTCGGAAATTCGAGAAAAGCCCCGTACGAAACGATCCGTGTGATTTTTCCGCGAATCAAATCGCCGATGGCATTTGGAGTGGGTTGATCAACCATTGTTCTTTCCCCATTTCTTAAAAAAGATTTTTATCGCAGCCAAATCTTCTTTGGTTGTGATTTTCAGTAAGGCACGATCGCCTTTGGCAAAAGAGACAGGAATATTTTGATTGACCAGCAGTTGAGCATCGTCCGAAACAAGGACATGGTTCGCAAACGCATATTGATGCGCTTTTAAAATGGTTTCGTAGTGGAAAGTTTGCGGGGTTTGAACCTGATACAAAAGATTGCGGTCCAAATTCGCTGAAATCGTGCTTTTATTTTTGGATTCACAAATGGTATCAACGCAGGGAATGGCGGTGACGACTGCTTGGTTGTTGATTGCCATTTCAAGGTTATCGGTAATGACATTTTCGGAAAGTAACGGTCTGGCGGCATCATGAATCAACACCAAATCATCATTCGAGAGGCGATTCTGCAGGAATTTTAAGGCTTCAAACGAAGAACTTTGGCGTGTTGGGCCACCGGGGATGATATCAATTACTTTTTTATAATGGGCGTCTTTGCAGATAGCCTTCATTTTTCCAATGAATTTTTCTTGGGTAACGATTAAAATGCCATTAATGTCTGAATGATTCTCGAAAGACTCTACAGAGTGGCAAAAAAGAGGCTTAGCACCGAGACGAACGAGTTGTTTGGGTGTCCTTGAGGAAAAACGAAGACTGCTTCCTGCGGCAAGGATAATTGCGATATTCATCGGGGCTCCTCCATTTCAAAATGATAATATCATTTTAGGGTGGTCTTTTCAATGTAAACAAAAAGTAGAACCGGAGTCCCACTTTTGTTTTTTTATTTGTTGATCAGGGCGTTTTCTTTGGCAATCAGCTGTTCGGTTACGCTGATACCTTCCATCACCAGTTTAAGGATGGTTTCAAGTTCGCTTCCGGATTTGTAATCCGCACGGCAGATGTAGTTGACACGGCCGTCTTCAAGAAGCCCCATGACGCGATCTTTCTTGTCTTTTTGGTAAACCGCGATGGATTTGCCGCCGTTTTCTTTAACAAGAATCATGCAAGGAATATCGGTCATCCCATCGCCGATGTAGACGATGTTGCGGTAGGGGATGCGACGATTACGGGTTCTTTGGTTGAGGGTCACGTCATCGCTGCTATCAATGACGCCTTTGGAAACGCGGAAGAAATATTGCGTTTTCATCGTATAGTTGATGGCGTATTTGGGCCAAATGGCTTCGCCGGTTTCTTCGTCAAACAGGAATTCACAGCCATAAATCGCCTTGAACTCTTTGGCGATGCTGCAGCCGTCGATGATTTCTTTGGTGCCCGAGGAAACTAAATAGTGTTCAACGCGTAAACCGAGGGATTCGCCATAAGCATTCATACGGGAGAACCAGGTGGTGACTCCTTCGTAATACTTGATTGCTTTTCCAAGCCCGTTCAAATATTCTTTGGTAAGTTTGATACCCTTTTTACGTGCCTGAAGAACCATCATGTACATGTAAGCTAAAATTTTCTCAACATTTTCTTTTTCCACAAATTGCGTGGTCAAATCCCAGAATTCGGCAGGCTTCATTCCAAGGGCGGGAATAAAACTGTAGTTCTGCATATCTTCGCTGCAAAGCGTCTTATCGAAGTCGTACATAATGGCGACAATAGGCTTGTTTGGCATGGGGTTCACCTCAAATATTTATATTATCATAATGATAATATATAGTCAATTCTCAATCCTTTTTAAAAAAGACCCGTCTTTTGCCTAATTTTTAAAAATCCCGCAAAACCCGCCTCATCCGAATTATTCAATAAAACAACAATGAGAAAAGCACGAAGGTATCGATATATGCTATAATACAAAGCACTTAAAAGTTTGGGAGGATTGACAATGGAACCTTGGCAAATATTCCTTCTTGTCACCGCAATCATTATCGCTGTTTACCTTCTTTCGGCGTTGGTCTATTTCCGCGTCATGAAAAATTTTATCCGCAGAATCAACCGCCGTCTGGATGCGATTGATGTCCTTCTTGCACAAAAATATGAAGTTCTCCGCCTCGTCGGGAAACTTTTCAAAAAATACAAAGTTGTCTTACCCGCCGAATTTGAAGAAGACTTAGCTCCCCACTTTGATGAACGGCTAAAAGAAGTGACCGGAACTGAACGAACAACCATCCGCTCATACTTGTTGAAAGCCACTCAAGCGGTGCTCTTTTATGGTGAACAAAGCAAGAAGCTTGCCGCCGACAGTGAATTCATTGGCTTGAAAAAGCCCTTGGTCGAAGTCGATGATGACTATCGTAAAGCGGTGGCCAACTATAACGCGGATGTCCTTGGTTATAACTATTGGATCCATGTGTTTTTATGGCGTTGGGTCGCCCGTCTAGCCCGTTTTCACGTTAAAGACGTGATTGCCTAGTCATCATGCTAGGATTTGAGCGGCGATTTGAGTATAATAATCCAGGAAAGAGGCATTTCTATGAAAAAACCAGTTATTTTATGCATTATGGACGGCTACGGCATCCGTTCTGATAAAAAAGGCAATGCGATTTACGAAGCAAAGAAGCCAAACTTAGATCGTTTCTTTGCGACACACCCCTATACCGAAATTGAAGCTTCGGGCGAAGCCGTCGGACTTCCCGAAGGCCAAATGGGTAACTCGGAAGTCGGCCACTTGAACATTGGCGCCGGCCGCGTTGTTTACCAATCCTTAACGCTTCTCAATCGTGCCGTGCGTGACGGAACGTTTTTCAGCAATGAACATTATTTAAAGGCCATTCAATGGGCCAAAAAGAATAACTCGAAACTCCATCTGTTTGGTTTGGTGAGCGATGGTGGCGTCCATAGCCATATCGACCACATCATTGCGGCAGTTCGCATGGCCAAAAAAGAAGGCCTGAAAGACGTCTTTGTGCATGCCTTCATGGATGGACGCGACGTGGATCCGCAAGTCGGAGCTTCCTACATCGAAAAAATCCAGAAGGTCATGGATGAAATCCATTTTGGTCATATCGCTGATATCGGCGGCCGTTATTGGGCCATGGACCGTGACAAGAACCTTGACCGCGTCGATGTGGCTTACCGCACGATGGTGGACCATGAGGGTCCGAGCTTCACCAATTACAAGGAATACTTCAAGCACCAATATGCGACGCTGCCTTCTTTAGGAAAAGACGCCAGCGATGAATTCTTGATCCCGCATTACAACGCTTTGTGTGATGGACGTATTCAAGATAACGATGCCATCATCTTCATGAACTTCCGTCCAGATCGTGCAATCCAAATTTCCACGATTATCACGAACCCCAAGTTCTATTCGAATCCGCCCATGAAAGCCGATGGCAAACCCGTCTATGTCGCTTATACCCCGAAACACATCCTTAAGAATATTTTCTTCGTTTGCACGATGAAATATGCCGATTCGGTCAAGGGTGAAATCGCCTTTAAACTTCCGAGCCTTGCGATGACGTTAGGTGAGTATTTATCCGAACAAGGATATACTCAACTTCGTATTGCGGAAACCGAAAAGTACGCTCACGTGACCTTCTTCTTTGATGGCACGGTAAACTATGACGGCGTTGAAAAACCCGAATTAAAGGGATGCCGCCGTGTCTTGGTTTCTTCTCCGAAAGTAGCCACCTATGACCAAAAGCCGGAAATGTCCGCCTTTGAAGTCCGCGATGCGTTAATCAAAGAATTGGATAAGAAAGATTTAGATGTCGTCATCATTAACTTTGCCAACTGCGACATGGTGGGCCATACCGCCATCGATGCCGCTGTTGTGAAAGCGGTGGAAACCGTTGATACCTGCGTCGGTTCCATCATTGATTGGGTTGATAAAAACGGCGGAACATTACTTGTGACCGCGGACCACGGAAATGCCGAAATGATTCTCGACGAAGAAGGCCGTCCGTTTACCGCGCATACCACGAACCCCGTTCCCTTCTGCGTCAGCCGTAAAGGTATTAAATTGTTGAAAAAAGGCGGAAAACTCGGCAATATTGCCCCCACGATTCTTGAGCTTCTCGGAGCCGAAATCCCGGTCGAAATGACTGAATCCAGCCTCATTGTCAAATAAAGGAGAAAATATGACATTCGAAGAATTCCCATTTGTAGTCCCAGACATTAAAAAAGTCACCAAAAAGTTTGAGTTGTATTTGTCCAACTTTGCCTCTGCGAAAAGTGCCAAAGAGCAACTTTCGGCGATCAAAAAAATCGTCAAGTTAGTTGAAGAAGTCACCACGCAAACGACCGTGATTTCGGTCAAATACTCGATTGACACCCGCAGTGAAGCCAATCAAAAAGCGCAAGACGCGATCGATGAATTCGGCCCTCAGTTCCAAGCGCTTTACAATCGTTATTACAAAGCGGTCTTAGGTTCCAAGTTCCGTCCAGAATTGGAAGCCAAGATTGGTTCCTTCTTCTTCAAGAAAGCTGAACTTGCGCTCAAGTGTTTCGATGAAAAAATCATCGCTGACTTGCAACAAGAAAACAAATTGTCCAGCCAATACGGAAAACTCGTGGCGTCGGCGCAAATCCCATTCGATGGCAAAGTGCTCAATCTTTCCCAACTTGGTAAATATATGCAATCCACCGATCGCTCCATCCGTAAAAAGGCTGCCAAAGCCTATTTTGGCTTCTATGAAGAACACGAAAGTGAATTTGCGAGTATTTATGACCAATTAGTCCATTTACGCGATGGCATGGCCAAAAAGCTTGGCTATTCGAATTATGTCGAACTCGGTTATGCCCGTATGGGAAGAACCGACTACGATGCCGACATGGTCGCCGTCTACCGTGACCAAATCCGTCAGGAAGTTGTTCCCGTGTGGAAAAAGTCGATTCGTCGTCAATCCAAACGTATCGGCATCAAAAACCCGGTTTTCTATGATTTGAATCTTCAATTCCTCAGCGGTAATCCGACCCCCAAAGGCGGCAAAGATTATCTGGTTGCTCAAGCTCAAAAGATGTACCACGAAATGGGTACCGAAATCGGAGAATTCTTCGACAAAATGGTCGATCAACACCTCCTTGATTTGGAAGCCAAGCCCGGCAAACAAAGCGGCGGCTACATGACGTATTTTCCCAAATACAAGATGCCGTTCGTGTTCTCCAACTTCAACGGAACTTCCGGTGACGTGGATGTCTTAACTCATGAAATCGGACACGCTTTCCAAGGTTACTCTTCGAAAGATATCAAATTCCCTGAATACCGCGATCCTACGATGGAATCGTGCGAAATCCACTCGATGAGTATGGAATTCTTTGCGTGGCCTTGGATGGAACTCTTCTTCAAAGAAGAACAAGAAAAATACCGGTTCACCCATTTGGATAGCTGCATCGACTTCCTTCCCTATGGTGTTACCGTCGATGAATTCCAACACTTCGTTTATGAACATCCCAATGCGACGCACGAAGAGCGTTGCCAAGAATGGCGCAAAATCGAAAAGAAATACACGCCGCTCAAGAAATTCAATGGCTTCCCCTTCCTTGAAAGCGGTCGCTACTGGATGCGACAAAATCACATTTATGTGAGCCCCTTCTATTACATCGATTACACCCTTGCTCAAGTGGTGGCGTTCCAATTCCTCGTCGAAATGAGAGAGGATCGCAGCAAAGCCTGGGCCAAATACGTCAAGCTTTGCCGTATGGGCGGAAAATATCCGTTCACGGTGTTATTGAAGAAAAACCATCTCCGGAATCCTTTCAAAAAAGGCTCGATCGGGAAAGTCATTCGCCCGGTGTCGAAAATCCTCGATGGCATTGACGATTCCAAAATGTAAAAAAGAAAATGCGGTTTCGACCGCATTTTTTCTTTTCGTTGTTATTAGACTTTTGGCTTTAATTCAAATAGGTATGTGGCGATGTCGTGGATCCAACGACCGCTGGTAGCGATAGTGGGGAGACTATTGTTCCACCAAACTTCGGTAAGATTGCTGATACTGTTTATGTAATTCGAAGCAGGTGCTGAAGCCCCCGTCATGCTGGAATAACTCGCAATGGTGGATGAATCCCATTGCGCTGCCCAAGCGTTGGTAAAATTCATGGCAACATTATTACTGATGGTTCCTGCACGGTTGCTGGTGGAATCAAGCGTCCCGGTAAAGAAAATATCGGTCAGTTGATGGGAAGAGCTGTTTCTTTGATTATTGCCGACAATTCCGCCCGCATAATAAGAAGTCGCTTGAATGTTCGTATTACCATACACGACCGCCCGATTAACGACAACGACGTTAGAAGAGTTGTTATCGACGGTTCCAATCAGTCCACCGGATCCCTGGGTTGCTTTCATGGTGCCTTCAACGTAAATATCGGAAATATCTAGTGAAGCGCCATTGATTCGGCCAATCAATCCTCCGCAAGAGGACGAAGAGGAGTCAAGTTTGACATTTTGCAGCATCACATTGGAGATGGTCGTGCTTCGGGTGGCATATCCCGCGATCGCCCCGATGCCGTAAGAATTCCGACAATAAGCGGAGGAGTTGTAAATCCGGATTTTTTGAATGACGGTATTCGCACCATTGATTCTTCCAGCCAAAATTCCGGTATAGTTATTCACTCGTGAATAAGTGGATGAAGTTCCAATGTTGATATTATCCAGAATCAAGTTTTGAATCGTGGCACCTGAAAGACTATAGAAAAGGCCGACACGTCCACTGGTAATGGAGATGTCGGAAATCGTAAAGCCGTTTCCGTAAAAAGTTCCGCTGAATGTTTTGCTGCTGTTGGTCAGATTCGTCGTTGGACAGCTCAAGTCCGTCGTCAAATGGTACGTCGAAGAAGTCGTTGACTGGAGAAACGACCTAAGGCCACTGCACGTACTAATCGCGGTTCCTGTGGTATAGCGATCCCAAGTTCCTGTGTTTACGGTTCCGTTGTTGTTGGCGTTAGCCCCATTCACCGCGCTGGCCCAATAAGCTAACGATATTTTGGTGCCTAAAGCGGCCATTACAAAACAGGTCGTAGCACATATTAAGGTGAACTTCGGATACTTAGTCATGGCGCCTCCGCACTTAGTAATTAAGCCAATTTACGACAAAAAGTGAACTTTTTCTACAAAAAAGGACTAAAGTGGCCAATTTTTGTAACACACACTTATACATTATAAACACTTTGCTATTAATATTTAAATAGAAATATTTAAGCCAAGCCAAATAGCATTTTCGAAAGTTTTTTTGAAAAGACGTTTGAAAACCAAAAAAGCGGCCATTTGAAGCCGCTTTTTGATGGATGATTTCGTTAAACTTTGGGTTTTAATTCGTAGAGATAGGTACTCGAATCATACGTCCATGGACCGAGGGAGGCAATATTGGAAAGATTGGTTGCCCACCATGTGGTGTCCAGTGAACTTCGATAGTCCTCGTAATTCGTCGTATAGTTGGCGGAAGTCCCGGTCATTGCCGTATAAGCAATGGCAGGCGTATTATCCCAGGACCATTGGGCTGCCCAAGCGTTGGTATAGGTCATGGCGGTTCCGTTATAAATGGTTCCGGCGCGACTGGATGCGGCATAGAGAGCCCCGGTGAAAAAGACATCTGTGAGCGAGTGGCTGGCGGTGCGTTGGTTTCTTCCAACAATACCTCCGGCATATCCGCTGGTCGCTCGGAATGAGGTATTGGCGAAAGTCACAGCCCGAGAAACACTTAAGAGGCTTCCCGTGGCGTTATCGATGTTTCCGACGATTCCTCCGCTATTGTAAGGAGAAGAAAGCGAACCTTCAAAATAGACATCCGAAATATCCACTGTTGCCGACATTTTTCCAACGATCCCGCCGGCGCCTGAGCTGGTTCCTGTGTTGGAGTTGTTGACGATTACGTTCTGTAGCATGACATTCGAAATCGTTGTTCCCGAGCTGGCCCGGCCAAGAATGCCTCCAGCTCCATTTTTCGTGTTTGCATAAACCGTTGAATTGTAGATGCGGATTTTGGAAATTTGGTTGCCTGTTCCTGATGTGGTGGAGGCCAAAATACCCCCGGCCGCAGCAGTGACGCGTGAAGAACTCGTGCCGACATCAACGTTATCCAAAATAAGGTTTTGGATGGTCGCTCCGTTAATGTTGTAGAAAAGTGCCGGACGGCCGTTGGTCATCGCGATGTTAGAAATTGTGTAACCGTTTCCGTAAAAAGTGCCGCTAAATGTGCGGGCATTCGTTGTCAAAGTCGTGGTGGGACAACTTAAATTAGTAGTCAAATAGTACGTCGAGGAGGTATTAGCTTGCAGCATCGTTTGAAGGTTAGCACATGTGTTGACGGCAGTGCCTGTAGAGTAACGGTCCCAAGTTCCTGAAGTAACCGTCCCGGTTGAGTTACTGTTACTGCCGAGTACCGCGCTGGCCCAATACGCCAAAGAGACTTTTGATCCTAAAGCAGCCAAAACAAAAGAAACCGAGGCAAATACGTACTTCATACGGTTCCTTTTGTTCATACCATTCTCCTGCAATAAGTAAGTTTTCATTTCGAGAGCTATTTTTTACAACGGTTGATGGCTTGAAAGCATAAAAGCTTTTAAACTCTTTCTAATTATAGCAAGAAAAGAGGCCGTCAATGTTAAGAAACACTGCGAATCAGAGGCAAAAGATGACTTCTTAATCGGTTTTTTTGTAAAAAAAGACGACTTTCTCAAGCCGTCATTCAGTCGTCATACTTTTGGTTTTAGTTCAAACAAGTAAGTGGTCGCATCATAGGTCCAACGACCGTTGGTGGCAATGTTGGGTAAACTCGAAGTCCACCATGTTGTGGTTAAACTTGAACGCAAAGCTACGTAATTGGTCGTATAGTTTGCCGATGTACCCGCCATTGCCGTATATGCAATAGTGGGGGTGCCACTCCATGACCATTGAGCGGCCCAAGCATTGGTATACGTCATTGCAGTTCCATAATACAGAGTCCCTGCGTAATTTGAGGGACTATATAATGGCCCAGTAAAGAAAACATCCGTTAGTGTTTGACCGCCGCTATGATTATTTTTGCCGAGAACCCCAGCCGCATATCCGCTCGTCGCCCGTATCGAAGCATTCGCATAAGTGATGGCCCGGGTCACATTGAGAATTCCGGTGCTTTCATTGAGCCCAACGATTCCGCCACTGTTATAACCGGTCGTCACGGATCCTTCAAAGTAAACATCGGTCATGGTGACCGCCGCGGACATCCGTCCGACAATACCGCCTGTTCCGGTTCCGGTATTGGTGCCTGTGCTATCAACAACCACCGTTTGTAACATCACATTATCGATGGTAATTCCCGCAGTAACGCGACCGATCATGCCTCCGCCGCTACCAAGAGTGGTCGTATAGACGGAAGAATTGTAAATTCTAACTTTGGAAATCGTCGTATTAGCACCGTTATTGGTGGAGGCCAAAACACCGGTCGCGCCCGTTGAACGGCTTGACGTGGTTCCGACTTTGATATTATCCAAAATCAGGTTTTGAATTTTAGCACCCGAAAGATAATAGAAGAGGCCTCTTCGCGAGCTAGAAATCGTGTAATTTGAAATGGTAAAACCATTTCCGTATAGCGTTCCGCTGAAAACGGAGGTGGTACTGTTTGGAGAAGATGCAGTAGAACAATTGAGGTTTTGAGTTAAATAAAACGTTCCGCTCGTGTTGACATTTAGAACGCTGTTTCTCAAGACGGTGCATGAGCTAATCGCGGTTCCGGTGGCGTAACGATCCCAAGTGCCTGCGTTAACAGTTCCGTTTGGAGCCGTTGCACTTCCTGTAACCGAACTTGCCCAGTAAGCTAAAGACACTTTGGACCCGAGTGCGCCCATGACAAAACAGATTGACGCCAAGAATATTTTTTGTTTTTTCTGTTTAATGTTCATGGGAAATCACCGCGATTTTTCAATAAGTATCTATTCGCTTATTTTGCTCTAGTTGTTTTTGTTTTATTCAGCTCTTTAGCTGAAGGAGGCGTCACTTCTTTTTTGAAGAAAACATAATAGAAGACATAGACTGTAATAATTGCGTTAACATCGCTTAAAATCCGCCAATAGAACTGAAAATTGAAATACATGAAACGGTCGAGCAGATGGGATTCGCGGACATAGGTTCCCAGAAAATTGGTATCACTGATTTCATTGACTAAATGGTCCGTGCTCATGACGACAAGGTGGTCTTGTCCTACGCTAGTTTCAATGACCGTTCCATCAACCGGCATAATCAATCCGGCGATTTCATCATAAAAAACGGCCCGTTGTCCCAGTTGGACATCATCCGGTGTGTTTTCTTTATAGACAATCAAACGGGAAAGGTAAGTGCTGCTTTCAGTAGGATCCACGCTGACCGAGATGCATTGATTATGGCCAAACATTTGGTAGTAGTTTTTGCCAACGAGGTTTGGAAGAAACAAATAGGTAATCAATAAAGCGGTGAAGAAATTGTAAAAATAGAAAGGAGCCTTCTTACGAAGGTATTCGCGCATCGATGGTTTGGTTTTTAAAACAGTCTCCATGGTGCTTTCCTTTCTTAACATTTACTTTTCTTCTTTTTGTTTTTCGCTTTCAGGAGCGGAGGGAACACTTTTTTCGGTTTCAGCCTTTTTCTTTTCTTTGTCGAACAACATTACAATTGCTACAATGACGACGATATTAATTACAACAACTGCGATGCCATACCAACTTTGAAGGAATGCCACGAGAAAGCCGAGAATTGGAATAGTGTATGCATATTTTCCAATGATGTCTTCATCATGAAGAGTCCAATGGTCCCACTCCGAGACTTCATCTTTTCCGATGGCGTGCGTCTTTATGCTGTGGTCATCGCCTTCATAAGGTTGAATGTCGGCGACGTAGTGAGTCAAGACATCGTTGTCTTTGCCATCAAGATTCACATCTTTGTGACTGTAGAAAGTAATGATATCGCCGACTTCGAGTTCGTTGGGATCGACTTCTTTGACAACGATATAGCTGTTCACCGGAATCACCGGTACCATGCTGTCGGTGGTGACAAGGTAAGTTGAAAATCCATAGAGGTCCATGGCTTGTGTCGGGAAAAACGTGAC
>CALMWE010000043.1 GCA_937873795.1 uncultured Caryophanales bacterium
TCAAGCGAAATTGGACAAGTTAAAAAAGCCTAATAGAACCCCCGTTCCATTCTGTACTGGACGGGGGTTTTATATTTGAGTGAGTAAGCCGGACGCTCGTTATTGAACCAATGCATGTATCGCTTGATGAAAACGTTGATGTCGTCTGCTTTTCTGAGTTGGAAGTCGAGAAACATTTCCTCTTTCATCCAACCGTTCAGAGACTCGATGATGGGGTTGTCCGTAGGAGTCCCCGCTCTCGACATCGAGTGAATGATGTTATACTGACTTAGGAGCTCATTGAAGCTTCGCGAAGAATAAACCGCGCCTTGGTCTGTGTGCAAAACGGTTACCTGGCTGGTTTGTTCTTTTTTTATTCTTTGGATGACATCTTTGATCCCGTCGAAATAGGTCATCCGATCGCCCCGACGGGAGCTCAGCCTGTAAGACAGAATCTCGTTGTTGAACGTGTCGACGTACAACGTCAGCTCGTATAAGGTGCCTTTGTGATAGAAGCATGTCATGTCAGAGACGACGACCTCGTAGGGCCTCGTGGTTTCCCATCGCCCGTTGATCCGGTTGGGTGATATCACTTTTTCTTCACGGATTTTTCGTGTTTGAATCCGCCGGGACTGCGACTTGATCCCGGAGAACCGGCAGCATCGGTAGACATATTGGTCGCTCAGGATGACGCCCAAGCTTTGCTTGAGGTAGGCCGCAATCCAAACGTATCCATGCGACGGATGGTCGATATGGACTCCTCGGACGAGTTCGATGTTGTTTTCTCTCCTCACGATCCATCCCGGTTTATGAATCTGCCGATGTTTCCACCCATAATACCCGGACCGGTTGACGCCCATCACCCCGCAAAGCAGATGGACGCTGTATTTCCTCGATAATAGGAGAATTATTTCGAATTCTTTCTGCTGATAGGAACGTATTCCTTGCTTGAACCAGCTCCTTTCACCATGTAGCCTTTTTTTAATCGCTCGATCTCGATTTCTTTCTTCATCAGTTCGAGTTTCAGCCGCTCGACCTCCGATAATTTTTTTGAGGTATGAAGCGCCGAAAAAATGTTCCCCGGCCCACATTTTCCGGTCTTGCTTCGCAGTCCCTCCAACCCTTCTTTTTCGTACTTCCGATTCCACACGGAAAGAAGACGGGCGTTTAGGCCTCGGAATCTACAAAATGCACCTTGGCTTTGGTTGGTTTTTTGCCATTCGAGAACGATCCGCTCCTTTTCTTCTGCCGTACGAAGGATGTTCGTGGCTCCCTTGGGCCTTCCTTTAGGTTTTCCAGTCATTTTTGACATAAAGTACCCTCCTGTTGTGAGTATAACAAAAAGTGGACTTGGTATTTTTTACCTTGTCCACTTTTATACTAGCGCTTCA
>CALMWE010000044.1 GCA_937873795.1 uncultured Caryophanales bacterium
TGGGGAATTGAACGGCGTGATTCGTTTGCTTCCAAATCCGTCGATCATTTTGAATGCCATCATTTTAGGCGAAGCAAAAGAATCGTCTGAAATCGAAAATATCGTGACCACCTATGATGAGATTTTTAAAGAACTGACACTTAAGACGACCGACTCCGCCTCTAAAGAAGTCGTGAATTATCGCAGTGCCATGAATTTTGGGTTTGCTCAACTCGCTGAAAGAGGCTTTTTGTCGGTCAATACAATCGTCAAAATCCACCATATCATCGAACCCGATAAAGGGGGCATCCGAGTTCTTCCCGGGACGGTTATCAAAAACACCCGAACGGGAGAGACGATTTACACTCCTCCTCAAAACGAAGCCGAAATTCTCCAGTTTTTAAGCAATTTCGAAAAATACTATAACGAGGATACTCCAGACGAACTGGACGCTTTGATCAAAATGGCGATTCTCCACTACCAATTTGAAGCAATTCATCCTTTTTATGATGGCAATGGGCGAACCGGCCGTATTTTAAACATTCTTTTCCTCGTTCAAAAAGGAAAAATACGTCAACCGATTTTATACTTAAGCAAATACATCAATCAGCATAAGGACGAGTACTATCGATTGATTCAAGCCATTCAGACAGATGCCACGCAAGTCAAACCTTTCGTTCTTTTTATGCTTCAAGCCGTGTGCGAGATGTGCGATTTCACGATTCGTTTTATTGATTCCTTTCATGGTGCTATGGCAAAAGCGGAAAAGCTCATGAAAGAGAAATGTCCCAAAATATATGAACCCGAAATCATTCAGCATCTGTTCAATGACTTCTATACGAAGAACGAGCTATTCAGGAGCCGTATTGGTGTTTCTCGAAATACCGCCGGTGTCGTTTTGAAGGAACTTGAAAAGCAAGGCTTTTTAGTCAGTGAGAAAGTCGGCAAAGAAGTTCTCTATAAAAACACATTTCTTTTTGACCTAATCAAAGAATGGTAAGAAAAGTGCACGTTAACGCAACGTGCACAATATTTTTGTTTTTTTGTGCTCGTCATTTGAACGTGACAAGCAAAACGTCAATCAACCTTGATTGTTTTCAAGAAGAGTCAACAAATCCGCCAAACTCTTGATTGGATAGTCGGTCTTCGGATACTTTGAGGCGGGTCCGATGCCAACGGAATGGAATCCACCGGCTTGGGCGGCATCAATCCCGCTTTCGGCGTCTTCCACCACCCAGCATTCTTCCGGCTTTAAACCTAAACGTGAGGCGGCCAATAAGAAGACTTCGGGATGCGGTTTACTGTGGGAAATGTCATTTCCATCAGCAATCGCGCTGAAGAAATGCCGTATTTTGACGTTATCGACGATATAGGGCGTGTTTTTGCTGCTGGAGCCGATGGCAAGCTTGATGCCCATGTCCACGAGCGCTTGAAGCGTTTTTCGCACCACGGGCGAAACATCCTTTTCCGTCATATCAT
>CALMWE010000045.1 GCA_937873795.1 uncultured Caryophanales bacterium
TCGATGATTTGTTTGCGGGCCCGTTCGATTTCGCCTTCCGAGGCGGCGGTGAGATAGCAGACACCGACATCGCCGGGAATGCCGTTTTGATTGACAATGGCGTATTTGCAGCCCGTTCTGAAGCCCGGATCAAAGCCTAACACCGTTTTGTTTTTTAAAGGCGGGTAAAGCAAGAGCGCTTTGAGATTCTTTTTGAAAACGATCAACGAGGCATCTTCGGCTTTCTCAAACAAATCGTTCCGGATTTCGTTTTCGACTGAGGGCAAAATCAAACGTTTGAGAGCATCTTTGATGGCGAGTTTTAATTCCTCGGCAAAGTCCGCATTTTTGAGGTAATCCCGTTGAATACGGGCTTCAATGACCTCTTCCGGGTATTCTAACGTCACTTTGAGACATTTGACGCTTTCGCCGCGATTGATGGCTAAAATACGATGGGGCGGAATCGAGGCAACCTTCTCGGTGTAATTGGCATACTTTCCATAGGTGTCTTTTTCGTCTTTGGCGATTTCTTTGGAAACGATCAGACCTTCGCTTTGGATATGGCCTTTGATGAATTTCCGATATTTGGGTTCGTCGCTGATTTCTTCGGCGATGATATCAAGGGCACCATTGATGGCGTCTTCCTCCGTCTTAACACCCTTTTCGGCATTGACGAAGCCTGCCAAAAACGTGGGATACGAAGCGTCTTTGCGGCCGGTTTTAAAATAGGTTGCCAAAGGCTCGAGGCCTTTTTCTTTGGCGATGCTGGCACGGGTCTTCCGTTTGGGTTTATAGGGACGGTAAATATCTTCCAGTTCTGAAAGCGTTTTGGCGTTTTCAATCGCCGTTTTTAATTCGGGGGTTAATTTCTTTTGTTCCTCAATCGATGAAAGCACGGTGTTGATCCGTTCTTCAAAGTTGCGGAGATACACCAAGTTTTCGTTGAGGTCGCGAAGCTCGCTGTCGGTTAAATTGTGGGTGACTTCTTTGCGGTAACGGGCAATGAACGGAATCGTGCTTCCTTCATCGATCAGAGCGATCGCAGCGTTCACTTGTTCAATCGTAAGATTCAATTTTTCGGCAATGCGTTTTGAAATTTCCATGGTGGCCTCCGGAGTTTTTATTATTGTATAATAAGCGGCATAAAAAGGCTACGCTCAGCTAACTTTCCAATACTGTGCTCCCCAATGGTCGAAGTCCCACTTAGGGTCGTACATGTTACATTCGTAGTCAATATAATACAGATTTTCGCCTTGGACGATGAAATTGGTCGGATAATAATCGATATTGAGTCCTTTGGCAATGCATTGATCTTGCATCCTTAAAACTTTTTCGATGTGTCCCGGTTGAAGTGCTTTTTGTTCCACGAGCTCGGCAATGGTCGGCCCGTTGATGTACTCTTTGAGAATGATTTCTTGTTCTAAATCAAAGGCAATAAGTTTAGGCAAATGAATCCCGACTTCCGAAAGGCGCTGATAATCATGGAGCTCCGCTTGCATCTTGTCTCCAAATTGGTAATAGTCGCAAGGTTCATGGTGAATTTGTTTCAAGACGAAAAGCATTTTGCCGTTTTCGACCAAATACGAATATCCGCCTTTGCCGTGGCCCAAAAGCTTGATGGTTTGATATGTTTTTCCATTGACGACAAAGCGTTGTGCCATGTTGATCCCCACGTTTTCTTTATTATTTTAATTGTAGTTCTTTTCGCGTGTCTAATCCATCAAAGTGACGCTTTCTAAGGCATCAAATCCATGTTTTTCATTTTCGCTAAGACGCGCGTAAAAACTGTTTTTTGACAAAGGAATATAATAAATAGAGAGGTGGGAATATGAAAAAACTCTTGACGATTGCCATTGCCATCATCGCTGTTTTGGATATTGCCCTGCTTGTTTCCTTGTTCATTTCATTAGGGGTGGGGTTCGGTTTTACGATTTTAGGATACTCGTTAGCCGTGGATGTTCCGCTTCTGCTGTTTTCATTTGGCTGTTACTTCTTGGCAAAGAAAAAGTGGACGATTGCTTACATTCCTTCCGTGGTCATTTTGATTTTGGCGTTGGTCTTTGAAATCGTTATCACGACATTGAATGTTTTCCCGGGTCTTTCAGGCCTTGTTCCGACGATGATCGTTTTGGTCGGCGTCAATGCCAGTGTTATCTGTCTTGTGGTTGTTCACATCCTGGCATGGAAAAAAACAAAACCGAAGATCCTGTCCTAACTATCTTTGCTCATCTCAAAACAAAAGCGTCTCTTCTCGGGGACGCTTTTTATGTCTTTCAAATAATAG
>CALMWE010000046.1 GCA_937873795.1 uncultured Caryophanales bacterium
AATATGTCAAACACGGACACACCGTCTACGTGCAGAAAGACGCCGGCATCGGATCTGGTTATTCAGACCAAGAATACATTGCCATCGGCGCCAAAATCTTACCGGATATCGAAAGCATCTACAAAATCGCAGAGATGATCATCAAAGTCAAAGAACCGCTCAAAGATGAATATCCTTTGATGCGCGACGGACAAATCGTTTATACGTATTTCCATTTAGCGGCGAGTTTAGAACTCACGCAAGCCTGTCTCAAACAAAAAATCATCGCCATCGCTTACGAAACGATCCGTGATGAAAAAGGTCATTTACCGTGCTTAAAACCGATGAGCGAAGTGGCCGGCCGTCTTTCCATTCAAGTCGGCGCCCGATTCCTCGAAAAAACCTTCGGCGGACGCGGTGTCTTACTGAGTGGTGTTCCGGGTGTCCATCCGGGAACGGTCGTCGTCCTTGGCGCAGCGGGTGTTGCGGGTAGCAATGCCGTCTTATTAGCCGTCGGCATGGGCGCTGAAGTTTATGCCCTCGATATCTCCGAAGCCGGGTTGGTCGCGCTCAAGCAACAATTCAACGATAAAGTCCATATCGTCAAATCAACCACCGAAAATATCATCGAATGCATCAAAAAGGCCGACTTGTTAGTTTCGACCGTCCTCATTCCGGGCGATGCCGCTCCGAAATTGGTCAAAAAAGAATACTTAGCGATGATGAAACCGGGCTCGGTCATCGTCGACGTTGCCATCGACCAAGGCGGATCCACCGAAACCAGCCATGTCACCTATCACGATGCTCCGACGTATGTGGTGGATAACGTCATCCATTACTGCGTGGGCAACATGCCGGGCGCAGTCCCCAGGACCTCTTCGGAAGCCTTGAATAATTCCACGATTAATTACGGTCTTGCGATCGCGGATATGGGCTATAAGAAAGCCATGCGTCAAGATGCCGGTTTGGCCTTAGGTTTAAACACCGACAAAGGCAAGCTTTGTTGCCATCCGGTCGCCGATTTCTTCAAACTCCCCTACACCGATGTCAAAGAATTAATCAAGTGAAAACTCGATTTTGCTTTTCAAATGATTTGAAAAAGTATAATCTATTAAATGCATAGAGGTAATTACACATATGAAAAAACCATTAGTTAAAGTCGTCATCGGCACCTTGATCTTAGCGGTTCTCGTCTTAGCGACGTTCTTATTACCCGCTGTCAAGGAAGTCAACACGTTATATGTCGGAACGGATGCCACAACCGCGTTACATACCGGTTGGTTGGTCACCTTCGGCGGTGTCAAGGACTACGGCGCGGCCTTCGTTGATACCTATCACGCCAGCGTCGGTTCGATCTTCGCTTACAGCTGCGTCTTAGCGGGTGCGTTAATCGCCGGCATCTTCGGAACCAAGTCCCGCGGTGCGTTGGTCTTCGCTTCGCTTCACTTCTTCGCCGCGATGATTCTCTTCATTCTCCAAAAGAGATTCTTCATCGGTGCCAACGGTTTCAACATCGATAACCCGATCCGTGAATACACCTTCACTTGGGAACTCATCGTCACGATCGTCTTAGCCGGTCTTGCTGGTGTCTGGTCCTTCGGTGGTGCCTTTGCCGGTTTGTCCGCTGAACCCGCCAAGAAATAGTT
>CALMWE010000047.1 GCA_937873795.1 uncultured Caryophanales bacterium
CATCCCCCTTTCAACTTCTCATTCATTATAGAAATCCCCAATGAGCGTGTAAATAAAAAGAGTGACTTATGTCACTCCTTTTTTGCACTTTTTGTCTCGGGGAATAAGGTTTTGAAGGTTTTTGGGATGGGAGCATAGAATTTTTTGATTTGTCCGGAGAACGGATGTTTGAATTCTAAACTGTAGGCATGGAGCCCCAAACGGTTGAGCGGATCCTTTTTGGCGTGGTACTTATCATCGCCGATGATATCGTGTCCAAAATCATGGAATTGCGCCCGGATTTGGTTCTTACGTCCTGTTTCGATGGAAACATCCAACAGCGAAAATTCGTCGTTTTCACCCATAACATGATAATGCGTGATAGCTTCTTTTCCACCCTCGTCTTCATGGTCGACAAACACCAGACGGGTAGAGGTTTCTCTTAAATTTGCTTTCAGCGTATCGTCTTTTTTGGATAAACGGCCTTCGACGATGGCAAAATAGCCACGCCGCGTAACCAGATCGTTCCAATGTTCTTGAAGGGCATCGCGGACCTCGGGATTTTTGCTGAAAATCAACAGACCCGAAGTATCCTTGTCGATGCGGTGAACCACATACAGACGGGTTTTGATGTTGAGGGATTTCAAGAAGGTGTAGGTAAGATTAAACGCGGTATATTCGGTTTCACGATCATCGGAAACGCTCAAAAGACCGCTGGGTTTATCGATGGCCACGAATTCATCGTCTTCGTAAACGATTTTAAACGGAAGCGGTTTGGCTTCGCGGGCGCCATAGCGGGAAACGGTGACTTTGTCGCCTTTGACAAGGGGAGCATCGAACGCCGTGGTGGGACGGCCGTTGAGCGAGACTTGTTTTCGGCTTAAAAGTGATTTGACGTTGTTACGGGATAAATTCGGGTATTGGGTAATCAAAAACTCCAAGAGTCCCATGGGCTCTTTGGCGACGAAATCGCGGGTTTCGGGAATATTTTTCTTTGCTAAACTCATTGTTTGATCCATCGGGCATAAAGCCGTATTTTCTTGCGGGAAGCCCGCACCAGATTGAAAGGTTTGGTCAATTCTTTATCCAAGAACCAGCCATCGAACGTATACCCTTCTTTGACCGGCGTCGGTTGCAGGGTAATATCGGAGAAAGCTTTAGCTTTGGCATTGGGAATCGGAAGACCACCGTTGGTATCATACACGATGGGCGTGGGATATGTAAGGAAAATCGCTAATGCTATTAAAACAACCGCGGAAGCCGCTAACGAAATCGGCGTCCAATCAACGCCACCGGACAGGGTAAGCCAGACGCCTTCGCTTTCCCGGCGCTTCTCATCGGGGACTCCGCCTTCATTGACCACATAACGATAAACACAGCGGTAACCGTGATAGCCGTTAACATCGGGGACGTAACTGCTTTCGGTTGCACCGACGATGGTTCCCCACGAGTCGTTTTCATCGCGTTTATATTCCCATTGGTAGGTGACTGTATCGGTCAAATAAAGATCGAGTGAAAGTGTGACTTCACCGTTGATAAACGCGGTTCCTTCGGCACTTTGGGTTAACGTTGCTTTGTCATTGTTGCCGATATGTTCCCATTGCGCAAATAGGTCCAGCGACGTGGTTACGATATCGAGGGTGAAATCAAATTCGTTGGTTAACGTATTTTCCAGGTACCATCCGTGAATTTCAACGTTGGGACGTTCAACCACGGTGGGCGCAGTGATATATCCGGCGGAAGGCAAAACAACCGGATCAATCGTTTGGTCGTCATTCAAAAGGGTGAAGGTCACGGTCAGGTCGTCCGCAGCGATCATCGGCTTGACATCTTTTGCCGGCATGATCAGAGGGGTCTCGGGTGAAGGTAAAATGAAGGTCGCTGAAAAGAGCACCATGAGTGCGAGTGGCGTAAACATCCATAGCCCGTGTTTCATGTGGCGTTCTCCCTTCATCACGAGTTATTTATCAACGGCGTTAAAGCGTTGAACCGTCATCGTAATCGTCAAATTGCCGTTACGGACGCGAAGTTCATCGAGGAATTTCTTTTGGTTGGCGTCTTT
>CALMWE010000048.1 GCA_937873795.1 uncultured Caryophanales bacterium
AATTGCCCGCCTAAAACATCACTGCTCTCAAGAAGCAGGGCATGGATTCCGTGGGCGCTTGCCAAGAGGGCGGAATTCAAACCAATGGGACCTCCGCCGATAATAATGATGGGATACATAGCATTTCCTCTCGTTTCAATTATACACAAACGAGGCTAAAAACAAGTCTTATTATAACTGTCTATGTTATAATGTTGCGCAGCGAGGGATTCCTATGTTAGATTACGTTTTCAAAACTCACACACCCAAAGAAACGTCCGATTTCGGACGCATGGTCGCCCCCTATTTGTTTCCCCAAACCGTCATTACGCTTTCGGGAGATTTAGGCGCGGGCAAAACAACGTTTGCAGGAGGCCTTGCCCATGGCTTAGGCATTCATGAGAAGGTCATCAGTCCGACGTTTAATATTATGCGTTGTTACTTCAATGCCAAACTCCCGCTTTTTCATATCGATGCTTATCGTCTTGAAAGTGGTAACAAGGATTTAGGCTTGGAAGAATTTATTGAAGGCAATGGCGTCACTTTAATCGAATGGCCTCAATATATTCAAGAAATTATCCCTTCCGATGCGTTAAACATTGTCATTTCCAACCTGGGTGATGATTTACGGGAAGTTCATATCAGCACATCCAATCCCGCATTCACCAAGATGTTTGCCAAGATTCGGGAGGAATTTGTATGGTAACCCTTTTACTGGATAGTTCATTTCGCGGACTTGCCGTTGGCTTGGCCGATGAACATAAAATCATGGATGAAATTGCTTATGATGCCTGGCAAAGACAAAGCGAACTTTTAGTTCCTGAACTTGACCGGATTTTAAAACGCAACAACCTGACACGGAACGATATCGCTGACGTGATGGTTTCGATCGGCCCCGGTTCCTATACCGGCGTTCGTATCGCGTTAACCGTGGCTAAAGTCGTCTCGTTTGCCTTAGATGTTCCGCTTTATGCGGTTTCTTCGCTTCAAATCCTGAAAGTGGAAGACAAACCGACGATTGTCGTCATTAACGCCCGCAGCGGCCGTTCCTATGTCGGTGTCTATCAAGGCTCGACGACGTTGGTTCCCGATTGCGTCATGACCAATGCGGAAGTTTTGGATTATTGCAAACAACATCCGGATTACCTTGTGGGTGGCGATGCCGCTCATTTAGGTCTTGATGCCCATGCCGTTGATCCTTTAACGGAAATGTTCAGCTTAAAGAAATCGACCTCACCGGTGAAAGAAAAATTGGGTCTCACGCCCACTTATTTGAAGGACTAATCATGATTATCCGTCCGATGAAAAAAAGTGATCTTCCCCAAGTGATGGCCATCGAGAAGGCCTCGTTTTTGGCACCTTGGTCGGAAGAACAATTTCTTTATGAACTTAAGGAAAATCCCTTTTGTTCGCTCTTCGTGGCGGAAGAAAAAGAGTATATTGTCGGTTTCATTGATTTCTGGATTACGTTTGATTCCGGATGCATCAACCAGATTGCCGTGCACCCCAACCTTCGTCAAAAAGGCATTGCCTCCATCTTGATGGAAGATGCACTCAAGCGTTTGGCGGGGCAAGGTGTGCGAAGCGTCACGCTCGAAGTTCGGACGCATAACGCCAACGCCATCAAACTTTACGAAAAATTCGGATTTGTGAGCCGTTTGATTAAAAAAGCTTATTACGACAACGGCGATGATGCTGTTTATATGGAGAAGGGATTGATTTCATGAGTACCACTTTATTAGCCATCGAAAGCAGTTGCGATGAAACGGCAGTGGCCGTTCTGCGCGACGACAAACTATTAGCCAACGTAGTCTCCACCCAAATCGAGATTCACCAAAAATACGGAGGCGTCATGCCTGAAATTGCCTCACGTTTGCATGCTGAGAATATTTCGATTGTCCTTAAAGAAGCGTTAGAAAAATCCCAAGTTAAGTTGGAAGAGATTGATGCGTTTGCGGTCACTCGCGGTCCCGGTTTGATCGGTGCCCTTCACGTCGGCCTTCAAGCAGCCAAAACGTTGGCCGCCCTTTATGGAAAACCGTTAATCCCTGTTCATCACCTTGCCGCCCACATTTATGCCAACGAATATGTCAAACCGCTTATTTTCCCTTGCTTGGCGATTGTCGTCAGTGGTGGCAACACCGAACTGGTCATCATGAAAAACCATTTGGAATTCGAGATTATCGGAGAAACCAAAGACGATGCCGTCGGCGAATGCTACGACAAAGTGGCTCGCGTTTTAGGTTTGCCCTATCCGGGAGGAATCCCCATCGATGCCTTATCCAAAAAGGGACAAGCGACCTACAAACTTCCCCGTCCTTTGCATGATCATAGTTTTGATTTTTCCTACTCGGGTTTAAAAACCTCCATTATCAACATGGTTCATACTGCCGAACAAAAAGGCGAAAAAATCGTGATTGAAGACCTTTGCCGTAGCTTCCAAGAAACCGCCATCGGCATGATTTTGGATAAGTCACTTCGGGCCGTTGAACACTATCAAGTCAAACAAGTCGTCTTAGCCGGAGGCGTTTCCGCCAACAGTTATCTCCGCTCTCAAATCGTGAGCCGACTGGAAGGCGGTGGCGTGGATGTCATCATCCCGCCGATGTGGTGCTGCACCGATAATGCCGCCATGATCGCTAAATTAGGCATGTACCTTTATCGCGAAAAAGTCTTCGCGCCCTTGGATGTTGCCGTCGATCCCAACTGGCAGATCGATCACTTTCGCGAATTCTAATTTTGTCGACAAATGCCTTCTTCAAGACCTATAATGGAAACATACTCAAAGAGTGTGTTTAATTTAAGGAGATTTTTATGGCCGATACCCTCACCGTTCGCGACCTATTCGCGCACATCAAATCAACAGAAAAAAGCAGTCATGACGAGTTACACTCGGTCACCCTCGAAGGTTGGGTCCGTACCAACCGCGACAATGGTTCGATCGGGTTCATCGAACTCAATGACGGCACGAATTTTCGCAATGCCCAAATCGTGTATGACAAAAACAAAGTTTCCAACTTTGCCGAAATCTCGCACTATCTGACCGGTTCTGCGATTCAAGTCAAAGGAATTTTCGTCTTAACGCCCGAGATGAAGCAACCGTTCGAAATCCGTGCGGAAAACATCGTTCTTTTAGGCGGTGTCGCCGAAGATTACCCCCTTCAAAAGAAACGGCACAGTTTTGAATTCCTTCGCGATATTTCCCATTTACGTCCTCGGACCAACACCTTTACCGCGCTTTACCGCGTTCGCAGTGTGCTTTCGATGGCGATTCATGAATTCTTCCAAGAACGTGGTTTCGTCTATGTTCACACCCCAGTCTTGACCGCAAACGATGCGGAAGGAGCAGGGGAAGTGTTCTCCGTCGTCACTGGCGGCAAAGACCCCAACGCTTTCTTTGGAAAACCCGTCAGTTTGACCGTTTCGGGTCAATTGCACGTTGAAGCATTAGCGCTTGCCTTCCGTGATGTTTACACTTTCGGACCGACGTTCCGCGCCGAAGAAAGCAACACCATCCGCCACGCGGCCGAATTCTGGATGATCGAACCCGAAATCGCCTTTGCCGATTTGAAAGACGACATGGATTTGATCGAAGCCTGCGTCAAATTCTGCATCGAGTACGTTGTGGAACGTTGCCCCGATGAAATCAACTTCTTCAACACGATGATTGATACTTCTTTAGCCGCCCGGTTGGAGCATGTCGCCAAGACACCGTTCAAACGGATGCCTTATACCGAAGCCATCGTTGAATTAAAGAAAGCTTTAGCCGAGGGCATCAAGTTCGAAAATGCCAACATCGAATGGGGCATGGACTTACAAAGCGAACACGAACGTTACATTACCGAAAAAGTCATTAAAGGCCCGGTTTTCCTGACGGATTACCCCAAAGAAATCAAAGCCTTCTATATGCGTCAAAACGATGACGGCAAAACTGTCGCCGCTTGCGACTTACTGGTTCCCGGCATCGGTGAATTAGTCGGCGGTTCCCAAAGGGAAGAACGTTACGATTTACTCAAAGCCCGTATGGATGCCCTTGGCAACAGCGAAGGCTTGGAATGGTATCTTGATTTACGCCGCTACGGCGGTTGCAAACACGCCGGCTTCGGCATCGGCTTCGACCGTTTCCTGATGTACATTACTGGTATGGGCAACATCCGCGATGTCCAAGTCTATCCTCGCACCTTCGGATCGATTAAATACTAGGAGGTTTTTATGGCCTTATCGCAAGAACCGCAACACGTTGACGACCTTGAAATTCTTCGTCAAAAAAGGCAGCATCGACGGATCTTCCTCGTCCTGCTTTTCATCGATATTATCTTGATGGGGCTTGTGGTTTTCGATGTCTTGAG
>CALMWE010000049.1 GCA_937873795.1 uncultured Caryophanales bacterium
TTCGCAATCCGCTACCCCCGTGATTTTATCCAAAAAGTCCAAAATGTGGCTCCCTGCGCCCTTCCTTACGGGAAATGGAAAGTCGAAAAGACTTCGAAAGCCAACCATCTTGCCTTAATTACCTTCGGACCGATGCTCGATAAGATTGTTAACGCCATCAACGACGCCAATCTCGATGTCACCGTGGTCAATGCGGTGTATCAAAAACCGCTCGACCGCGAGATGCTTCAATCTTTGATTGGATTCGATACGATCGTCATCCATGATGCCTACGCCACACCGTTCGGGTTCGTGAATTCGACCTTAGCGATGTTGATCTCGTTAGGCTTTAAAGGCACCATCGTGCCCTTGGCCATCGCTGATGAATTCATCAAGCAAGCAACCATCCAAGAACAAATGGACGACATGCATGTCAACGTGCTCGATGTCCTAGCAAAGCTAAAGACCCTTTAATCGATCAGGACGGCGAATAACCGTCCTTTTTGTTTGTTCGCGCCCATTCCTTTCTATATAATAGAAATAAGGTGGTGGACTTGTGAGCCGGATTATCATGCACATCGATCTCAATGCCTTCTTTTGCACGGCTGAACAAATCCGTGACCCTTCGCTTGTCGGCAAACCGATGATCGTCGGCGGAGCCGGACACCGGGGCATCGTTTCAACGGCTTCTTACGAAGCCCGTGCCTTAGGTATCCATTCCGCCATGCCCACCTACATGGCCAAACAACTCTGTCCCCAACTCATCATCAGACCCGTTGACTTCGCGCTATATAGCGAGCTTTCCCGCAAACTGTTCGCCTTTGTCAGCCGATATACCAAAATCATCGAGGTCGCCTCGATCGATGAATGTTATGCCGATATGACCGCCGTCCTTAAAGGCGTTCCGGATGCCGAAGCCTTCTTAAAGAACCTGCAGATGGGATTATTGAAAGAAACAGGGCTCAAGAGCTCGATTGGCATTGCGCCCACCAAGTTCCTGGCAAAGATGGCCAGCGACATGAAAAAGCCCATGGGTATTACGATTCTTCGTAGAAGAGATCTTCCCCAGAAACTTTATCCCTTGCCTATCAAGGATATGTTTGGCATTGGAAAGAAGACCGCCCCCAGGCTGGAAGCTTTGGGCATTAAAACCATTGGCGATTTAGCAACTTCTGAAAGTTTGGAGGTCAAAAACCTGCTCGGGAAGTTCTATTATGTTCTCAAGGACTGGACGCATGGTTACGGCAGCGATGAAGTGACCGTCGAACCTTCCGACCCCAAATCGATCGGAAATTCCAGTACGTTCTTGAATGATACGAACGATTATGAGGAAATAAAAGGGATGATGACCGCACTTTCCAAGGAAGTGAGTGAACGGGCCATCAAGGACAAAAAGAAGGGTAAAACCATCCAAATTGTCATCAAAGACTC
>CALMWE010000050.1 GCA_937873795.1 uncultured Caryophanales bacterium
CATCTTGATTTGTATTTTCATCGGCAAAGACCTTAATTACGGAACCATCCGTAACAAAATCATCGCCGGATACAGCAAAAAGCAGATCTATGTCTCCACATTACTTGTGGCGCTGGTTATGGCGTTTGCCTTACTCTTCCTTTACCAAATTCTTTCCTTCCTTGTCGGTGTCTCAGCGCTTGGCTTCCCGACTGATAGTTCCTATCCTCCGATTAGCGTCTTTTGGATTCGCATCGGCTTGGGATACCTACTGGTCGCGTTAGCGGTTTCCGTCGTGGTCTTCATCGAAATGACGACCCGCAACATGACGGCCGCTCTCATCGTCAGCACGATTGCGTTTGTGCTGGGTCCTATCCTTTCGATGTTGGTCTCATCCTTGATCATCGTGGCCTGGGGCCAAAACAGTTTTGCCTTTGAAGTATTTGAGTGCTTCTTCCTTTATGATTCGTATGTCATTTCCAGTGGGGGTTCCATCCTTGGCAATGGCTTCCAACAAGCTCTTGAAGGTCAATTGGCTTTGAAAACGCTCATCAGTTCCGGGGCGTCGATTGTGTTACTGAATTGGTTGGGCATATTTGTCTTCCATAAACTGGACTTGAAGTAGGAGAATTCACCATGCTTGAATGGCTTCATGGACTCTTGCAAAACAATCTGAACGGACCCGAACTGACCTTCCTCGGTTGGTACCATATTCTTTACATTGTTTTAGACCTTGGCCTGATTGCCGCCTTTTGTACGTTTTTTCTTAATAAAGAAAAAGTCACCCAAGAAAAGTTCATGTGGGGGTTGACCATATTCCTCTTGTCTTCTTACCTCGTCGACTTGGCGCTTCAACCCATCATCTTTCTCGGCGAAACCGGTGTGGCGGAAGCCATTATCAACAAGTTGCCGTTCCATCTTTGCACGCTCAATGCGATTTTGATTCCGATTGCCATGGTGGTTAAGAAATCGTGGTTCCGGAACATCGTCGTGGCGTTTGCTTTCTTTGGCGGGACCTTATTTCTCATTGCCCCGCAGACGTATGTCCAAGGAGGCTATTCGCCCTTTTGTTATCAAGTCATACAAACCTTCATTTACCACGGTGCGATGCTCTGTTGGGCAGTCTTTGCTCTTCTTAGCCGCTTCGTCCGTCCCAAACTTTTGGATGCTTTGTGGGCCACCTTATCCCTGCCTGCGATTGCCGCTTGGGCGGAGATCGGAAACCTGGTCTTTTACACCCCTGAAAGGAACTTTTTATTCCTTCATCACGACATCACCGGATTAACCACCGGGTATTGGCATCTTGCCTTGTATCCGGCCATCGGAATCGTCGTATTTGTCGCATATTTCTCGTTTTTTGAGTTCGTTTATCCCAAAATCGCCTCCGTTCTTCATCTTGAAAAATGAATTAAAAAGGTTGCACTAACCCCGACTTAGTGTTAATGTATAAAAGCGCCAAGA
>CALMWE010000051.1 GCA_937873795.1 uncultured Caryophanales bacterium
AAAACCTATCCATCCTTCACCTTAGACAATGTTTCCTTTCATTTACCTAAAGGGTACATCATGGGATTCATCGGGGTGAATGGCGCCGGAAAAACCACAACCTTAAAGTCCATCATGAATATCGTTCAGCCCGACAGCGGAACCGTCCGTGTCTTTGGCAAGAACATGACCGGCAACGAAGTGGAGCTCAAACAACACATCGGCTTCATGCTTGGAGGCGCGGATTATTATTTGAAGACGAAAATCAAAACCGTGACCAAAGTCATCCGGTCGTTCTACGAAGACTGGACCGAGAAAACCTATCAATTTTATTTGAAACGGTTCCATATCGACGAAAATAAAAAAGTCGGTGACTTGTCCAGCGGCATGCGCGTCAAACTCGCGATGGCCTATGCGCTCTCGCACCGCGCAAAACTCTTCCTCTTTGATGAACCCACCAGCGGTCTCGATCCGTTGGCCCGCGATGAAATGCTCGATTTATTCCATGAGATCGTCGAAGACGGAGAACACAGCATTTTATTCTCAACCCACATTACGTCGGATTTGGATAAAATCGCGGATTACATCGTGATGATCAAAGACGGAAAGATCGTGGCCAACGCCACCAAAGATGATTTGATCGCATCCCATGTGCTCGTCTCCGGGAAGCGTTTGGATTTAACGGAAGATTTGAAATCACGTTTGATCAATTACAAACTCAATGCCTTTGGCTTTGTCGGCTTGATGAAACGCAACGACGTCAATTCCAGCGACGAAACCAAAAAAGAAGTTCCGAACTTGGAAGATATCATGATTTATTACAATCGGGAGGCCCAAAGCGATGAAAAACCTATTCTTTAAAGAACTGCGTTTGGTGGTGACACCGGGCACTTATTTCTTCGCGTTATGCGCGGCCCTTATTTTAGTTCCCGCCTACCCGTATGCGGTGGGTATGTCGTACTGCTTGATGTCGATTTTGATTAACTTTGGTGCCGCTCGTGCCAATAACGACCAAGAATTCACGGCGATGCTCCCGATTCCCCGTTCGCGTGTGGTCTTAGCCAAGCATATGACCGTTTTTATCACGGAATTGATGACCTTATTGATTGCCGTTCCGTGTGCCTTAGTCTCTGCCTTCGTGCTCAACCCGAATGGCAACATCGTCGGCATGGATGCGAATATGGCGTTCTTCGGATTTACGCTCATTGAATACTCGGTGTTTAACATCATTTTCTTACCGTGGTATTTCCGTACCGGTTATAAAACCGGCATGCCGATGACGGTCGGAATAACGGCTTATCTTTTAACGGTTGTTGGTTTTGAACTCATGGTGGCCTTCACTCCGGGTCTATCCGCGGTGATCGATTCCTTACATCCCACGACCTTTGTCTATCAAGGCGTAATTCTGGCCGCCGGTTTAATCGTCTATTTATTGGTGAGCATCATCACCTATTTGCTCTCGGTCCGTAATTTTGCCAAAGTGAGCTTATAACATGCATTTGGTCATCACAAACAAAAGCAATCAACCGATTTACGAACAACTTTACGATCAAATCGTGTCGCAAATCGTCAACGGGGAGCTCGCTCCCGACTTTTGCTTGCCTTCCATTCGGACGGTGGCCAAAGAAATCGGCGTCTCTATCATCACCATCAAAAAAGCGTGGGAAATGTTGGAAAAGAATGGCTTTATCGATACGATTCCGGGAAAAGGCTGTTTCGTCAAAGCCAAACAAGGCTTATCCATCGATGAACAAAAACGCGCCCTTGCGATTGAAAAACTGCAAGAGCATCTGCAGTATTATAAAAACCTTGGATTAACCGTGGATGAAATCATGGAAATCCTGAAAAAAGAGTTTTAGCAACATGACAAGGCAAGTCAAGAAATCGAAACACGACCTTGATAAACTAACCCCGTGGCACTAAAAATGGAAAACGAACAAACTCTCGCCGTCAACGAAATCCAACGCTACATCCGCGAGCACCTCAAAGAAGAAATCACGCTGGCGGATTTAGCCAAACACGTCCATTACTCTCCTTGGTATACCGCCAAGTTGTTCAAGCAGGGGACCGGAAAAACGATTTTCGAGTACCTCCGTGCTCTGCGCCTCAGTGCGGCCGCCAAAGCCCTCTGGGATGAGGAAAAGAAAGTCGTCGACGTGGCTCTGGATTTCACGTTTGACTCGCATGAAGGGTTTACCCGAGCGTTCGCTAAGCAATTCGATATCACACCGAAGGCTTACCAAAAACGCCCGATTCCGCTTCTGTTTTTTACGCCCTATGACATCTACCAAGATGCCGGAAAGGAAATCAATTCGATGGAAAACAAAGCTGTTTTCGTTCAAATCATGGAAAGACCCAAGCGCAAAGCAATCATCCGCCGCGCCAAGAAAGCCAAAGAATACTTTGAATACTGTGAGGAGGTTCCCTGTTCGATCTGGGGTGTCTTCACCAGCATCAAGGAAGCCATCGGCGAACCCGTCGGGATGTGGCTCAGCGATGCCCTTCGTAAAAAAGGAACATCCCTTTATGTCCAAGGCGTGGAAGTCCCGCTGGATTACAAAGGTGAGATTCCCGAAGGTTGCGAACTCATTGAATTACCAGCGACCCAGATGATGATCTTCCAAGGCGAACCCTACGATGACGCCAACTTCGAAAGCGAAGTCTCCGCGGTCATGGATTATGTGTCTCGGTTCAATCCGCGAGTCTACGGTTATGAATACGACGACAAAGGTTATCGCTTCCAATACGAACCGCAAGGCTATCGCGGTTACATTGAAGGCCGGACCGTTAAAAAGATCTAACAAAAAAACGTCCTCCCAATCACGGGAAGACGTTTTCTTTTTAAACAAGATGAAGCGTAGTTAGGCAGGTCGGGTCGCCATCGAACGTGGTGACGGATCCGCTGGCGGACAGGGTTTCTTGGCTGACAGTAAGCGTAGCGTTCACATTCCGTGGCAACCACAATCCGAAGAACCCTTTGGCGCCGGTCAGATAGGTGCTTTCGAGGATGGTTTCATCGGTATCAACGTTGGTAACCAAAACGGTGAATGTTTCGTTTTTCTTTTCTCCATTGCAGGAAATCAGGCTATGGATGGAGCAGGGGTGGGTCGTCGTTTCATAGGGCGCCACCGAGAGATAGAACTCATTTTCGGGTAAATCGAAGTCATAGGCCGAAACAGTATCGGCCAAAATCAGTTTACGGGAAGTGACCGTTGCCGATAAATCCGGCTTTTCGGTATCGATGCGGTCTAATTTCTCGACCATTTCTTTGACGCTCAAGCCATTGAGACCATTCCGTCTTAAAAAGGCGGATTCGGTTTTTTGTATCGACCATGCGGTGACGGCGGAAGCGGCACCCAGAACGACCAAGAAGCTGACCCAAAGAGTCGCCTTCATTTTCTTTTTCATGTTTTCTCCTCGATGATGTTCATCGTTATTGCCCATAGCGTGTTTTTAACATCGGAATGTTGGCATTCATCCCCTCCAAAGGAGGGAATGTGCGCCAAGTATAGAGCAATACGAAAAGAGAAATCCACTCGGATTGTAAGAAATCTATACAGTGCTTAAGAAAACACCTTTTATTCGTGTCGCGTGACTTTGAAACGTTGCATCGAATACGATTCGTCTTCATCGATGCCGGCTTTATCTAAGGCAATACGGACTTGCTTTTGAGGTGTATCAATCCCTTCCAGGTCCGGGAGTAAAAGGCCTCTTCGTCCGTTACAGGAAACGATGACACCATAGTGCTTGGGATCCAGTTCCGCCATCGAAGCAATCTTTTCGGGTCTGCCTAAAATATCCACATCATAAACTAAGTCGGGGAGTTCATCCTCATGGACGGCATCAAAACGGGGGTCTTCGCTTCCCGCACTGACGGCGTTATGGATAATTTCCAAAGCGATACTGGCTTGGGCCGGTGAAATCGTCCCGATGCATCCGCGCAGATGACCAAATTTCTTGATCGACACAAAGACGCCTGCGCGTTCATTTTCCATCTCCGGGGGAAGACCTTCGGGTTTTGGTAATGTTTTTCCATTTAAAACGAAATATTCGAGGGAAGCGCGGGCTAAACGAAGATAGGCATCCTCATGGCTTCTTCGCTCTTGGGTTTTCTTTTCTTCTTCACCTAACAGGATTTGATCGTAGTGGCGTTTTTCATCTTTTCCTGACGGAGTGAAAGCGGCAACGCCATAACCTACGCCAAAGGGACCTTCATACGATAACAGTTCGGCTTGGACGGCAAGTCCGTCAAAAGCGCCCGCCATGATTTGGAAAGAACCCAAACCGCATTCGGCCGCATCGATGCATAGATTTTCGTCCAGGGTTAATAGCGACAAGAAGTCGCCTTTGGCAAAAGCTTTCGTGACTTGTCGATCAAACTCAGGTCCTTCTTTGGCAAAGCCATAGGGTCCATCCTTCGTAAGTTTGTGGGATAAATCACCACTGGCGACGATGACCACTTTTTTGCCTGTTTGTTCAATCGCTTGGGCAAT
>CALMWE010000052.1 GCA_937873795.1 uncultured Caryophanales bacterium
AGTGGTTACCGGGCTATAAAGACTTCTGGGCATGGGTCAGCGACCCCGAAAACTCGTATAATTGGGATAACCTGGTTACTGCGGGTCCGACGGCTGTTGCCACCTACGCCGTGGAATGGCAAGCTCACGCCAACGAACTCGTGACCACGCAAATGGCCGCGTTGGGCGCTGAATAGTCAAACCTTGATTTCTAAAACCGTTCTTTAAAATCTTTAAACGCGGGTCGGCGAGAGGGAATACCCCCTCGCCCCCGCCTTATCGGAGCACCCCACATGAAAAAACTTTGGGCTAAAATCATCGGATTTTTTAAAGCATTGAAACCGCGCGGTTACGTGCTTTTGATTGCCATCCTTGTTTTGCCCACGATTGCCATCATTTCCGCGGTGCTGCCGACAACGCTCAACGACTATGTGACCGGAGATACGCTCAAAAACGATTATGATTATGTCTCTTTGGAGTCCAAATACGGCGTCAAAACGTATTCCACGAAAATGAAGGAATACGCCGAAAGCGGTTATCCCGACAGCGGGGTTACCGGTGTCATTCCCGTCTCATCCATGAGCGGAACCACGGTCTATAGCGCCGATGCGACGTATGGTAGTTCGGTTGATGATTATGCCGACTATGTCGGTCATCCCAGCGATGCGATGGTACTCGATGATGCTTCTTCTGTTTCGTTTACGCACACTTCCCATACGGCTGGTCTTTATTATCTTTCCGTCGATTATATGGAATTGACCAATGCCGTCGACAACCCCAAAATCAGTCTCACCATCAACGGCGTTAGCCCGTTTTATGAAAGCCAAACCCTGATTCTTCCATCCAGTTGGGCCTTCACAAGCCGAGATTTTGCCCTGGACCGTTATGGCAATGAAATCCAACCCAGTTCCGAAAAAGTGAAAACCTGGAGAACATGGAATGTTCAAGACGAACATGGCATGCATTCCGGTCTATTCGGCTTTGAATTAAGCTTCGGCGATGTCATCCGGATCGATTCGGTTAACGGATCATGCCTGATCGGCGAAGTTCATTACATCACTCAAGAAAATCTTCCGACCTATGATGAATATTTAGCGCTTCACGGTGACGCACCGGTAATTAAAGAAAACCTCTTATATTCCGCGCGTACGATGGATTTACGGAGCGATCCGTCCATCCGGTTACGGACCGAACAAGATCCCTCTGCGCTTTATTACGAAACCGATTATTTACGGCTAAACACCGTCTTTGGCGATTCCTGGCGGACCGGTGGACAAACCATTTCCTATAACTTCTCCGTGGAAACCTCCGGCTACTACCATATCTCGTTGAAATACCGTCAATACATCATCCGCGATTTGCCCGTCTTCCGGAGCATCGCGATTGATGGCGAAGTTCCTTTTGAAAACTTGGATAACTACGCCTTCCCGTATACCACCTCGTTCTTGAATCGGACCTTGATGGATGAAAACGGCGATCCGTTGAAAGTCTTCCTGACCGCGGGAGACCACGTGATTTCCTTTAAAGCGGTGGATTTCTCCTACCGTCAA
>CALMWE010000053.1 GCA_937873795.1 uncultured Caryophanales bacterium
AATGTTATCGCTGATTTCGGCAATACGGATGAAGTCTCCCAACGTATGGTGGATGCGTGAAACCATCGTTTCGTCCTCAAGGCCTAGATCGTTGGTGGATACCTTAATTAGGTATTCGGTTATTTCTTTGTCCAGTTGTTCGATTTCAAGATTTTTATGCTTGATTTTTTCAATATCCATCGCATCTTGAAGGATGAAAGCTTCAATGGCATCTTTGAGGGATTGCATCGCCATCGCACCCATACGAGTGGTTTCTTTGGTTAATTGTCCTAAGGCAATCGCCGGTGTTTTCAGTAAGCGTTCATCGAAGAAGGTTGCCGCTTTGACCACTTTCTTATCGCGTATAATTTTTTGCGAAAGTTTGACGAAAACTTGGCTCAAGGGTAAGAAAATCAACGTGCAGAAAACGTTAAAGAACGTATGGAACATGGCGATTTGGGTTCCCGGAAGCGGGAAAAGTTTGACTAAGACTGTGTCCATGAAGCCCGGCCAGAAGAAGAGAAACGGAAACACGACAATCGTTCCAAAGACGTTAAACATCAAGTGAATCAACGCAGCGCGTTTACCATTGGTCGTAGCGCCGATGGATGATAGCAACGCAGTCACGGTCGTTCCGATGTTGGTACCTAAGACGACATAGAGAACGGCATTGCCACCACTGCCGATGGTCAAGCCGGCCGCCACCATGGAAATCAAAATCGTGGTCACGGCGCTCGAGGATTGGATGACGCCGGTCACGAGGATACCGATGAAAAGCAGTAAGAACGGATTATTAATGGAAGTCAATGCATTCGTAATCACCGGAGAAGTTTTGAAGATGCTCATGGAACTCGCCATGACATCCAAACCGATGAAGACAAGACCTAAGCCCGCTAACGCATAGAAGATGGTTTTAACTTTGTCTTTTTTGGCAAACATTTCACCGAAGATGCCGATGGCCGCAAGGATCATCGCATAGAGCGTGACATCGAAGGCTTTTAAAGCAACTAATTGAGCAGTAATCGTGGTACCGATGTTGGCACCCATGATAATCGTTGTGGCTTGAATTAAGTTCATGACGCCGGCGTTGACGAATCCGACCACCATGACTGTGGTAACCGATGAAGATTGAATGATCACCGTGATGGCGGCGCCGATGCCGACTCCCAACCAACGGTTGTTGGTCACTTTATTAAACAACTGTTTGAGTTTCTGATTGGCCAATTTTTGCACATTATCGGAAAGAATTTTGAAACCGACTAGGAATGCACCCAATCCTGCCAATAGGTAAACGATGGCTTCTATCATGATTGTTCCTCCAACGGATTTTCTACCACACAAAATTATAACATTGCTAATTAGTTTAAAACCTTGGTTTTTGCCATTTTCCTAAGTAAACCCCTTTCACAAAAAACAGCAAAAAAAGAAAAACGCGATTGGCTCGCGTTTTCTATGAGATTATCCTCCGTAGGCCCATGTCACGGGCTTGGAAGCGTTCCACTCGCTGTCCCATTCACTTCCGGGATTAAATGCTTCGACATAAATGTGAATGGCGGTACATCCGTCGAACACCCAGTGTCCCATGATGGTCACGTTTTCGGGAATGTA
>CALMWE010000054.1 GCA_937873795.1 uncultured Caryophanales bacterium
CGTGCCGGGAAGGTTGAGAAGATATCATCAAGGCCGGAACCCTTGCCGGTGGCCGGGTTGACGAGGTAAATATGCTCGTCTTTGCCCATTTCTTCTTTTAGAAGATCGGCGTAGAGATGGCTCCAGGACATGAGTTCGGGATGGGGATTCTTGGGAAGCCCGGTTTTGATCACGAACGGGGTCACGCCATGCCAATAACCGGTGCGGTCGTTCTCCGCGGGAGCATAGCCCTTCCCTTTAATGGTACGGACATGGACCACGATCGATTTGCCGCTTTGTTTGGCGCGAGTGAGCGCTTTATCCAAGGCTTTGAAGTTATGGCCGTTGATGGGACCGAGGTAACCAAAGCCCATTTGTTCGAAAATGTTATCGGGAGACAGGTGTCGGAAGATTTTATCCTTCATCCAGGCGGTGACTTTGAAGATACCGTAACCGAGTTTGGTCCGGAACATCAACCGCTTATAAGAAGCTTTGCTTTTCAAGTAGCCGGGAGTGAAACGGATGCGTTTAAAGAAGCGCGATAAGGCCCCGACGGGTTTCCCAATCGACATATCGTTATCATTTAAAATGATAATGACCTTGTTATGACCCATGCCGAGGTTGTTTAACGCCTCGAAAGCCATGCCGGAAGAGATGGACGCATCGCCAATGACGGCGACGACGTTGTAATCCTCACCATTGAGGTCCCGGGCAAGCGCCATGCCTTGAGCGGCGCTAATGGATGTCGACGAGTGCCCTGCTTCAAAAGCGTCATAAGCCGATTCGGCCCGTTTTTGGAAGCCGCTGGTGCCATTTTTGGTCCGTAAGGTATCCAATTGACGGCCGGTCAGGATCTTATGGGTGTAGCTTTGGTGTCCAACGTCGAACAAAATCTTGTCATGGCGGATATCAAAAGCCTTATGAATGGCTAAAGTCAGTTCCACAACGCCGAGGTTACTCGAAAGGTGACCCCCGTTACGGGCAGTCGCTTCGATGATTTCCGTGCGGATGTCGCTGGCCAAGTCCACAAGTTCATCCTTGGACAAGGCCTTGACCATCAACGGGTCACATAAATGTTTGATATCATACTTTTTTTCGGGCATATGTACTCCAATATCGACTAAATAACTACTAATAAATAACTATTGCTTTTTGCTAGTGACTTTGTCACTACTCAAAATCTCGGTAATTTTCTTCTCGGCGTCGTTGAGCGAGACCTCTAATTGCTTGATAATGGCTATTCCTTCATCAAATAGCGCTAACGATTCGTCTAAAGGAAGGGTTTTGGTTTCCATTGTCCGGACGATGACATCCAAACGGGACAGTTGGCTTTCAAAGTCGATCTTATTCTTTTCCATGGTTTTTGACTTCCTTTCCCTCGACGGTACTGACAATTGTACCATCTTTGAGGACTGTTTTCATCTTCTGCGACACCGCCACTTCCGCAATCGAAGTTAAGAGCTTGCCTTCGGAATCGATGGTAAAACTGTAGCCGCGGTTGAGAATCGAATGGGGGTTTAATGCCGAGAGTTGGGTTTGTAAACGGACCTCGGCGGCTTTCTTCTCTTCATAGCGGGCATTCATGCTACGAATAAGCAATTCTTTTTGGTGACGGACTTCCGCTTGTTTCTCGCGATACATCGAGGCCGGATCGGTGAAAATCGGCCGATTCTTATAGTTTTCGATGGTTTTCCGAAGGTTTTTGAGTGTTTCACTCATTTGATTCTGCAAACGTTCTTCAGCATTCATCAGTTTCGATTGGACATCCCGCATATCGGGGACGGCGGCTTCAGCGGCTCCGGTCGGCGTTGAAGCACGCTTGTCGGCGGCAAAGTCGCATAACGTGACATCGACCTCGTGTCCGACCGCGGAGATGACCGGGATACCGCTTGCGGCGACGGCTCTCACGAGCGCTTCATCGTTGAATGCGGATAAATCTTCATTGGCGCCACCGCCACGGCCGAGGATAATCGTATCCAAAGGATACGTTTGAGCGGTTTCCAGCGCTTTTCTTAAATCTTCGGGGGCTCCTTCGCCTTGAACCAGGCTGGGGAAGAAATAGATATCGACAATTGGGAAACGGCGATGGATATTGACGAACATATCACGCGCGGCGGCACTGCCTTTACCGGAAATGATGCCAATCGCATGAGGGAAACTCGGAAGTGGACGTTTACGGCTTTCATCGAATAAACCTTCGGCGGCAAGCTTCTTTTTCAGCTTCTCGAGTTCAATGAGTTGTTTACCTACCCCGAAAAGGCTCATTTCCGAGACATAGAGCTGATATATCCCGTTGGCTGGGTAAATCGACACCGAGCCGACTGCCAAGACTTCATCCCCGTCTTTGACGGGAAAATCGAGTTTTTCGGCTTCACGGGAAAACATCACCGCGGAAATCCGCGAGGTTTCGTCTTTTAGAGTAAAGTAACAATGCCCGGAGGCGTATTTTTTAAAGTTAGAAACTTCACCTTTGAGCGTGATGAAGTGAAGCCCCGGAATATCGTCGAGCAGGGTTTTGAGATAGCGATTTAAACCACTGACTGTATAAAACGGGGTGTTTGGCTTCATAAGGTCACGTCCAAGATGGCATTCACGAATTTATAATCACCGTCATCGAGGAAGCGTTTGCTGAGTTTGACCGCAACGTCGATGATGACGCTTTTTTCTGAGTCTTGCACATAGCGGGAGTGAGCGACGCTGAGAAGGAGAATGGCTTGCATCAGACGATTGAGCCGGGAAAACTTCCACTTCTTCATATTTTTTTGCAGGTCTTCGATGATTTCGGTTTGATGAATCAACGCTTTAATCGTGACTTCCTTCAAGAAAACGTCGATTTCTTCGTAAGGGACTTCTAAAAGATCCACCATGATTTGTTGGATGTCGTAATCCTCGCCCATGTTTTGGAACGTGAGGGCATCGTAAATAAGGATCATCGCTTTTTCATGAAGACTGTTCCGTGATGTTTCCATAAGTGACCCTCCTCGCGTTATGTATTGTATCATAATTACGGGAGAAGACCAGTAATTTTAATATTCTATTAAACTTTATGAAACTTTTTTTCGATGGCCAAGACCTGATAATAGGTGACAACGGCCGCAAAGGCGGCAAACATAAACATAATGTGCACCACGATCATCGTCCAATAGCTTTCGCCATAAGGAATAAAGATGAAAATCAAGATGAAATCGATGAAATATAGGGCTGCGGCGAGTAAGAGGCACAGGCGATTTCCCATGTTGGCGAAGATGCCAAGGACCGCAAACGCGATGCCACTGACAGCGGCGATGCCGACGATCGATATGCCCAACCACACATTGGATAAAGCCGTATGTTCAATGAGCAAGCGGAAAAGCATTTCATTAAAAGCATAGGATAAGGAAAAGTCCATGGCTCCGGTGCGAAGTACGGCGACAATCGCCGAAACGATATTCAAAACCCCGGACCACAGGATGAACATCGACATCTTCTTAAATTGACGAACCGCCCGATTATGGGCGGCTTCGTAGGTAACAACGTGTGTTTTTTGTTTCTTCATATTGGGGGAGCGTAACATTATTCAATGTTAGCGACTTTGATGTTGATGTTGAAAGGAACCAATTCGGTCATCGACGAAAGGGCACTGGCCACTTCTTCTTGAATCTTGAGGCAAACCTCATTGATGTTGGTGGCTTTGGAGATGCTCACGGCGATGTCGACGTTGACTTGCCCGTTACGGATGTGGCAAACGATCGGACGATGCAGGTTGAAAAGACGTCCTTTGGATTTGCTGACGGACGCTCCTTTGACAACATTGGTAGCCGCCTCGGCGATCTGGTAAAAGACCAAATGGGAGATGCCCATTGCGCCGTTACGGGTATAGTTTTCGATGTAAACGTAATCCGCCATAACAGGTTTCCTCCTTGATGGTCTTATTATAGGGAATAGCCGCTTATAAAGCAAACAATTCACACGAATATTTTTTCAAGTTTTTATGTCTTTTTTATGAATTTTTTTATTTTTTTTGCGAATTTCAAGAAAAGTTCACTAAGTTTTTGAATTTCGTGTCAATTTTTTGCCTTTTTCCAAAGAAAAACACCTCCGAAAAGGCGTTTCTCAAATTTAGACATTTTCTAGGCAATCGTCTTGATCAAACCGACGACGTGTTCGACGGTGAAGCCGAACTTCTTCATGGCATCATTGGCCGGGGCTGACGCCCCGAAGCTTTCCATGCCGTAGACGTGTTTGGCGTATTTATACCAACCAAACGGCGAGAGCATTTCCAGCGCCAGGCGTTTTTCATAGCCAACGCCGAAGACGCTTTGCTTATAGAAGTCATCGTTTTTCTCGAACAGTTCCCAAGACGGCATCGAGACGACACGGATGTTGATTCCGGACGCCCAGAGTTGTTCTTGAGCGGCGACGGCGAGGGACACTTCACTGCCGGTGGCAATGATCGTGGCATCGAGTTTGGCGCCTTCTTTTTCGATCGAAATGACGTATCCGCCATGGGCCACACCCTCAAAACTGCTTTGTGCCATTAAGGGGAGCGCTTGACGGGAAAGAATCAATGCGGTCGGTGTTTTTTGCGAGAGTAAGGCAAGTTTCCAACCGGCGGCGGTCTCATGCGCGTCGCACGGACGGATGACGGTCACGTTGGGAATGCTGCGAAGCATCGCCAAGTGTTCGATCGGTTGGTGGGTCGGTCCATCTTCGCCTAACGCAATCGTGTCATGGCTGAAGAGGAAGATTGCGGGAAGTTGGCTTAAAGCCGAGGTCCGGATGGCGGATTTCATATAGTCGGAGAAGACGAGGAACGAGCCGACGTAGGTTCTTAAGCCTCCGTGGAGCAACATGCCGTTTTGAGCACTGGCCATCGCGAATTCGCGGATGCCGAAGTTGATGTTACGACCTTTGCGGTTACCCGGAGCATAGTCGGTTTCGCGGGCAATCGTGGTCATGACCGACTTGGCGACGTCGGCCGAGCCACCGATGAGGTTGCTGACCGTGCCATTGAGTAAGTTGAGCACCGCTTGCGAGGTGTTGCGGGTGGAATCTTTGAATCCGGGAGCGAATTCGGGGAGTTCTTTAAAGACGTATTCGCTGACATCATGTTTGATCGTCTTGACGAAGCGTTCGCCTTCTTGGGGATGAGCGGCTTGGTATTTGGCTAAGTTGGCGGTCCAATCTTCGTAGGCTTTGGTGCCGCGGGCGATAAATGAGGTTTTGAATTGTTCGTAAACTTCCTCGGGCATGGTGAACGGCGGATAGTTGAAGCCATAGGACGCTTTGGCGGCATTGCCGTCGACATCGCCTAACGGGGCGCCGTGGACTTTGCTCGTGCCTTGGTAAGCCGAACCATAGCCGATGACGGTGTGGACGATGATGATATTGGGCTTATCTTCGCTCTTTTTCGCTTTGGCGATGGCTTTATCGATTTCCTTGATGTCGTTGCCATCGAGGACTTCTTGGACGCTCCAGCCACTGGCTTCGAAGCGCTTAGCGACGTTCTCGGAGAACGAATTGGCGAGCGGTCCGTCGAGGGTGACGGCGTTGCTATCGTAAATCAAAATCAGTTTATTGAGTTTTTGGTGACCGGCAAGCGAAATCGCTTCTTGGGAGATGCCTTCTTGGAGGCAGCCATCCCCGGTCAACACATAGGTATAGTGATTGACGAGTTTTTCGCCTTCAGGATAAATCGCGGCAAGGGAAGCTTCCGCCATGGCCATACCGACGGCTTGGGCTAAGCCTTGACCCAAAGGTCCCGTCGTCGCATCGACGCCCGGGGTATGGGGATATTCCGGGTGACCCGGAGTTTTGGAATCGAGTTGACGGAAATGCTTGATGTCATCAAGAGAAACGTCGTAGCCGGAGACATGCAACATCGTGTAAAGCAGCATGCTGGCGTGGCCCGCGCTTAAGACGAAGCGGTCGCGGTTGATCCATTCGGGATGTTTGGGATCGCTGACTAAGTGACGGGTATAAAGGGTATAAAGAATCGGCGCGCTGCCTAAAGGCATTCCGGGGTGACCGGATTTGGCGGCGTTGGTTCCATCAATACACATGGAACGGATGGCGGCAATGGATAATTGATCGATATTCATAATTCCTCCTAGGAGTCTTTTTCCATCTTGGTAATGGCAATCGAGAGTTCTTCGGTTTGTTTGGGTTCCACCGTACCGGGGGCTTTGGTCAACGGACACACCGAGGCCAGGTTTTTCGGGAACGCGATGACGTCGCGGATGTTATCCGTTCCGGATAAGATCATCGCTAAACGGTCGAGGCCGAAGGCAAGTCCGCCATGGGGCGGGGTGCCATAGTTGAAGGCGTCGATGAAGAAGCCGAATTGCTTTTTGATGTCTTCTTCGCTCATGCCGAGGACTTCGAAAATCTTGTATTGGACATCGTGGTCGTAAATACGCATCGAACCACCGCCGGCTTCGTAACCGTTAATGACGATATCGAATGCTTGGGCGAAGACTTTGATGGGATCGCTGTCCAATAACGGCAAATCTTCTTGGCACGGACGGGTAAATTGATGGTGCGCACTGACGAGTTTTCCCGCATCGTTGATTTCGAATAACGGGAAATGCACGACCCAAAGTAAGTCAAACGTGTTGGGTTTGATGAGGTTGAGCGACTTAGCAAAGTAGATACGGATAGCGCCTAAAGCGAAGCAGACATCGGTGTTATCGCTTCCGCCGGCGAGGATGACAAGGTCATCTTCTTTAAGAGATAAGGCCTTAAATAAACCTTGAGTTTCTTTTTCCGAGAGGAACTTGGTGAACGAACCGGTGAGCACGCCACCTTCGACTTTTAAGGGCGTGACGCCTTTCAAATGGTATTTGCGGGCGATGAGGTTGAGTTCATCGAGCACTTTGCGGCTGGTGGCTTTGGCGATGCCGGGAACGACCACGGCTTTGATGCTGGAGGCCGTTTTGAACGCTTCGAACGCACTTTCCGTGAATAACGGATGGACATCTTGGAGTTCAAAACCATAGCGGGTATCGGGTTTATCCGATCCGTAACGGTTGACCGCTTCTAAATATTCCAAGCGGCGTAAAGGAAGCTTCAGATCGATGCCTTTGACGGTCTTGAAGACTTTGGCTAAAGCGCCTTCCATAAGGGTTAGCACTTGGTCTTGGTCCAAGAACGACATTTCGATATCGACTTGGGTAAAGTCGGGTTGACGGTCGGCACGTAAGTCTTCATCGCGGAAGCAACGGGCGATTTGGTAATAACGTTCGAGTCCGCCGATCATAAACAATTGTTTGAAGATTTGCGGAGATTGCGGTAAGGCATAGAAATGTCCGGGATGGACACGGCTGGGCACCAAAAAGTCACGGGCACCACCGGGCGTCGAGAGCGTCAATAACGGGGTTTCGATTTCCAAAAAGCCGTTTTCATCGAGATATTCGTGGAATGCTTTGACGATTTTGGCACGCGTAATCAAGCGTTCTTGCATGACCGGGCGACGTAAGTCGAGGTAGCGGTATTTGAGACGGACATCTTCGAGGGCGTCGGTTTCATCATCGATGATCAAGGGCGTGGTTTGCGCTTTGTTGATCAAGACGACTTTGCTGGCGACGACTTCGATGGCGCCGGTCTTAAGGGCTTTGTTTTCGACGGCCTTGGCTTCGACCTTGCCGAACACTTGAACGACGTATTCGTTACGGACGTCGGGGCATTCGGGGGCTTGGAAGCTGGGATCGTTATTCTCGGAGGCGCGGCGGACCACCACTTGGATGATGCCGGAGCGGTCGCGAAGGTCGATGAAAAGGAGGGAGCCTAAGTTCCGCCATTTGCTGACCCAACCGACCAAAACGACGTCTTGGCCGATGTTTTCTTTAGTTAATGTTCCGTTAAAATGCGTTCTTTCCATAAATTATTCCTCGTGATGGTGATGATGTTCTTCGTCTTCTAAATCGAAGAGTTCGTCGGCTTTGGCAATTAAATCGCCATAGGCGACTTTGAATTGTTCTTGGGTTGCCATGTTCTTCATGGTGACCGTTTCGGTCTTGATTTCGTCGTCGCCGATGATGATGGCAAAGCGGCTGCCTTTACGTTCGGCCCGTTTGAACATCGTTTTGAAGTTTTTGTTTTCGAGGCAGACTTCGGTGCGGTAACCCGCAGCGCGTAAGGCCGCGCCGACCATGAAGCCGTCTTGTAAGGCCTCTTCGCCCATGGGCATGACGTAGAAATCGGTGGTTTCCTTGGTATCGACGAGCAGTTCGTCGTCTTTTAAGAGGGCATAGACGCGTTCGATGCCGCAGGCAAAGCCCACACCGCTTAAAGCGGGACCGCCTAAATCGGAGATCAGGTTATCGTAGTGACCGCCGGCTCCCATGGCGCCGACATTGACGCCCTTTTTCGTGGTGTAGTGATATTCAAACACGACGTGAGAGTAGTAATCCAAGCCGCGGACGAGGTTTTCATCGATTTCGTAGGGAACCGAGAAGGCATCGAGTAAGGCTAAGATGGCATCGAAACGATCTTTGGCTTCCGGTGAGAGATAATTGCTCATTTTCGGCGCGCCTTCGACGATTTTTTGATCTTCGGGGACTTTGCAGTCGAGGATTCTTAAGGGATTGACTTCGTAGCGGACCTTGCAGTCTTCGCACATGCCTTCGAGGTGATGCGCAAAGTATTCTTTCAAGGCCACACGGTAATTGTTACGGGACGCTTCGTCGCCGAGGGTGTTGATTTTCAAGGTGATGTCTTCAAAGCCAAGCATCTTCAGGGCATTGAAGCCGAGCATGATGACTTCGGCATCGCTATAGGGAGAAGTCACACCCACCGCTTCGACGCCGAATTGATTGAATTGGCGATACCGTCCGAGTTGGGGACGTTCGTAGCGGAAAGCCGGACCCACGTAATAAGCCTTCAAAGGCAGGTCCTGGGTGGCATAAAGTTTGTTATTGACGATGCTCCGCATGATGCCGGCGGTTAACTCCGGACGGAGCGTGATCGAGCGGTCACCTTTGTCTTTAAAGGTATACATCTCTTTGCGGACGATATCGCTACTATCACCGACGCTACGCACAAAAAGCTCGGTATGTTCGATCACCGGGGTGCGCATTTCATTAAAGCCGTATAAATCGGCGGCCGCCTTAAAGACGGTTTCGATACGGTCATAAGCACGGGCTTCGTCAAGGATGACGTCGTGTGTGCCTTTGGGTAAATTGATTTCCATGGTTTTCCTCCTAAAAAATAAAAAGCGACCACTTCTAAGGACGAATGATCGCGGTACCACCTTAGTTCGTCAAGATATCTTGACGCCCTTGCTGGCGGTAACGACGCGCTTACGGATTCACCTAAGAATCGATCCTCAGCAGTGTCAAATCGTTCCCATTCCATGAGCCCTTTCACCACGTATGCTCTCGCTAGATTGGAAGAGGGGGATCCTCTGCTTCAACGGTAATTAGATTATAGTCAAATAAGACTATAAATGTCAATTTGTTACGGCCTTGAAAGCGAATTCCTAGTGGATTACGCGGTTGACTTCATACACCCCGGTGATGTTCAGCAGGATGTTGAAAATATCATGGAGCCGTTTGGCATCGCTGACCAGGATCGTCGCAGTGATGGTTGAAGTCATGTTGGCTTGGTGTAAGCGGGCGTTGATTGCACTTAAGACGACTTTTTGTTGTGAGAAAATGCCCATGATATCGATGAGAAGGTTGGCACGGTCGACCGCTTCGATGGCGACGTCGACGGGATAGGTGGAAAGGTCAAGATGGCTATTCCAAAACACGTCCACGAGGCGGTTCCGTTCGTGGCGGATGTTGGGGCAGGTCACGCGATGGACGGTGATGCCTTTGCCTTTGGTGATGTAACCGACGATGTCATCGCCCGGAATCGGGGTGCAGCAAGAACCTAAGGCGATGGCTACTTTGCCGGCGTTTTTGACATAAATCGGGGTATGTCCGTCAAGCACGGGTGTCTTGCCAGTGGGTTTGATGGAGCTGAGGCTGATTTTTTTCTTGATATTTAAGAAGTCGATGACCGCACTCGGAAGTGGGTTTCTTGACGCAAATGCAATGTAAAGTTCTTCCAGAGATTCCACGCCGTATTGGGAGAAAACTCTGGGGTTGTTGAGGGCTTCCGCCATCTCATTTTCATTTAAACCGCGATCGCGGAAAGCATCGATGGCGCTTGCTTTTCCTTTGGCCACGCGTTCATCTTTGACGAGGTCGGCGTTCTTCTTTTGTAAGAACTTGCGGATATGGTTTTTGGCTGCGGTCGTTTGGACGATTTTAAGCCATCCTTCGTTAGGGCCGAGGGAGGTTTTGCTGGTCTTGATTTCGACCACGTCGCCGGTCGACAAAATGGTGTGCAAAGGAACCAGAATTCCGTTGACCACCGCACCGACCGCCGAATCGCCGACGCCGGTATGGATGCGGTACGCAAAGTCCAAAGGCGTTGAGCCGGTCGGAAGTTCGACGACTTTGCCTTTCGGGGTGAAGACATAGACGTTGGCATGGAAAATATCCGTGGTCAACGAGTCCATGTATTCTCTGGCAGTATCGGTTTCGCCGCCGATATTGATGAATTCGCGGAACCACACGAGTTGGTCTTCGATTTCTTTTTGTTCCCGTTGCGGGTTGTAGTTTTTGCCTTCTTTGTAAGCCCAGTGCGCCGCAACGCCGGTTTCGGCAATCTCATCCATTTCCTTGGTTCGGATTTGGACTTCATAGATTTGTCCGTCACCTGAAACGATGGTCGTATGCAGGGATTGATACATGTTGGGTTTGGGCATCGCGATGTAGTCTTTGAAACGGCCCGGGATGGGCTTATAGGTAGCGTGGACAAGACCCAAAATTTCGTAACAGTGGGTCACGTTGTCGGTAATGATACGAAGCGCCATAATATCGTAAATTTCATCGAAATTGTGGCCTTTTTCATAGATTTTCTTGTAAATCGAGTAGATGCCTTTAACACGCGATTCAAGTTCAAACGGGATTTTGGCGTCGAAAACGATATCGGCAATCCGCTTCTTGAGTTCGTTGAGCGAACGTTGCAAGTTCCGGCTCTTCTTATCGAGGGCATCGACAATCTCGGAATACTTCTCCGGTTCGAGGTAGGAAATACAGATATCTTCAAGTTCGCTTTTCACCTTGAACATACCTAAACGGTGGGCAATCGGAGCAAACACTTCGAGGGTCTCTTTAGACAGCGCCATTTGCCGTTCATGGCTTAAGGACGAGAGCGTGCGCATGTTGTGGAGACGGTCGGCTAATTTAACAAGAATGACCCGGATATCTTTGGCCATACCAAGGAAGATTTTACGATGGTCTTCGGCGACGAAGTCTTCGTTTTTCCGGTGCGACAGTTTCAATTGTTGGATTTTGGTGACGGAGTCGACGATCATCGCCACGTCGCCGCCGAACATCCGCGTGATGTCCTCTAAGGTAACGTCGGTATCTTCGACCACATCGTGCAAAAAGCCCGCGGTGATGGTCGCAGGTCCGGCATGAAGGGTGGCTAAAATATAGGCCACTTCGATCAGGTGATGGATATAGGGTTCGCCGCTTTTACGTAAGACGCCGGCGTGTTTTTCATTGGCAAAGTCGTAAGCGCGTTTAATAAGATCGCGGTCTTCGGGGGTGGTGATATACGCGAAAAAGACCTCTTGCACTTCCGCAAAAGTATGAAGCTTTTGACCTAAGGGAGAGAGTGTTGCGGTTTCTTCGCTCATAAAAGTACCTCTAGTACGTGACTAAAGAATGGATATCGTATTTGGAGAAGCGTTGGCGGCCGTTGAGATCTTTGAGTTCGACGACGAAGCCGATACCGACGACTTTGGCGCCGGCCTTGGTGACCAAACGGATGACGGCATCCAAGGTTCCGCCGGTAGCGAGCAGATCATCGATGATGACCACGCGTTGGCCGCGTTTGAGGGCGTCTTGGTGAATTTGCACCGCATCTTGGCCATATTCCAGGTCATAGTTTTCGCTGAACACGGCACGCGGTAATTTATAGGCTTTGCGCGCGGGCACGAAGCCGATACCGAGTTCGATGGCGACCGGGCAACCGAAGAAAAAGCCGCGGGATTCCGGGCCGACGATGACTTCGGCTTTCTTGCTTTTGGCAAACGCTGAAAGTTCGTCGCAGGCATACTTGTAGGCTTCGCCACTGGCGATTAAGGGCGTGATATCACGGAAAATGATGCCTTTTTGGGGGAAATCGTTGACATCAATAATGTAGTTTTTTAAGTCCATGGGCTTACCTCGATTGCTTTTAATTATATCTTATTCATGTCTAAAAGCATATTAAATATGCTTCGGGTTTAGGCTTTGGAAACTAGCGTTCGGAACGGGTCAAAGTGCCGATTCGGAAGTTCAGGTATTTACGGCCTTTGAAGACGTTGGTTTCCAACTCGCCGACGAGGTCGACATACTTGTATTCGCTGACGTCTTTTTTGGGGAAATTGAAGCCCAATAAGCGCGTATCCATGCCGATATTGGTGGATATGTGATGGTCCATCGATAGATACGAGAATGTCGCGGTTTTGAGTCCTTTGAGGAGGAATTTCGGTGCGGGGAATTCTTGTCCAAACGGGGATAAAGAACGAATCAACGCGTAGTGTTCCCACGTGACATCGGTCAGTGAGATTTCTAGGGTTTTGGGTTGTTTCTTTTCGATGGGATAGGCTTTGGCGAGTTCAAGGAAGGCCGCTTTAAATTCCGCGAAGTCTTGCTTGCGGATGCTTAAGCCACCGGCAAGGCCGTGACCGCCGGATGTTTGCATGAAACGTTCAAGGCTTTGGAACGCTTTGGCGATGTTAAATCCTTCTTCGCTTCGAGCGCTGCCCTTGAGCAGTTCGGGATTATCAAGCGATTGGGTAAAGACCACAATCGGTTTATGGTGAAGGTTGAGCAGACGATTGGCTAAAAGTCCGATGAGACCTTCTTTTTCCGCGGTCAAAAGCACGATGGCCGGTTCTTCTGTCACAACGTCGGCGTGGTTTTGCGAAGCTTCTTTCATGAGGCTACGCCGTTCAAGGTTAATCGCGCTCAACCAACCCGCAAGTTCATTGATTTCGGCAGCGTCTTGGCTGATGAAGAATTTGACGAGGCGGTTGATGGTGTTATTTTCGACCATCCGTCCCACCGCATTGATTTTCGGGGCAATCGCCATGCCGATGACTTTCTCATCGATTTCGGCGTTTTCCGAAAGCACGCTCAGTTGCGGGTATTTATTCCTGTTGATGGTCTCGATGGCCAAACGGACGACGTCGCGGTTGACCCCCGAAAGCGGCATCATGTCGCTGATCGTGGCGATTCCGGCGAGACTGAGTAAATAGTCATCGATGCGACCTAAGAGGGCAATCGATAACATGAACGCGACATAGGCTCCGCAGGAATAGGACGGAACTTTGCTTTTAATGACGGGGTGCATGATGGCGTACGCCGAGGGTAATGTCGGTAACGCTTCATGGTGATCGGTGACGATGACGTCAATGCCAAGTTCATTGGCGAGATTGATCGCGTCGAAAGCACTAATTCCGTTATCGACCGTGATGATTAAGGAGTAACCTTTCTCGGCCATTTCTTTGGTTTTTGTGACATTAAGTCCATATCCGTCGAGGTACCGGCTGGGTAAGTAGTAGCCGACATTGACGCCTAAAAGAGCGAAGGTTTTGACCATGATTGACGTGGACATCACGCCGTCGCAGTCGTAATCGCCGTAAATGACGATTTTCTCGTTGCCATCGATGGCTTTTTTGATGCGGGCCACCGCTTTATCGAGGTCATCAAAGATGGTGGGCGAAGGAATATCGAGCAAGGTCAAAGGACGCGTCCACGCTTGGTAGTCGCTTTCCGACATTTGGTAGTGATCTAAGAGACGTTGCAAAAAATCCATGAGTACTCCTGAAAAAGAAAAGACTGCCGAAGCAGTCTAGTCGTTAATCCCGATGAAGACGGCTTCTTGGGGTTCGGCCGATTTGTTTTTGCTCGCCGCTTTTTCTTGGCGGGCTCTGGCGCGAGCGCTTCTGGGAAGTTTGTTAGAGACATTGAAACGGGCGAAGAGTTTTTCTAAGCTGTTCGCGGTCGGAATCAAGATGGAGGTGACGAACAGGGCACTTAAGCAAACCCCTAAAGCCACCGCAGCGAAGGTGAGCGCGTAGGCGCTGGGACCAAAGCCGAAGAAGTTGATGCCGATGTAGCCGACTAAGAAGGTGAGAACCAATAGCGGAGTCGCAATCGTACCGACGGCTTTGACGCCGTAAGCAATGATGGCTTTCTTATCGGTTTCTTTGGCGTCTTGGAATAATTCTCTTTCTTTATTAAAGACAAGCAGCGAAATCACGAGGGCGAAGAATCCGACGAGCAAGACCGATAAGGTGATCGGCGCGGTCGTGGGAATGCGGGTGATCGCGAAGAAGGCTAACGTGAGGAAGCTCGAGAGGACGCTGATGGCTAATGCGGCAACGCCACGCGAGAGACGGTAACGTAAGAAGATATAGAAGGCAGCCATGGCCATACCGAGGAGGACAGCCAAGGAGACTTTCGCGGCGCTCGGTTGATTGACTACGCTAGCCACGGCATGGACGGAGACAGACGACACATCGGAGTCGTTATCGATGCCGGTGACGACATCTTGAAGCACGGCGAGCAAGGTTCCGTCATAGGTGGTTGCACCGTTGACGTAAGACGCATTGGCGGCTTCGAGATCGATGGTTTCGGCGATTTCGACGACATAGAAACGGTATTCGACATCGACTTCTTCGACCTTTTTGGTCATTTCGTGGAGCGTCACCGCTTCGTAGGGTAAGGCTTCACCGTCGATGGTGATGAAATCGAGAATGTTGTCTTCGACGTATTGGGTGGAATCGATATCCGAACGTTCAGACATGGTTTGGAAATAAATGCGGGTACCGAGGTCTTCATTTTGTGAAGCAAACACGGAGCCGGAGGTGAGTCCGAAGATCAGCATCATGGCGACACCGGCCGCGGCAAATACACCAGAGATAAGACCGACGCGCGGGGCTTTCTTGGTGAAGTCTTTTTCGGCGAAACGGCCGAAGTAGATTTGTTTTTCTTCGCTCATCGCGTTGGGAACTTTGGCGGGATCGACACCGAAGGTTTGGACTTTGCCTTGAAGCGAAGTCGTATTGGTGAGGAGCCACATCATGCCTTTAAGTCCGAAGAGGACGACGATGGCATTGGCAACGGCACCGAAGATCAGGAAGACCGAGAAGGCTTGGACTAACGGTCCGCCGAGGAAGTAAGAACCAAGACCGAACAAGAAGGCAACGATGGAAATATCCAAGGTCGGCCAGAAGCTCTTTTTGGACGCTTCGGCGTTGGCTTTCTTGAGTGAACGGCCTTTGTAAAGTTCGTTTTTGAGTTTGCTGAAGTAGAGAACCGCACTGGCCATGGTCATGGCGATGACGGCCACCGCACCAATCAACGTGGCGCCGGTGATTTCCATGCCGACGAGGTTATAAACCAAGAGGGTCAAGAAGAGGGCCGCAGACGTCGTGACAATCGCGGAGACACCGCTCAATCGGTAGAAAACGACGATGCCGGCGAAGAGAATCAATAGACCGATCAAGGTCGCGATGACGGTGCTGGACCAGGCAATCGAGGCATGTAAACCAAACGAGAGTAAGCTTTCAATGCTGGCGTCAACGGTGACATCAAAGAGGAATTCTACTTTGTAATCAAGCGAGCTGGCATTGAATAAGTTGACATAATGGTGAGCCGCAGCGTTGGCTTGTTCGACGGCGCTGACGGGGAAGACGTTGGATTCATCGGCAGTTCCGTAAGTGGCCGGAGAGATGGCAGCGGCAATTTCCGTGCGGTCTTCATCGTACCAAATGCGGGTGTAATCGAGGGAAATGATGATCTTGGCGGCGACATCGCTGTCTTCTTGCGAAGCTTCGTAGGTATCGCTTTCGGTCTTGTTGGCCCAAAGAAGAATCATCGCATCTTGGGTCGTGCTGGTTTCGGTAGCGTTATCGTATTCACCGCTATCGGTTTCCGTATCGCCTTGGATTTCTTGGGCTTCGGCGATGATTTGTTCGGTGAACTTGGTGGGTTCGCTTAAGGGGATGACGACGATCGGGTATTGACCTTTGTATTCGATACGGGCGGTCGAACCTTCAAAGACTTCGTCGCCGACCATGCAGGTATCCTTGGTCGTGCAGATGGAGAATTCGCCATCAAAGCCTAAGTATTGTTTGAGGCGCGCATAGGACGTCGCGGTGTCTTCCGCAAGCGTGACGCGAACTTGGTTTTCACCTTCGGTTTCGACGTCGTATTTGCTGACATTGGCCGTTTCGAGACGGTCGATCATCGTGTTCGCGATGTCATCGACGGTGCCATCGGGTAAGACAGCGGTTTCATCTTCTTTGTCGGAAATGCGGTAAACGAATTGTTTGCCGTTGGAGAATTCCCAGTTGACGTTGGAACTGGTCACAACGCTGGAAAGATTGAAGGCGATGCCGAGAACAACGGCTGCGGCAAGAGTCAAGTAGGCGATAAGACGACGCATGGGTGATACCTCCGAATGTGGATTATGGGTGACCGGGTAGGTCCTTTTTTTGGCCCTTTTTTTCACTTGCCCCGGTACGGGTGCTCAGTTGAAAAATAACTTGCTTTACTACTTTACTACTTTTAAAAAAGTAAAGCAATAAAACCTCGATAAAAAAGTCCCATCGGCAAGGGCTTTTGGGACTTAGGTTTGACTTAACGCTTTAGAGCAACTTTTCTTGATGGTTGCGTTTGAGGTGGCGATAGGCTAATTCAGTAACCACGCGGCCTCTGGGCGTACGGTTGATGAAGCCCAGCTGGAGGAGGTAGGGTTCGTAGACATCTTCGAGGTTCATGATCTCTTCGCCGATGGCGGCAGCGAGGGCATCCAAGCCCACCGGTCCACCATGGAAACGATCGATGATACCGAGCATATAACGGATATCGACATCGTCGAGACCGAGGCTGTCGACCTTCAATGCGTCGAGGGCTTTGGTGGCATCTTCATACGCAATTTCGTCTTTGCCTTCGAAGTTGGCGAAATCGCGGACGCGGCGGAACAGGCGGTTGGCGATCCGCGGGGTGCCACGGCTCCGTTTGGCGATTTCCTGCACCGCTTTTTCTTCGATTTGGGTGCCGAATACTTTGGCGGTTCGGCGGACGATGCTTTCAATCTCGGCGACCGAGTAGAAGTTGATCTTTTCGGTGATGCCGAAACGGGCCCGTAACGGGGACGATAAATCGCCGGCGCGGGTGGTCGCTCCGACCAAGGTAAACGGCGGTAACGGAATGGATAAGTTTTTGGTGCCGCCTTCTTTGGAAACAAGGACGGTCAATTTGAAATCTTCCATGGCGCCGTAAAGGACTTCTTCGACGACGCGCGGAAGACGGTGAATTTCATCGATGAATAAGACATCGCCGGGTTCCAGCGCAGACAAAATGGCGGCTAAATCGCCGGTCTTTTCAACGGACGGGCCGTTGATGACTTTGATCGTGCCGTGCATTTCGTTGGCGATGACGTGGGCCAGCGTGGTTTTTCCCAGTCCGGGAGGACCATAAAGTAAGACGTGATCGAGGGTTTCGTCACGATGTAAGGCCGCGCCGATAAAGACGCGCAGGTTCTTTTTTAAGTCGCTTTGGCCGACATATTCGTCCAAACTTTGGGGACGAAGCGTGATCTCGGCGGCGTCTTCTTTGCCTTTGGAGGCGTCGAGTAAACGGGTCAAGATATCACTTCCTTAATTTGGCTAACGCTAAGCGGAGAATGTCTTCGCTGGTGGCATTGACTTCGTTGATCGTGGCTAACACGCGGTCGATTTCGGCGACGCGGAAGCCTAAGCCTTTCAAGGCTTCGCGGACTTCGTCGTATTGTTCGGGGTTGCCCTTTGATCCATCCGAAAGTTGGCCTTTGAGGTCGAGGATGATTTGGGCGGCGGCTTTGGCACCGATGCCGGGCAGTTTCTTTAAGAAGGTGACGTTATTGGCGGCAATCGCCCGGACTAAATCGGCGGGACGTACTGCGGATAATGCGTTGAGCGCCGTTCTCGGGCCGATGCCTTTGACGGAGATCAGTTGCCGGAACACGTCTTTTTCTTCGCGGTCACGGAAACCGACGAGGAATTGTTCGTCTTCACGGACGACGAGGTAGGTATAGAGGGTTAACGATTCCCCTTGGGTATAATCTTCAAGGTGTGAGACCGAGACGAAATATCCGACACCGTTGACATCGATCACGACGCCCCCGCTGGAGATTTCCGCTAATGTGCCTTTGAGGTAATAGTACATAGAGCCTCCTATCGATAAAGGATGAAGAAAAGAATGACGATCACTAGTGTGATAAACGCCGTGAAGAGGGATGCGACAATCGTGGCATCCACCGATTCTTTTTCCGTTTCCTTTGTTCTTGGATTCATTATTTATGATCTCTTACAAACGGTTCGGGACGAGGTAAGGGGTCGCGCTTATGGGCGCTCACCCGATGTAAATACTCGATGCGTTCGACTTTTTCGCTAGGAAGCTTCCCACCTAATAAATAGGAGTCCAACTCATCATAAGTGACCCGCATTTCGCCTTCATCGGTTTGGCCGTCGAATAAACCGGCGGTCGGAGCACGCGTAATGATGGCTTCGGTGACGCCGTAATAACGGGCGCCTTCGCGGACTTCGGCTTTGGTTAAAGAAACGATCGGCAGAAGGTCAACGCCGCCATCGCCGTATTTGGTGAAGTAACCGGTGAAACTTTCGTCCCAGTTATCGGTGCCTAAAACCAACGCTTTTCGGGCTTGGGCAAAGGCATAAAGGGTGACCATGCGTAAACGCACTTTCATATTGATATGGGCCAAATGATCGAGCGGTTTGCCGCTGACTTTGGCTTTCTTTTCAATTTCGGCCACCATCGTGTCATAAGTGGAAGATAAATCGACAACGGCGTAGGGAATATCGAATTTATGGGCTAATTCTTCGGCCAGTTGTAAATCAATGGGCTGGGAATGGCACGGCATGAGCAGACAAAAGAGTTTTTCCTTGCCCACCGCGGCTTTGGCGATGCCGGCGACAAGGGCCGAATCGACGCCTCCGCTAAGCCCCAGGACATAACCGTCCATATGGGTGTCGTGGAGTTTGTCTTTCAGGAATTTTTCGATGACTTTCAAATAACTTTCGAGTTTCATAAGGAACCTCCTTAGGAAATATATTCGAATTCGAAATCGACGAGGATGACGGTATCGCCGTCTTGGGCACCCCGAGCACGGAGTTCGGCATCCACGCCCACTTTCCGTAAGTAGGTAATGAGTTTGAGCATGCCTTCGTCGGTGGAAATATTGATCATGCGGTAGGTCTTTTCGATGCGTTCGCCTTGAATGACGAAGGTATGGGCATCTTTTTTGACGATTTGGAAGATGTCCTTGGCCACCGCTTCGGCTTCGTAGACTTTGAGGCCTTGTTCGGCTTCTTGTTCGCCTTCGAGCGGGAACGGGGAGGTGACATCGAGGATATCCGCGGCTTTATAAAGCAGTTCGTTGACGCCTTCATGGGTCAAGGAAGAGAACGGATAAATTTTCTTACCCCGTAAATGTTTACGGAGTTCTTTGAGTTTGGTCGCGGCGATGTCTTCGTCCATTTTGCTAGCGACGATGAGCGTCGGGCGTTTATCCAAGCCAAAACCATAGGCCTTGAGTTCGGCTCTGATTTTTTGATAATCGTCATAAGGATCGCGGTCGGTCGACATATCAATGATATGGAGGATGACGCGGCAGCGTTCGATGTGGCGTAAGAATTGAAGTCCTAAACCTTTGCCGAGGTGAGCCCCTTCGATCAATCCGGGTAAATCCGCGGCGACGAAACTACGGCCGTCAGGTAAATAAACCATGCCGAGGTTGGGCACTAAGGTCGTGAACGCATATTCTCCGATTTCGGGACGCGCGGACGAAATGACGCTTAAAAGCGTGCTCTTGCCGACGCTGGGGAAACCCACCAAGCCGACATCGGCGAGGAGTTTGAGTTCAAGGGTGATTTTTTTACGTTCGCCGGGGACGCCGTTTTCGGCAATCTTCGGGGTGCGGTTGACAGAGCTTTTGAAGCACGCGTTGCCACGGCCTCCGCGACCGCCTTTAGCGACGACGAAAGAGGCACCGTCTTTGGCTAAGTCGCATAAGAAAACATGACCGGGTTCGGTATAAATGACCGTGCCGATGGGTACTTCGACGTGGACGTCTTCGGCCCCGCGGCCATACATATTCTTATTGCCGCCCTTACCGCCGTCGGCGGCTTGGATGACTTTGCTGTGGCGGAAATTGATTAATGTCGTGACTGTTTTGGTAGCGGTAAAAATGATGGAGCCGCCACGGCCTCCGTTACCTCCCGCAGGACCTCCGCGGGCAACATATTTTTCCGTTAAGAAGGCGATGGCACCGTTGCCACCGTTTCCGGCGCGGACTTCGACTTTCGCGCGATCAATGAACATGATTAATGACCTCCGGCAGAATAGACTTTATCGATAATCACAAAGGGGCGGTTTTGCGTTTCTAACGTAATGCGGGCGAGATACATTCCGTAAATCGCTAAGACGGCAAGGATGAACGTACCAAAGGCAAAGATCACGTTGATGATGAGCCAAATGCCAAAGGCTAATAGGGAGATACCGGTAAAGACCCCGGTGAGATAGAGAATGAAGAAGACGAGTTCGGTGACCACCGATAAACCGGTTTTAAGGGTTGAGGCGATCGTCCATTTTAAGGGCCAACCCAGAGGTTCGACGCTGGACGCCACGATGGCATCGAAAGCAAGCTTGAACATCGATTTGTAGTTGTAATGGGTTGTGCCTTTGGCGCGGGCTGCACGGTTGAACAAGACTTCGGTCGTCTTATGCCCCACATACGGGACTTGGACGCGGAAGACGCGGTTCTTTTCGGTTAAGGCGTTCACTTCGTCACAGACGCGGCGGGAAATGAGACGGAAATGGCCGACGTTAGAAGGAACTTTAATCTTTCCGGACAATTTACCACAAAGTTCATAGAACTTTCCGGCGGTATAGCGTTTCATGAAGGAGTCTTCTTTGCGGGACGCTCTCCGGGCATTGACGACTTCATACCCTTCTTCGAATTTTTCGAGCAGTTTGCCGATGATTTCAGGGGGATCTTGTAAGTCGGCATCCATCGGGATGATGGCGTCTCCAGTGGCGGTTTTAAGACCGGCACAGACGGCGGGTTCATGGCCGAAATTACGCGAAAGCGCGACCACCACCAAATGAGGATGGCTCTTTTGCGCTTCGAGAAGCAGACTTAGCGTTTTATCGCGGCTGCCGTCGTTGACGACGACCAATTCAAATTCATAGTTCGGTAGTCCAGCGATGACTTTGTCAATCGTGGAAAAAAAGACGGGAATCATCTCTTCTTCGTTGTACATCGGGACGACGATGGAAACACGTTTCATTGGGATCACACCCTTCGTTATGATTATACAAAAGATATAAAAAAAAGACCACTACATGAGTGGTCTTAATGCCTTATTCGGCAGATTCGACGACTTCGTAGACGCTCACGCGCGTCCGGGTTTTGCCCCAACGTTCGAATTTGACGATTCCGTCTTTCGTAGCGAAGATCGTGTCATCTCCGCCCTTTTGGGTATTATTTCCGGGATAAACTTTGGTTCCGCGTTGCCGGTAAATAATCGAACCCGCGGTAGCGAATTGACCATCTCCGACCTTGCAGCCAAGACGACGTCCGGCCGAATCACGGCCGTTGCGGGTTGAACCGACGCCCTTCTTAGAAGCAAAGAGTTGTAGATCGAGTTTAAACATCTTCATCGATGTCCACATCCTTTCAGTTTGATTTTGAGACTTTGACGTAAGCGGGATAGCTCTCTTCGATGCTCTCGAGTTGTTCGAGGATCGTATGGAGGACAATCGCGTCATGATTGGAAATAGAAGTTCTAGCTTTAACAGTTATCAAGGCATCCGTGACTTCAATGTCGAAGGCGTCGGGATTCTCAAGCGCGTTGAGTCCGCCGATGCTGACGGCGCTGACGCCGGCGCAAACGAGGTCTTCACCCTTTTTGGCGTATTGGGCATGCCCTTCCACCGTGAGAGAAACAAAGGCTTCTTTTTGCGAGACAAACGTAACCTTGATCATGGTCTTATCCGTTGATGGCTTCGATGACCAAGCATGTATACGGTTGGCGATGGCCAATCGTCTTGCGTTCATTGGTCTTATTCCGGTATTTGAATACCCGAATCTTGCGGCTGAGTCCTTGCTTTTCGACTTGGGCGACGACTGTCGCGCCAGTGACGTAAGGAGCTCCGACTTTAGCGGTCGCGCCGCTAACGAGGAGAACTTTATCAAATGTGAATTTTTCGCCAGCCTTAGCTTCTAGTTTTTCAACATAGATTTTTTGGCCGACCTCCACTTTGATTTGTTTTCCGCCGGTTTCGATGATTGCGTACATAGTGCACCTCCTGTTTAGATTTCACTTAGACTCGCTAGCGAGGTCAATCTTGCGATTTGTTAGTTACCTGGTTTAGGCGGTTGCAGCTTGTGAGGCGACAACGCATGTAATATAACATATGTTATTTACATAGTCAATTTTTATTTCTTTCGGGGCAAATTTTCCCTAAAAGAGCACTTCATTCTACCATTTTTAAAGCAGTTTGTGTTCGGCCATCGAATAATATTCGTGGTTCGCTATCACGATGTGATCGATGAGGTGAAGTCCTAGCCGAGTGGCTTCCTTTTTGAGGGTGATGGTCGCAGCGATATCTTCTTTGGAAGGTTCGCAGAAACCGCCGGGATGGTTATGCACCAAAACAAAACGGACGGTTTCGTTGACGAAAAGGCGTACGAAAATTTCACGCGAAGACACCATCATCGAGGACACCGAACCGCGGTAAATAATCTCTTCTTTAAGAACCCGGTTTTGACGGTTCATCATGATCACCAAAAGCATCTCCTGTGGAGCACTGGAAAAATCGGTTTTGTACTTTTGGAAAATCTCCGATGAGGAGTGATAAAAGCCATCGGTTTCCGACGTCGCTTTTTCCACCCGTTTGACGAGTTCGAAAGCAGCGAGCAAACGCAACGCGTTTCCTTGTTTTAAACCCTTTTGTTTGAGTAAGTTTTGATAGCTCACGCCGACAAGTCCTTGAAAGCCTTTGAATTGGGTCAGCAAATCGTTTCCGATATCGATCGCGGAAAGGTGTTGGACCCCACTGCCGATGATGAGCGCCAACACCTCCGCATTCGAGAGCGAAACGATGCCGTATTTGACGGCTTTTTCCCTAGGTCTTTCGTCGGGTGGCAAATCGACGATGCGGCTCATTCCCAGGTGAACTTGAAGCCGCCGGGAATTTGGGCGCTTCCTTCCGAGGACATGAACAGGCGATAGACGACCACCGCAGCGATGGCAATGACTAGAATCGCCATGACCGCCGCTAAAGTGATGGCTTCTCCGCCGACGAGCGTCGACATTTCCAAATTGGTGAGTTTGATCATAAAAAAACCTCCCTATCAAGGTAATAGAGAGGTTCGATGATTTTTTATCCTGTCTCGGTAGTGATTTTTAGAGTTTTGCGCGTTTGGCTTTGACCGTGGCGAGTTGCTCCATGTTCTTGGCCAACTTGTCTTTTTCGAGGGCGATTTTAGCTTCGGGCGCTTTGTTCACGAAGTTTGGGTTGCTGAGCATCCCTTGTCCGCGGGCGACTTCGCTTTCCAAGACTTTGATTTCGGCATCCAACTTCGCAATCACGGTGGCCTTATCAGTGGCATCGACGATGATCATTTCCACACTGGGGAAGAGGACCACGTTATGCGACTCAATGCCCTTATGGGAATCTTGGATGACGATTTCTTTGGCAAAGGTGAAGCGGGATAAATACGGCAAGTACTTTTCGAGCTTGGCTTTTTCCTTGGTGACAAAGTAAAGCGTGACCGGTTGGTTGGGGGCGAGTTGGTTATCGACTTTGTACGAACGGACACTACGGATGAGGTCGAATACCAGGCTCACTTCTTCGATCGCGGCTTTGTCTTGATAGAGACTGGACGCTTTCGGGAACGCTTCAAGCATCAAGCTCTCGCCATGCGCGGGTAAATGGAGATAGAGTTCTTCGGCGATGAACGGGGTGAACGGACCGATCATGCCAAGGATGGCTTTGAGACAAGTATATAATACTTGATGCGTCGTTTTCTTGGCGTCTTCATCGTCGCCTTGAAGGGTGACTTTGCTCATTTCAAGATACCACGAACAGAAGTCGTCGTAGACGAAATTGTAAAGGAAACTTGAAGCCATGCCGAACTCGTATTTGTCCATATTGACCGTGACTTGATCGATGGTTTCGTGAAGTCGGGCCATGATGAATTTATCGAGTGGATTGAGCTTCTCGATGGCAATAGTTTCGGGCTTAAAATCTTTCGGAAGCACGCCTTCGATGTAACGGGCGGCGTTCCATATTTTATTGAGGTAATTGGCGGACGACGCGATCTTTTCTTCCATGTAGCGGGCATCTTGTCCGGGCGTGGAATTAGTGGTCAAGAAGTAACGGAGCGCATCCGCGCCATAGGCGTCGATGACGTCGTTGGGATCCACACCGTTGCCAAGGGATTTGGACATTTTGCGACCTTGCGAATCACGGATTAATCCATGGATCAAAACATCCTTGAAGGGACGTTGTCCGGTGAATTCACGGCTTTGGAAAATCATGCGCGACACCCAGAAGAAAATGATGTCGTAACCGGTGACCATGGCGTCGAGCGGGAAATAGCGTTCCAGGTCTTTGGTCTTATGTGGCCAACCTAAAGTTGAGAACGGCCACAGGGCACTTGAGAACCAAGTATCCAACACGTCGTCATCTTGGACATAGTTTTCCATGTCTTTCGGGGGATTGACAGACACCACCACATCGCCGGTCACTTTATGGTAATACGCGGGGATTTGATGACCCCACCAGAGTTGCCGGGAAATGCACCAATCTTCGGCGTTTTCCATCCATTGACGGAAGGTCTTGTCGAAGCGTTCCGGATAGAATGTGACTTTGTCGTCGCCTTCTTGGCCTTTGAGGGCACTTTCGGCCAGCGGGCGCATCTTCACGAACCATTGTTTGGATAAGTAGGGTTCCACGACCGCACCGCTACGTTCGCTGTGGCCCACGGGGTGGACGATATGTTCGATCTTTTCGAGGTTACCTTCGGCGTCGATGTCTTTGACAAGGTTTTTACGGCACACGAAACGGTCTTGACCTTGGTATTTACCGGCCAGTTCGTTCATCGTCGCGTCTTTATTCAGACACACCGGACGCTCAAGATGGTATTTTTCTCCTAAAAGGAAGTCATTTGGGTCGTGAGCCGGCGTGCATTTCATGACACCCGTACCAAAGGCGATATCCACGTAGTCATCGGTGATGACGGGGATTTCTTGATGGTTGGCGGGGTTGATGACGTGTTTCCCGACATACTTTTTAAAGCGTTCGTCTTTGGGATTGACCACGAGGCACACATCGCCGAACATCGTTTCGGGACGGGTGGTCGCCACCACTAAAACATCCTTGGAACCGACCACGCGGTAACGGAAGTAGAAGAAATCACCTTCGTCGTCGCTATGAATCACTTCGATGTTGCTTAAGGCGGTCATTTGTTGGGGATCCCAGTTAATGATCCGTTCGCCTTGATAGATGAGTCCTTTGTTGTATAAATCCACGAACACTTTGCGGACGGCTTCGTTAAGGCCTTCATCCAAAGTAAAGCGTTCACGGGTATAGTCCAGTGATAAACCGAGCATCGCCCATTGGTTATGGATGTTATGGGCATATTCGTCTTTCCAAGCCCAAGCTTCCTTAAGGAAACCTTCACGGCCGAGGTCAAAACGGGACAAGCCTTTTTTACGGAGCTTGGCTTCGACTTTGGCTTGCGTGGCAATGCCGGCGTGATCCATGCCGGGAAGCCATAAAACATCGAATCCTTGGGCTCTTTTGTAACGGGCCAAGATATCTTGTATGGTCGTATCCCAAGCGTGTCCTAAGTGAAGTTTGCCGGTGACGTTGGGAGGCGGAATCACCATGCTGAACGGGGTCTTGGTTTTGTCGCCCGCGGTGAAATAGCCCGCCTTTTTCCAGCGGTCGTATTTGTCTTTCTCCACGAGTTTGGGGTCGTAACGTTTGTCGAGTGCCATAAGCTTTCCTCCTAAGAAAATTAAAAAGCGTCCCTAGACTAAGGACGCTTTGTGCGCGGTACCACCTTAATTCATTCCAGATTGGAATGCTCTTAAAGCCCGTTAACGCCGGGTACGAGATCCTTCGATCTAATCTCACGAGCGACTTCATGGGGGTTCACCGCTTCGTTTCCACCGACGGAAGCTCTCT
>CALMWE010000055.1 GCA_937873795.1 uncultured Caryophanales bacterium
CAATCGATCGAATATCCCTTTGGTGGACTCTACGATATCTACAACAGCTCGGTGTCCATTGTCGAAACCACGAACAGTTTCGTTTTCGATGCGTTATACCAAGGCGGTTTCTTCGCCTTCTTCGGCATCCTTGGTTTCCTCCTCGTATCCATCCTCTCTTTGGTCCGTTATTATAAGGAAAGCAAGGACAGTCCAGTGGTCAAAGGCCTCATCATCAGCTTCGTTACTGCGTACTTCTTTTATTCGGCATTCAATTATCAATATGTGCAGATGGTTCACGAACACGATTTGGTTTATAAATCGCCGTTTGCTTCCGATCTTCTCTTACTGCTCGCCGTGTTCTTGATTGGTTACACATTCACGCCGAAAAAAGCACAACCCATTGTAGCCAAATAAACAAGAAAAAAAGACCGATGCTACGTCGGTCTTTTTATTTTATCTCCAAGATGAATTCGGAAGGAGCAGTTCGTAGAGGAAGATGGCTTGTGTGCCTTCGGCGGTTGGGGCGGGAGCCACAATGTCGTAGGTTAGGCTGACAGCCTTGGTTCCTTGAAGAATCGGTGACGTTCCGATAATGTCTTCAAAATAGAAACCATAGAATTGGGGATAATCGCTTGAGACGATATCCTCCACCGTGAAATTGAATTGATATGCTTTAAATTTTTGGGTGTTGTCGTTAAGAACGTAGAAGCTGAGGTGGAACGAAGCGTCGATAATATGGGCTCCGCCGGCATCGGTATCGGCGCCGCTTTTCATGAAGAGACCGACATAGTCTTGAGACCACATCTCATGAGGGAACATATAGCCAAAGCCTTCAGTTGGAAGTTGAAGACGGGACTTTGTGCTGCGAACGGCATCGAAACAGTGCAAGATGCCATCGTATAACTTGGAAGTAAAGCCATAAGCGACGGCGGAATCGGTGGCGGACAACTTGTTGGCTTCGGCAAAACTGCTTCCGTAGATATCGTCGGCATAGGCACCATAATCTTCATAGTCAAGTGACGAAAAATCGGTCACGAGGCTACTTCCGACGTCATAATCGGTTGTGCTTTCCACGTGTTCGAGATCTTCGGGCCAGACGGAATACATATTCTCGGAAAAAACGTCGCTGCGATAATCGCCGATGTCCATTGCGTTGGCTAAATCCTCACCGCATGCGGTCAGGCTTAGGGCCAGTAAAGGTAATGCCAACAGTTTCCATTTCTTCATAGCTTTTTCCTTTATTTAATATAGGGTGAAACGTCCAGCCAATCCCCGATTTCGAAATCACAACGGTCATCATCGAGAATCAGCGTCCCTTTGGCAGGGGTGAAGGTCATCTCTCCAAAGTATATTTTACCATTGATGTTGTAGAGGTCAACGCGGACAAACGGGAACGGTTTGGCCAGTTTTTCGGCCAGGCGGATCATTTCGGCAAAGTTGCGCGGACGGATGATGGGGTCATCCGCCTTTTTCCAGCCGTTGAATTGACTGCCGTCGAACGGGGTCCAGTCGATATAGAGATTGGTGTAGCGGATGTCGATTTTGCGTCCCGTCACGACATAGAGGTTTTTGGCCTTGCCGTTATAGACATGGAGTTTATACTCGGCGGGTAAAAATGAACCGTCGCCCAGATACTTTTCGATGATAATTTGGGGCTTGATCGAAGAGTAGTGGCGTTCCATGGTTTTCTTGCCATAATCTTGGCTCAACCAACGTTTAAACTTTTTTTGCAAAATATCCTTTTTCAAATCGTCTTTATCCAAACAAATATAGTTCATTGCGCAGCCATGCGAGCATTTCATCACGAATTGGTTGGGCAACGCATTGAAATCGATGTCTTCAAAGCGATCGAATACACCATAAATAGGGATTAAATAACGTTCAAGTCCAAGATCAGCCAGGTATTGACGGACACCGACGCGTCCGGCGCATTGACTCACCAACGGCATCTTGGGATAAACAAAAAGACGTAAGTATTGAAGCTTCTCGGTATAGCGTATCGGATGCTTTAAATTGCACTTGTGATGGGTGATGTAACGGTATTGGAATTTGACATAGGCGGTGGGAGAGACCCATTTGACCACGCCGCGAAAAGGGGCGACCAACGCCCGTTTAAGCTTGTTTTCATGGAGATTTGGATTTGGCATATTTCCACCCCGATTCATTATCACTGTTTTTGCTGTTTAAAGCAATCTGCGGAAAAAGTTAACGCAAACTCTTTTTTGTGATAATATAGGACCGCACGAGGTGCCCCAATGATTAAAACCGTTCTTAAAACTAAAAATGTGATCTTAGCGCTTGTCCTCCTCTTGGTTCCTTCAATTCTTGTGGTGGGACAATACCTGATCATCGGCTATACGTCCTTATTTCCGGCGATTGATCCGCTGCAAATGGCGCCGTTATTTTACTTTGCCTCTTTTGGTGAGTTCTTAGTCGGTTTCATCATCGGTGACATTTATGTTGCCAAGTATCGTCGGGACACTAAGAAGTGGGCCGACAAACTCCCGGACGACAAACGCGTGATTCTTTGGAACAAACGTGCCTCGCTTTGGTTCTCTGCCGCTGTCTTATTTATCATAGGCTTCGTACTGGATATGGTGTTTTTGGTCATTTAAACCCCAAACGCCGTTCTAGTTCAAATACCCCGTAAAAACCAACGCCTTTAGGCGTTCGTCAAATGTAAGCGATTTCTTCGATGGGATGGCTCTTTTCGACTTAAAAAGGGCTAAAAAAAGATTTGACACTTTATTTATAAAGATGTATCCTTAACTCAATCATAAACAATTCATTGCAAAAATGAATTACCAAAAAAAGGAGGAAAATTTATGAGAAAGACATTTAAAGTAGCCGCAATTGCTTTAGCAGCTACAGCGATGTTGGTTGGTTGTGGTAAAGACACCGGCGAAGTAAAAGTCGTTGGCCCTTACATGACGGGTGAAAAAGCCAAAACCACCTACAATGCTCTTCTGACGTACAACCTGTCCTCGTTGAACAACGCGATCACGGCCCACTCCGAAGACGGACAACACATCGCAAACTTTGTTGATGGCTTACTTGAAAACGACAACTATGGTCGTTTAAGCAAAGCCCTCGCCGAAACGGTCGAAGTCAATGACGCTTTCACTGAATTCAAGTTCACCATCAAGGACGACATCAAATGGATGAAATCCGATGGCACTCAATATTCAGCCAACATCGACGGCGAAATGGTCCCGCAAGTGGTCACCGCCGAAGACTTCATCACGACTCTCAAACACAATTTGGACTACAGTGACTCCGCTTTCTGGTCTGACACCTATTACCTCCCTGCCATGTTCTTACAAGGCGGTTGGGAATATTGGGCTTACACCTATATTCAATACCGTCTCGCGATTGGCAAATTCAGAGACTACTATGGCTATTACTTTGAAGGCGATGAAGCGCTTGGAACGCTGACCAATCCGACACCGGATGAAGTCGCTCACAACGTTTGGTGCTATGCTTACCTCTATGGTGGCGTCATGGCAGAAGAAGTCCCCACGGGCGACGACCTCTCCGCGATCTCCAACTTCGAACGCGTCGGCGCCAAAGTTGACACCCAAGGCCGCTTGGTCTTCTCGCTCAACAGCAGCATGCCGTACTTCACGTCCGTCTTAACGTATTCCTGCTTCCTCCCGATGAACGAACACTTCGTCGAAGAAGTTGGTTACGCGAACTTCGGTACGACCAAAGATTACTACCTCTACAACGGCGCCTACCGTCTCA
>CALMWE010000056.1 GCA_937873795.1 uncultured Caryophanales bacterium
CCGGCGGCAAACATCGTAAAAACGTTCGAGTCGATGCGTTGGCCATACATCATATAGTACAAGCCCACCGCCACCGTATGGAGTTGGGTATTCGTTTCGCCTAAGATAACGCGTGCAAAGATGAAGTCCATCCATGGCCCCGTGAAGGAGAGCAATGCAGTGTAAATGATAATAGGTTTGCTGATGGGGAGAATAATTTCGGCGAAAATGCGGGCGTTGCTCGCGCCATCGATCCGGGCCGCTTCAATCAAAGCGGTCGGAATAATATCAAAGAAGCCTTTGGCAACATAGAAGCCAAGACCGGCTCCGGCAGAGTAACACAAAATCAAGGCGAAGAGCGTTTGGGTTAAATTGAGGGCCTTCAAAATGTAGTAGATGGCGATCATCGACATAAAGCCCGGGAACAGACCCAAGACAATGGCGGTGCTTAAGAATTTTTTCCGTAAACGGAATTTCAATTTACTCATGACGTAGGCGACAGAAAGGGTCAATAACGTTGACAAAATCGTCGTAAAGACGGCAACGATCAAGGTGTTAAAGAACCAACGGATGAATTGTGTTTCGGTAAAAAGTTTAATGAAGTTGATGAAACCGAACGCACGCGGGAAATAGTGCGAGACGACGGTTCCCACCAAAACGCCACCGTTATATTCGGCACGGAAGGCATTGAGGACGATCCAAAGAATCGGATACAACCAAATAATGGATAAGACAATCAAAAGGACATAAGTCAAAACCTTGGATGTGGTTTCCAATCCTTTTTTGCTTTTCAGCTTTTTGTCTTTTGGGGCTTGAATAGCCATGGTTTCTTTCATCATTGGAAAGTATCCTCCTCTTTATACGCTTTGCTGTTGCGATAGGCCAAAAGCGTTCCGGTCGCGGTAAGGATAAAGGTAAAGATGGCGATGACCGAACCGATATTGTATTCGGCTTCATCGATGGTCAACTTGTAAAGCCAAGTGACCAATAAGTCGGTGTAACCGGCTTTATATCCAGGGAATGTCGGAGCACCGCCGGTCAGCAAGTAGATGACGTTGAAGCTGGTAATATTGCCGACAAACGAAGTAATCAAATAAGGAGTCGTTACGAACACGATGTACGGAACGGTCACGTTCCAGAAGATTTGTTTCTTGTTGGCACCGTCGATGGTCGCGGCTTCGAAGAGATCCGTGGGGATGTTCATCAAAATACCGCTGGTCATCAACATCGTATAGGGAATACCGATCCACATGTTGATTAAGAGGATCACCACGCGGACGAGGTTGGCTTGGGAAGCGTTGGCGTTGCCCAAGAATTCGATGCCTTGATCGATGATGCCAAGGTTAATCAAAATTTGGTTGATCGGCCCCGCGGAACTTAAGAGGTTGCGCATGGCTAAGAGCGATACGAATTGCGGCAAGGCAATCGTCAAAATGAAAATCGTGCGCCAAACTTTTTTGAATTTGATGCCTTTTTTGTTGATTAATAACGCCAGCAAAATGCCACCGGCGTAGCAGGTAATCGTCGCAAAGAAAGCCCAAACAAGGGTCCATGCGAGAACGGGGACGAACCGCGCCGAAATTTCACTTGTGCCGTTAAAGATATCACGGAAGTTTTGGAAGCCGACCCAGTCGAACAATTCCAACCCAGCCGGGTGGGCAGAGTCGAAGTTCGTGAAGGCAATCAAAATCATGAACACCGTCGGCAAAACCGTGAAAACCAAAATCCCGATGATGGCGGGCGTTAACATCAACACATGGAAGCGTTGATCCAACAAACTTTTCCAGTCTTCGCGAATCGTGGTCGGTTTTTTACCCCGGGCGATATCTAAGTCCGTTTTGTACGAACTCTTGAGGTTCGAAATATAAGCGAAAAGGAACATCAAAATCATGCCGAAGGTCACCACACCGAACAGGAGCATCAGCATGGAGTTGTCGCCCACAGTGAAGATATCCCCTTCAACAGTTCCGAGCGTGAAAAAGTTCACGATGGCTTTTGCGCCAAACGGAGTCCCATTGATTTTGGGAGAAAAAATCATGATATAGAGGAAGCCGATTTCGATTAACAGGTACAAACACCCTTTTACGATTTGCTTCCGGGCGAGGTTTCCAAGCCCCATGATGAGGTGGGAAAGTTTGGTCCAGATGCTGCCTTGAGTGAAACGTTCGCAAGCGTTATCCCAAGATTTGGCAAGACTTTTTCCGATATTGACAAAAAAGCCCACAAAGCCTTTTCCGAGTTTTTGAAAAAAAGCACCGGCTGATTTGGAACGGCGCTGTGGCTTGGCGGATTCTGCGTTAAGATTTTTTTCTTGTGGCATATTGTCCTCCCTATTCATAAGTCGGAACGAAGGCAACTCCAACATTGCGATTGGAGTTGCCTGGTTTGTAATTATTAAGCGGCTTCTTTGTTACCGGTTTTCCAGACACGTTCGATAACCACTAATTCATCGAGGATGGCTTGATCGGTGCTGTAAGCATTTCCGGTATTTTGTAAAATGGCGGCAATGAGTTCAGGAGCGCCTTTGGAGTAGTAGTAAACGTTGAATTTGCTGTTGGCGCCGAAGGGTTGCGGAATGCCGTGGCTGAACATTTCGGTTTGGCAACGGGCTAATTGCGCTTCCATCGTGTCGGCGCTCATGGCTTCAAATTCTTCAAGGGCGTTTTTATAGGCCGGGAGGTTGGCGCATTCTTCAAAGGATTGTTCTTGGATTTCTTTGCTGGACATAAATTTCAAGATGCCTTGCAAATAATCGGCTTTCGTGCTGCCTTTTTTCATCACGAGCATTTTGGTATCGGTGAACGAACCGGATTGATAAACCGTTCCGGCGACCGAGGTGCCATAAGCATCAGCTTCCGTAATGGTGAAACGCGGGAGAATGGCGATGCCAAGGTTATCGGCGCCGAGTGAAGAAAGGGCGGCGTTGTAGTGCCAAGCACCACCGATGACGGATAAGGACAATTCATCTTTCAATTCGACTTCCCAACCGGAAGACGAAGGAACGCGGGCGCCATAAGCACCGGTGAAGAACCGTTGTCCCCATTTCAGTTTGGAAACGGTATCATCGCCTGTGGCGAAGCAATTATCGAAGGAAGCATCTTCATAAAGTTGAAGCGAGGTGGAATCATCGGCGACGTTTCTGGCAAGGAGCAAGAAGGAGTTATTGAAACCATCGGTTCCTGTCAAAGACAGCGCTTGTTTTTGATGGGTAACGGCTTTGGCCCAAATGCCTTCCCAGGTTTCCACGTCGGTGGCATTCAAATAGGCTTTATTGTAGTAAAGAATTAACGATTGCGCGATGTAAGGAACGCCGAAGGTATATTCGGTACCGGAGACTTTTCCCTTAATGACGTTTTGGAAGGTGTCGGGGTTATCGGCAGCGATTTGCGCCAATAAGCTGGTGTCGGTGATCGGTGAAATGCCACTGGAACCGGCGATCAATTTGCCGAGGTTATCGTGGGCAACGGTGAAAATATCCGCTCCGGCTTCGGTATCATCCAAGAAAGTCGCGGCGGCAGAACCCGTATCAACGCCTTTGACTTCGATCGCGTACGGGAACTTTTTGTCATTGGTAGCATTGTAATTGGCGACATACTCATCCAGTTTGGTTTGATAGAATTCTTGAGACTCAGTTCCGACCCAAATGAGAATCGGATTACTTTTGCCACAACCTGTCAGCATCGGAAGTGCGACAAGAAACAGCGAGGCAAGGCCAAAATTTTTTTTCATTTTCTGCTTTCTCCTTTTTTCAGAAATGATAATTTAATTATCAAAGTGATTTTAGCATTGGATATGTTGGATTGCAAGGGCTTACAAAGGTCATAAACCGCCAGAAAACGAGCACTTAAAGGTTCTTTCTTTCTAAGTTGTAAAAAGCAAAAAACCGTCCACGTATAACGAGGACGGTTCTCTTTTTATGGGTCTACGAGAGACTAGATGATGCGATTGGTGGTTTCTTTATCGAAGATGTGGACTTTGCGCATATTGAATAAGCATTCAACTTTATCGCCGATGTTCAGAAGCTTGGTCGCGGGGACTTTGCTGACGACATCCGTTCCGCCCATGTCGAAGTGGAGAATGTATTCATGGCCCAAAAGTTCCGCCACTTTGATTTCGACGATGACGGAGTTCGCCACTGCTTTATCCGCGGCTTGGCTCATTTCTTGGTGAATGTCTTCCGGACGGATACCGAACACGACGGTCTTGCCTTCGTAAGCGGCAAGTTTAGCTTTCATTTCGGCAGTAAGCGTTAAGATACGACCATCCGAGAATTTGACTTTTCCATCGCTGTATGCGACTTCAATGAGGTTCATCGCAGGAGAACCGATGAAGGAGGCTACGAACAAGTTGTTCGGATTGTTGTAAATGTCGATCGGAGCGCCGATTTGTTGGATATAACCGGCTTTCATGACGACGATGCGAGTCGCCATCGTCATAGCTTCGGTTTGGTCGTGCGTGACATAAATGGTCGTTGCATGGAGCATTTCGTGTAAACGGATGAGTTCGGATCTCATTTGAACACGGAGTTTGGCGTCCAAGTTCGAGAGCGGTTCGTCCATTAAGAAGACTTTGGCGTTACGGACGATGGCGCGACCAAGCGCGACACGTTGACGTTGCCCGCCGGAGAGCGCTTTAGGTTTCCGGTCTAAGTAGTTTTCGATTTCAAGGATACGCGCGGCTTCATGAACGCGCTTGTCGATTTCGACTTTCGGTAAGTGACGAATCTTTAAGCCGAAGGCCATGTTGTCGTAAACGGACATGTGGGGATACAAAGCATAGCTTTGGAACACCATTGCGATATCGCGGTCTTTCGGAGTGACGTCGTTGGATAAGCGGCCGTCGATGTAGAGTTCGCCGGACGTGATGTCTTCCAAACCGGCGATCATCCGCAGCGTGGTCGATTTACCACAGCCGGACGGGCCGACGAAGACGATGAATTCGTGGTCTTTGATTTCAAGGTTGAAATCGAAAACGGCTTGAACATTGTTGTCGTAGATCTTATTAATATTTTTTAAAATTACTTCTGCCATATTGATGCACCTCTTTGCAAATAGTCTATCACAGTTTTCGTTTGTTGATTTGTGCAACGTGCACAATTTTAATTTTCAAGCAACAGACGAGAGACCAGAATGAAAAACCAAGCATTATGAAAGTCGCGGATATCCAATTCCGTAAGGTCGATGAATTTCTTCAAGCGATAGTTGAAAGTATTGCGATGAACATAGAGTTTTTTGGATGCCAGGGTAGCGTTCAAACCACAAGAAACAAAGGCTTGTGCGGTAATCATTTCATCATGCGGAATATTACGGAAACTTTTGAGTGCTTCCGGAACGAGACTTCGGTTTCCACGCATCAAATCATTCAAAAGAAGGTCTGCAAGATAGGTGCACCGCTCTTGTTGAAGGGCAGCCGCTTTCTTCAAGGCCATCTGAGCCAATAAGTCATTAGCGTGACTGATCAAAACCGTAAGATTTATTCCAAAGTCTGAAGCAATTAACGGAACGATGACTTCCAGCGTTTCTGCCAAATCCGAAGAGGCGACACAGTAGCCATGGTTCGGCGAGAGCATCACCAAAGACAAATCTCCGCGATAGGCATCGCGAAGAAGAGCCTCAAGTTGTGTTTCCTTTAAGGGGTCGTCGGACCAGAAGTGATAATACTTTTCCACTAGAATGTTTCCTTTTCGTCTAATTCAAACAGGTAACTTTCAAACGGTTTTAAATGCAAAACCCCGTTACTTAGGTTCATCGTTTTTTCATTATGCAGAAGTATTGTCTTGATTTTGTATGGGAAAGAAAAGGCAGTATCGAAACGTCGGAAATTGCTGACCACCAATAACGGTGTGGCTCCTTTGTGGGCATAGGCAAAGACGTCGGGGTGATTGGGGTCAACCAAAATGAACTTACCCTCCAACACGGCATCCAAGATGCGCGGTGCCTTCCGTAAGGCGATGGCTTGACGATAAAAGTTCAGAATCGAATCTGGGTCTTTTTCTTCATCCGCCACGTTGACTTCTTGGTAATTGCCGATGACACGGACATCCGGTTCGTGTTTTGAGAATCCGGCATATTTTTCGGGTGACCATTGGAAAGGGGTACGGGCATTCACGCGCGAACATCTTCTTAAGAAGCGAAGAATTTCACTGTCAGTTAGATAGGTCTTTGCACTTTCATAGAAATTCTTTGCGGAAACGTCCTTGAAATCCTCGATGCGGGTGTAATCGACATTGCTCATGCCGATTTCTTCACCGTTATATAAGAAAGGCGTCCCGTACATAAACAAAAGCGTAAGGGCGAGCATCTTTCCAGAGGCTTTGCGGAAACGGATGTCTCCGTATTGGGAAAGAACGCGCGGATGATCATGGTTGTTCCAATAAATCGGAAGCCATGCTTTTTGAGAACAGTCTTCGTACCAATGGAGGAAAAGACGTTTGAGATTGATCACATTGGTCACAATCTCATCATCGCTTTTCTTTTCACTTCCGAACGCCCCGTTTTCCCAACAGGTATCGAAATTGAAAACCATGTCGATGGAACCTTTATCGCGGCCGGAATATTTCAGAGCTTCTTCGGTGGAGGCACAACCGCCGACTTCACCGATGGTCATCGCTTCGGGATAATGGGCCAACACTTCGTGTTTAAATTCTGCGAGATAGTCAAATAAGCGCGGGATGGATGAGAATTTTCGAAAATCGAGCGTCATTCCCGTCGGTCCTACGGGTTGCAGAGAATCCGAGAAAGTTAAATCTTTAGCTAAGTGGGCGATGGCATCCAAACGGAATCCGTCAACGCCTTGATCGAGCCAATACTTTGCTACATCAAAAATATGTTTGCGGAGATTTGCATTTTCCCAGTTTAAATCCGGCATTTTCTTGCTGAATATTTTCAAATAATACTGACCGGCAACCGAGTCATAATTCCACGCTGAGTCTTCAAAGAATCCTTGCCAGTTATTCGGAGGGAGGCGTTTGCCCTTCGCATCCACTTTGCCATCGCGCCAGATATAGAAGTCCCGTTTTTCGCTTGTCTTTGAACTCCGTGCTTCTAGAAACCATGGATGTTCATCACTGGTGTGGTTCAGTACAAAATCGATGACGATATGAATGCCTTTGGCGTGAGCTTTGCTGAGGAGTTCTTGGAAGTCTTGGTTAGTTCCAAAAACGGGGTCCACCGTGAGGTAATCGCTCACGTCATAGCCATTATCATCCATCGGTGATTTGAAAAATGGGCAAATCCAAAGAATATTAACGCCCAGTTTTTCTAAATAATCGAGTTTGGAGATGATACCTGGAAGATCACCGATTCCGTCATTATTGGAATCACAAAAGGAACGAGGATAAATCTCGTATCCGACTGCTTCTTGCCACCACTTGCGTTGTTTCATAAGCATTCCTCAATCAATGATGGTTTCGTTATTGGCCGCAGCCATAATTACGCGGAGCATTTCCGGGGTGGTTACTTTACGGGAAAACGTCGGTAAATTGTCGAGCGGGAAAAAGCCCACTTCGGTAGTTTCGTATTCATGTTCGCCTAACTCCCCGTTGATCTTTCCTTCGAAAACGATGGCATATTCCGGAATGGACGTTGGGTTTTTAAAGGGTGTCCGATTGATCAATGCCGAAAGACGAATGATTTCGACATGGGCACCGGCTTCTTGGAGACATTCCTTGATTGCGGCTTCTTTGGGCGATTCATAAAGGTCACACCAACCGCCGGGAAGAGAATACAACCCGTCGTTGGCTTCTTTCACCAGCAAAACTTTTTTACGGTCGCTTGAAAAAATGCATGTCCGGACACTGACGTTGGGCGTGGGATAAATATCGCGAGCAAAATAATTGGGGCGGTCAAAGGAAATCTCGGAAAAGTGTTCGAGCATGTCTTTAGACATCGTTTCCAATTCTTTGTAGTTGGCCAAGGCATAAGGATCGGTCGAAAACTTCAAACCGATTTTGGCAATGCTTTGTGTTTTGAGAAGAAAATCGTAAAAATTCCGTTCTGTCATAAAATCACCTTTTTTAAGTATATCATCAAAAATGGACGTTGCACGGGCACCCGCGTGATTGCATCCCTATTTTTACCGTCGTTTGTTGTATAATTTATTTTGGAAGACACTCATACCCGTCTTCCGAGGTAATGTTATGACTGATTTAGAACTCTTGTTGACGTGTTTGGTGATTATCGCTGTAGGCATCATCCTTTTTGTTCTTACCGGATTTATCGGAGTCAAAAAAGGGTGGGTCGCCGTCATCGAAAAAATGGGAATCTATGTAGGAACCTATACGAAACGTTGGACCTACTTCACACCGCTGCTCTATCGCCGTGTCGGAATGTATCCGCTGTCGGCAATGACAAAACCCATCGACGTTAATGGTAAAAAGTTTATCGTGACCTACCGTATTCTCGATGCCAAAGCCTACCATTATTCCGGGCACGACGTTCAAGGCGCCGTCCGGTGTGCCTATAAGGGACCCGAACTTCCCACCCAAGAAAATGTTCAAACTGTGATTCAAAGCATCGGATGCGAATGCATCGATGTCAAAGGATAAAGGAGCGTCCATTTATGATTTTAGCGGATTTATTTAGTTCTCAGACATTCTGGATTATTTCGTGGGTCGTCGTCTTCATCGCGGCGTTGGTGATTGAAATCGCCATTCCCGGATTGGTCAGCATTTGGTTTGCCGGCGGAGCTTTAGTCTCCCTGTTCATCGCCATCTTTAACGGGAATCCGGTCGTTCAGATCATCGTTTTCGTCGTCGTTTCCGCGGTGCTTTTGATTTTGACCAAGTTTGTCTTCAAAAAGACATTCTTGAAAGCAAAGCCCTTAGCGACTAACACCGATGCCCTCGTCGGTCAAGAAATCCGAGTCATCAAAGGCTTTGTCAAAACGACGCACGGAGAAGGCAAAATCCGTGACCTTGTGTGGACACTCGTTACCAACGAAGATGTGACCTACACCGAAGGTGAATTCGCCATCATCAAAGAAATCCAAGGCAACCACATCATTGTTGCCAAGAAAGAAGGTAAATAGCTATGCTTCGTCTATTGACTGTCAGTCCGGGAGCCGTCCTTGGTTGGTTAGCTCTTTCTGTCGTCGGTTTGGTTTTTATCATCATTTTTATCCGCTGCATCGTCATCGTCTCGCAAGCCCACGTCGTGATGATTCAACGTCTCGGTAAATACCATAAGACCTTGGCCGCCGGGTTTCACATCATTGCCCCGTTCATCGATGCCCGCGTCGCCCGTATTTCCCTTAAGGAAAAAGTCGCGGATTTCCCGCCTCAACCGGTCATTACCAAAGATAACGTGACGATGCAAATCGATACGGTCGTCTACTTTGCGATTACCGATCCGAAACTTTATCTCTATGGTGCCGAAAGCCCGATGAACGCCATCGAAAACTTGACCGCCACCACACTCCGAAACTTGATCGGTGACCTGGAACTTGACCAAACGTTGACTTCCCGCGATACCATCAACCAACAAATGCGCGCCATTCTCGATGATGCCACCGATTCTTGGGGTATCAAAGTCAACCGCGTCGAATTAAAGAACATCTTACCTCCGCGCGAAATTCAAGAAGCAATGGAAAAGCAAATGCGTGCCGAACGGCAAAAACGTGAAGCCATCTTAACCGCCGACGGACAAAAACAAGCCGCCATCTTGGCAGCCGAAGGTGAAAAAGAGGCTGCCGTTCTCCGTTCCGAAGCGCGTAAAATCGCCATCATCGCCGAAGCCGAAGGTCATGCCGAAGCCGTCTTACGGGCCGCTGAAGCTCAAGCCAAAGGCATTGAGATGATTAACAAAGCCCACCCCGATTCCGCTTACTTGACCCTCAAAGGTTTCGATGCCCTCGAAAAAGTCGCGGATGGAAAAGCCACCAAGATTATCATCCCCAGCGAAATTCAAAACATTTCCGGCTTACTAGCCTCGCTGAAAGAGACCTTGTCCGACGTCAAAGTCGAAGACGAAAAGAAGAAATAGATAAACGAAAGCCTCGCGATTGGCGAGGCTTTTTTTGTTGCTTATTCGACGGTCACGGATTTGGCTAGGTTGCGCGGTTTATCGATGTTGACTTTAAGTTCGAGCGCAGCGAAGTACGCCAAGTATTGAGCGATGAGTACTTTCACCAAAGGTGAGAGATATTCTTTGACATCGGGAACGGTGATAACATCGCCTGCTTTCGCCAACGATTTGGACACGACGGTGATGACGGTCGC
>CALMWE010000057.1 GCA_937873795.1 uncultured Caryophanales bacterium
GCCTTCCGCGCCCAATTCGATGCTGCGATCGAAAAGATCATTCCTCCGACCGTCAAGATCGTTGAAGCGGCCAAAGCCGTCAACTACAAGAAACAAATGGAAGCTGAAGCCATCGCGATGGCCAAGCTGGTCGGTATCGAAGATCAACTCGATAAGACCCCGGCCCAACTCTCCGGCGGTCAACAACAACGCGTTGCCATTGCCCGTGCTCTTGTAAAAAAACCGAAAGTCCTCTTATTGGACGAACCGCTTTCCAACCTCGACGCCCGTTTACGTTTACAAACCCGTGAAGAAATCAAACGGATTCAAAAAGAAACCGGCGTTACCACCGTGTTCGTGACCCACGACCAAGAAGAAGCCATGTCGATTTCCGATCAAATCGTGCTCATGAACTTCGGCGTGCAACAACAAAAAGGCGTTCCGCAAAACGTTTACAACGATCCGGACAACCTCTTCGTTGCTAAATTCCTTGGTACTCCGCCTATCAACCTTTACAAAGGCCATCTCGAAGGCAATGCCGTCAAGATTGGCAATGCGGTGGTCTTTACCAACGATCAATTAGCCAAAGAAGCCGCCCGTGAAGTCGTCATCGGCGTCCGTCCTGAAGGTTATGAACTCGTCGAAAAAGGACCTTTATCTTTGAAACCGCAATTCATCGAAACCATCGGCCGTGACCTTTCGTTAGTCGCCACGCACCCCGATGCGATTAGCCCGTCGATGCGTATCATTTTGTCCAACGATGGCTTAACCCTCTCGGGCAATGCCGAAATCCATTTCGCTTTGAAACCTCGCAAAACCTTCGTCTTTGATAAAGAAACGGGTAGGAGATTGGCCTAATGCTAGACCACAAAAAGGATCGTAAAGCTTGGCTTTACCTCATCATCCCACTCTTCCTGTTATCGGTCTTCACCTTTTACCCGTTGGTGAAAACGATACTCATTTCGTTATTCTCGCAATATAACTCAATGACCGACTCGATGGGGCAATTCTTCGATTTAGAAGCCTATCGCGTCATCTTCAAGGATCCCTTCTTCTTAGGCTCTTTGAAAAACACGTTGATCCTTGTCTTTGTCTCGGTCCCGATTTCGACCGTCTTGGCGTTGTCCATCGCGGTGGCCCTGAACTCGATCAAAGGTTTACGCAGCGTTTTCCAAACCATCTTCTTCCTGCCGTATGTCACCAACACATTGGCCATCGGCATGGTGTTCAGCGTCATGTTCTCTCACCCGTTGGTGGGCGGTGTGGCCGCTGAAGGTTTGATTAACAGCTTATTTAACCTCAGCATCGACTGGGTCGGCGTAACTGCCACCCGCGACCACTGGATGATGGTTGTCTTGATTTACACCATTTGGAGCGCTCTGCCTTTCAAGATCCTCGTTTTCATCGGGGGTTTGCAAAGCATTTCCAAACAATACTACGATGCCGCCAA
>CALMWE010000058.1 GCA_937873795.1 uncultured Caryophanales bacterium
ATCACTTTCCACAAGTATTTGAAATCCCTGCAGCCGTCGACTTTGGCGGCATAGTAGAGTTCGTTGGGGATTTGTTTGAAGGTTTGACGTAATAAGTAGATATGGAAGATCGAGACGAGGAACGGAATGATCATCGCGAGGTAAGAACCGATGCCATCATCGTTAACCCATCCTAAACGGGAAACGGTGATGTAGTTGGAAATGACCATCATTTCGCCCGGGATCATCATCGTGGCAAGCAAAACCGCAAAGATTGTTTCGCGACCTTTGAAGTTTAAGCGGGCCAACGCGAACGCGACAAGGATCGAGAACAAAGTTCCGATGAGGGTCGAGAACACGGCGACGACGCCGGTATTGAGTAAGTAACGGGAGAAGCTGATGTTGCCTTGAGCGGCGGATTCATACAAGAAGACGTTGACGTAGTTGCGCGGCGAGAAGACTTTCGGGAACAAGCTGACGTTGAGCGAGTTTAAGACTTCATCGCTGCTTTGGAGTGAGACGTTGAGCATCCAGTAGAACGGAACGATGACGATGAAGGCCATGATTCCGAGAAATACAAAAGTACCGATTTTGCCGAGAATTTGCGAGGTCCGTTGGGCTTTCAGTTTTTGGTTTTCGTTATAGTCGATTTTCATTTTTGCCATGACTGTTCCCTCCTAGTAGTGCGTCCGCTTATTGCTCACTTTTAAGTTAATAAACGTGAACACCATGATGATGAGGAAAAGCACGACCGCTGCGGCAGCGCCACGGGAGTAATAGGAAACCGCGTTGGAGTCCATACCGGCAATGCCGATCTTATCGTAGACATAAGCGACAACCGTCCAACGGTCACGGTCCAAAACACGGCCGTTGCCACCGGCAACAGAGAGCACGGACTCGTAGGCTTTGAAGCTACCGATGAGCGACGTGATTAAGATATAGCTGATGATCGGTGAAAGTAGCGGAATCGTGATGCGGGTCAAAACGCGGCGGCGCGGGGTCGCATCGATTTTGGCGGCATCGTAGTATTGTTTGGAAATGCTTTGCAAACCCCCGATGAAAACGA
>CALMWE010000059.1 GCA_937873795.1 uncultured Caryophanales bacterium
AGTCGCAAACAACGTTTTGGCAGAAGTCACCATGTAATCATGTTCGGTTTTAAGCTCGGTAAACACAGAACCGCAGGAGCCTTCGGCAGAAGCACCGATGCCATCCAGTACATAACTACCGAAAGCAGAGGCTTGCTCAGTAGAAGTAAGATCAAATACTACAGTATGAGTTACAAGACTGGTTGATGTATCCGCCGCCAAGAAGTTCCATTCGTTTTCGGGAACAAATGCGTCGCTTCCAATAGTGTCTCCTGTTAAAATACTGGTCTTTCTTACTAAAGTGTGATCAACGGTCGTGTTCGGCGTTGTTCCCCACGAAGTGCCCGGATCAAAGCCAATTTGACCAAAAACATCGATGACGGAAGTGCCATGGACTAACGCAACAGCGTCGTCACCGTTAAATGAAATAGACCCATTGGTCATATCGGTGACAGCAAGAATGGATGCATTTGCGCTCCCATGAGCGATGACAAAGACATCTCCATTGGCGACTGTTCCCGATAAAGGAATATTGGTTCCCGTCGAGGCACCGTTGGAATAAACAGTAATTTTATATGTGGATAAGTTTACTGATGAGCCCGTGCCATTGTATATTTCCAAGGCTTTGTTATTGCTTGTTCCTTCAATATACTCCGAAATAAATAAATCCGAAGCAAGTTTCTGGACACTGGCTCCTTGATTCGTAATTTTCACCGAATAGTAAGCGTCTTTTGTGATTGCATCTTCGGTGTAAGAAACTCGAACAGACTGAGTTCCTAAAACACTGGTATTGGGTGAATTGATCACTGAAGATGACGTAACATCCGCAGTCGTGGAATCACTATAATGAGCTGTAACGGAAATTCCCAAAGTAGAATAGGTGGAACCGAGAGTTGCCGTCGCAGTAGTGCCAGAGAGGGAAACGGAAGAAAGAGTAATAACGGGGGTCGCCGAAACGGTGATTGAACAGGTCGCTTTTACATTGGTATCCAATGTCGAAGTTGCTGTGATTGTGGCGGTTCCTGCGGCGTTCGCTGTTACAAGTCCACTCGAAACGGATGCAACAGAGGCATTGTTTGAAGACCAAGTCACCGAAGAACTCGCAGAACTCGGGGTGGGTGAAACAGTCAAGTTTTCGGTTGCTCCCACAGTAAGGGAGGCACTTGAGGGATGCATCGTTAACGTTGTTGGCGCAGTGCTTGTTTCACCATAAAGACGAACATCATCAGTTGCAGGATTTGCGGTAGCGGTTCCCCAAACCGCATCGACCCAATCAGGATAATCAATAAACGGGTTTCGGTTATTTTGAACATTATTATCAATGAGATTGTTTCTATGGACTTCGTAATCATCAACAGGATCAATTGTATTCCATTCCAGAAGGGTATTGAGCATGCCTAGAGTGGCGGGAGTGGAAGACGAAGAGCCTTGAGTAACTATCCCGCTAATTCCGTCAAGCAAGGAAAGATACGGGTCAAAGGTAGAAGTATAGGACGAGTAACGTGCTGCCATATAGAAACAGGCTCGAGCGATATCACCTTTATCACTATCTTGAGGTTCATAGACTTCACCGGTGACACCACCATAAGTGATGGTTCCACGTTTTCCGGTGTTGTTATGGGTGGCAGCAGATCCATAGGTCGAATAGTTGGCCCCCACGTTTCCCCAATCAAGGTTATTGTGGGCATCTTGGTTTTGATCCGAATCGCCAAGCATCAGATGGTGTAAGTCTGTTCCCGCAGGTCCGGTTGCCCCGGTACTCGCTTTGAAGCCATGAGATTGAGGCCACACGTGCTCACGGTCGACATAGGTTCCGTGTTTATCGCTGTATTTTGCCGCGGTGGCAGTTCCATTATCGTCGCGGTAAAGAAGATGGACATAGGGATCATCAAGAGCAGCATCGTATCCAAGGTTATAATTAGCAAGCTCATAACTGGTCATGTCGGATAAAATCCAATCCCGATCGGTGATTTTGAACCACGACCAAGTGGCATCATAGGAGATGACTGCATGATCCTTGGACAAAATTGGTTTGAGGTTTTTTAAAAGGTTCATTCCGTGCCGTTCGCTCGTAGACAACGAATTCAAAGCGGAATAATATGAACGAATTGTAGATTCCGAAGCGTCCGTTGTGTCAATGGATACC
>CALMWE010000060.1 GCA_937873795.1 uncultured Caryophanales bacterium
CAATTCAAGAAACGCTAAGGAGGAAAAACCATGAAAGTAAGCTTAAAATGGCTGTCTGAATACGTCGATATTCATGGACTCAGCCCCGAAACCATCGCCGAACGATTAACCTTCGCCGGCATTGAAGTCGAAGATATCATCAAAGCCGCCGTCGGTGATCATTTGGTGATCGGTAAAGTATTAACCTGCGAACCGCTTCAAGGAAGCGACCATTTGCATGTGGTCAAAATCGATGAAGGTACCCACTATGGCATCCAACAAATCGTCTGTGGGGCACCCAACATCGCGGTCGGCCAAAAAGTCATCGTCTCCCGCCCCGGAGCCACGATTGCCAAAGGCAAAATCACGCAAACGGTCATCAAAGGCGTCGAAAGTAACGGCATGGTCTGTTCCTTGCTCGAACTCGGCGTCGAAGCCAAATACCTTAACCAAGCCCAAATCGACGGCATTGAAGTTCTTCCTGAAGACGCCGAAGTCGGGAATGAAGATGTCCTGGCCTATCTTGGCCTCGACGACATCATCCTTGATTTAAAACTCTTGGCCAACCGCAGCGATTGCCTGTCGCTTTTAAACGTTGCCAAAGAAGTCGGTGCTTTATTTGATCGTCCCGTGACGCTTCCCAGTGTGACCTACGCCAAAGGCCATCTCACCGATGCCAAAGTGGAAACGCTCACCAAGAAGTGCCCGCAATTCAGCATCAAAGTGGTGCGTGGCGTGAAAGTCGCGCCTTCACCCGATTGGCTTAAAAACATTCTTCGTTCGCAAGGCGTGCGGAGCATCAATAACCTCGTCGATATCGGTAACTATGTGATGTTGCTCACCGGGCAACCGCTCCATATGTATGACTTAAAGAAACTTCCCAGTGCCCATTTCATCGTCAAAGATGATTACGAAGGCAATCTGGTCGCGCTGGACGGCCAAAGCTACGCCATCCAAAAAGGCGATGTCGTCATTACCGTCGATGGTAAACCCCGCTGCTTAGGCGGCATCATGGGCGCCAAAGACTGCGAAGTCGATGAAACGACCACCGATGTAGCCATCGAAGCGGCCAACTTCGAATCCGCGACCATCCGAAGAACCTCGATCCGTCTCAACCTCGGCAGCGAATCGTCGCAACGCTTCATCAAAGGCATCAACCCGCATCAATACGACTACGTGCTTATGCTGGCTGCCCGCTTGGTGAAAACCCTCGGCGATGCCAAAGCCATTGAAAATACCGTCACCGTCGATCATATCAACCACAATCCCACGGTTCTACACGCCTCCGCCAAGCGGATTAACTTCCGTTTAGGTACCTCGTTCACCCGTGAAGAGATTTTAGCCGCCTTAGAAAAAGTCGGCATCAAGATTACCCACGTCAAAGGCAATCGCTTCAAAGCCAAAATCCCCGCTCATCGCATCGATATCACCGGTGAAGCCGATTTGTGTGAAGAAGTCATCCGTCAACTCGGATTCGAACACGTCAAGAGCGTGCTGCCTCGTCTGGATACGACCGTCGGTATGCTCAACGATGGACAACGCAAAAAGAAACTCGTCCAAGAGTATTTACTCGGCCGTGGCCTTTACGAAGCCTTGACCTACACTCTCGTCAACAAAGAAGAAGCGGAGCTCTTCCGTTACCTTAACCATGACGCGACCTATTCGCTTTTACACCCGATGACCGATGATCATGAAGTGGTCCGCGCGCACATCTTACCGTCCTTGCTTTTAAGCGTCCAATACAACGTGGCCCGCCAAAATAAGGATGTTCCGATGTTCGAAATCAGCGAAATGTTCACAAAAAATGGGTCGTCCACCCACTTGGCCGTTGTTTTAAGCGGTGAGAAGCATGAACGTCAACTGATGAGCAAGCGCCCTTATACCTTCTACGACATGAAAGGTCTCTTTGAAGGCCTGATGGCGTTACTGGGTATCGAACCTTCCCGTTATAAGCTGGAAGCTTTGGTCAGCGATAAAGAAGAATTCCACCCCGGACGGACCGCTGTCATCAAACTGGGTAAAACCACGGTCGGTGTCCTCGGTGAACTCCACCCGAAAGCCATGAAAAAATACGATCTCGGCAAAACCGGGACCGTCGCCATGGAACTCAATCTCTCCGAATTCATCGCCCTGCGCACCAACGCCATCAAGATGGTGCCTACGCCGCGCTATCCCTTCGTCGAACGCGATTTAGCCTTCATCGTGAGCAAAGCGATTCCCTCTTCGGACATCGTCAAAACCGCCCGTATGGCGGGACGCGAACTCGTCAAGAAAGTGGAAGTCTTTGACCATTACGAAGGCGCCAACATTCCCGAAAACACGAAATCCTTGGCCATCAAAGTCACCTACCAAGACCCCAATAAAACATTGGTGGAATCGGAAGTTTCTTTGGCTGAAGAACGGATCAAACAAGAACTCTACCGCGCCTATGGCGTGACCATCAGGGGGTAAGTATGAAATTCTTACGAGCCGACCTCCGTCGCATGAGAACGATGGAGTTTGACGAGGACATCGTCTATCCCAAAACACGGATGGAAAGCAAACCCTCACTTCTAGATATCAAAAACGTCCATGCTCATGCTTTAGTCGAAAATCATGGCGACATGATCACGGCGGAAATCGATGCCACGGCGGTTTTAGTCCTTGAATGCGCGTATACGCTCGAACCGTTGGAGCGAAACATCAAAATCAAAGAAACGCTTCAATTCAGCGAAGACGTCCAAGACGATGATGAGTTACTCTACGCCCCGGGACCGACCGTGGACCTGGATGATTACCTGTTTGGTTTGATTCTGACCGAAGTCCCCGCCAAAGTGGTCAAACGCGGCGCCCACCTCCCCAAAGCGGGCAAGGGGTACCGGGTCATCTCCGAAGACCAATTCGTTCGCGAAAAGGAAGAAAATGGGGATCCGCGGTTTAAAGATTTAGACAAATTTGAAGAATAATTCCTCACTTGTCGAAACAGCCGAAATCCGATAAAAAGGATTAAAAAGGCGTAAAATAGTAGATAGTTAGTAGATAAATAGTAAAAAAGACGGTTTGGACCTCTCTGAACCGTTTTTTTATTGCTGAAAAATTTTGAGCTTTGGTATTTACATACAAACGAGTTTGCCCTTATAATTGGAATACAAGTGGGAGAAAGTGGGAGAAGGTGGAAGACATGTTCTTTGGTAACTATCAGCACGCCCTCGATAACAAAGGCCGCCTCGTCATCCCGTCAAAGATGCGAGACGAAGCCGGTGACCTCCTTTATATCATGAAAGGATATGAGGGATGTTTATCCGTCTTTAAGCAATCTGCCTTTCAAAACGAGATCCAAAAGATCAATGCCCTCCCGTTCAACCAAAAAAATGCCCGCGACTACATCCGTATGCAACTCTCCTCGGTCGTCGAACTTGAAGTTGACAAGCAAGGACGTATTCAATTGCCGACTCAACTCTTAAGCGACTATTCGATTGGAAAGTCCGTGGTTGTCGTCGGCGTGGTGGACCACTTCGAAATTTGGGACGCGAATGCTTGGGCCCAATATCTGAAAGATAACGAAGGCAGTTACGAAACTAAAGCCGAAGTCCTTCCCATCATCAAATAATATGGAAGAACACGTTCCGGTTTTACTCCGTGAAGCCCTCGAAAATCTCGCTATTAAGCCCGATGGCATCTATGTCGACCTCACCGTCGGCAGAGCCGGCCATAGCAGCGCCATTCTCAAACAGTTGACAACAGGAAAGTTATTCGGTTTTGACCAAGACCATACGGCTTTGGAAGCTTCCAAAAAGCGTTTAGCAGCGATTTCTTCGAATTTCGAACTCATCGATGCCAACTTCGCTAAGGTACGAAGCGAACTTGAAGCCAGAGGGATTCATTCCGTGAACGGAATCCTTATGGATCTTGGCGTTTCTTCTCCGCAATTCGATGAAGCTGACCGTGGTTTCTCCTATCGTTTCGAAGCCCCCCTCGATATGCGCATGGACGCGGATAATCCGCTCACCGCAGCGAGGGTGGTCAACACTTACGAACTCCGGGAGTTAACACGCGTCATCCGCGATTATGGGGATGAAAAGCACGCGTACGAAATCGCCAAAGCCATTGTAAAAACCCGTAGCTTGACGCCTATTCTTACCACGAAGCAGCTGGTGGATGTGATCAAAAAGGCCTTGCCTCTTAAAGAGCTCAGCAAAAAAGGTCATCCCGCCAAACAAACCTTCCAAGCTCTCCGTATCGAAGTCAACCATGAGCTGGAAGTCCTCACCGTCGCCTTAAACGAAGCGTCAGGGATGCTCGCAAAGGGAGGACGTCTCGTCGTCATTACATTCCATTCCGGCGAAGACCGTATCGTGAAGAACTTCTTCAAATCGGTTTCGGTGGTGGAAGGTAGCCGTCACGGAGTCGTCTCTTTAATTCCAGAAAGTAAAGATTTCACCGTCTTGAACAACCATAAAGTCATTGTCCCGTCCGAACAAGAAATGTTAGAAAATCATCGCGCCCAAAGCGCTAAAATGCGGGTGCTCGAAAAGAAGTAGGTGATTCTATGAGAGACAAATTAGTCAAATACCATCATAAGGCGGTTTATTACCGGTTAAGAAAAGTCGCCCTTATTATGTTTTTTGTCGTCTTAACGACTGCCGTCATCGCCATCCCGATCAGCATCATGAGCGTGGCTGCGCGTGAAAATGAATCGTCTGACAAAGTCTCTTCCAGTGAACCCGAATCTTCCGATACCGTCAGTGAAATGATTAGGTTCAGTTTATGAAGTTACACTGGAAAATCAATCTTGTGCTCAACATCTGGTTGACCCTTTTTCTGACCACATCCAACCTTGTGACACTCCAATACCCCCCGTTGGAAAGGGTCAACCTCATTATTACCCTCGTCCTTTTAGGCGTGATGGGCATTATGAACCTTGCCATGATCATCTATCACATCTCCAAAAGGCTCAATACGCTCGATGTCTTTGCCCGGTTTCTTCGCCGTTAAGGGTAGAGCACTTCAAGCGGGTCTTTGTGGAATGCGGGCAAAGTCGGCCGCATTTTTCTTTTTTTAAGGGGAATGTCCTATACAAACCGATTATTTTACAATAAAATAATGGGGTAATGTTTCAACTAATCGTCGTCGGAGGTAAACAATGGCCGGTGAACTTCAAGCGAGTGAACAAGTGCTTGGCAAAATGAGCGCTTTTGAGCGTGACGCCAAAAAACGCCGTCATAAGATTCGCCGTGCGTTCTTGGTCAAAATCGCGATGGTCTCCGTCGCCGTCTTACTTCTTCTCGCCTATGTCCTGTATTTCATTCCTAACGGAATTCTTGTCTAACGATGAACAGAAAAGTGGTGTGGTAACTTGGAAAAACCTGTGACTGCAATCGAATTGACGTCCAGCGCGGTCAAATTGATCGTCGGCTATGAGCTTGACGGTCGGGCCGTCGTTTTAGATTCTTTGACCATGCCCATGAACGATGGTGCGGTGTTTAATGGCGAAGTCGTCGATCCCGGCGCTGCCAGTGCCGCCATCTGCAAACTCCTCAAACAAGCCAGCAACGATTTAAACTTCCCGATTACCGAAGTCTCTTTGGCGGTTCCGCCCATCGGTCTTGAAGTTTATGTCGTGGATAAAAACCAAACCTGCGTGGGAACCACCCCCAAAATCTCGAAAACCGACATCCAAAACGTGATTGGCCAAGTCCGTAACGAAAACGTCGGCGAACAAAATGAAATCATCGGCCTGGTGCCGGAATGTTTCGTCATCGACCAAGGCCGTGCTTTTTCCAATCCGCCGATCAACGAAGAAAGCAAAAACATCACGCTCCATGCGAAGATTCACGTGCTTCCCAAGAAAGTCATCGACGGTTACCGCAAAGCCGCCGAATTCGCCCATGTGCGCGTTCGCAAAATGGTGGTGGCCCCCTATGCCGCCGCCGAAGTCGTCAAAGGCTACAAAGAAATGCCTTCCGATTATGTCTTATTTGACTTCGGGGCCCGTTTCTCGACCATTTCGCTCATCGGTGATTTCCAACTCTACGGCTCGACCTACCTACATAAGGGTAGCGATCATCTCACCGAAACGTTAGCCTCCGGACTTAAAATCAGTTATAACGAAGCCACCAAACTTAAAGAAATCTATGGCATCGATCATTCCCCCTCATCCTACAAAGGCGTGATTGCCGGGCTCGTCGATGAAAACGGCAAAACGCTCAACTATACCGTCGATAACGTCAATGCCGTCTTAGAAAAAGCGGTCTCCGATTACGCCGAAGATGTCCATCGCTGCATCAACGATTTACTCTCCGGATACGATGAATCCTTCCGTAACCTTCCCGTGGTCGTCACCGGCGGGGGAGCCCGTCTCAGTGGTTTAGCCCCGATCCTCGAACAATATTTAGCCCCGCATCCTGTGATCTTCTTCTCCTCGAAAGCGATGGGCGCGCGCAATAGCGCCTACACCAACGTCCTCGGGGTCATCAAGATCGTCAATAAATACCGCAACGCCTTCGACGAAGAAAAACGGATGGTCACCCCGGTCGAACGCGTCCAAACATCCACGCCCAAAGAAAAGAAAAAAGGTTATGACGCCTTTGAAGACGAGTTATAGGAGGATCACCCATGGAAAATTATGACTTAGATAATTTCGAACCCGCAGCCCGCATCGTGGTTATCGGTGTCGGCGGTGCCGGCAATAACGCCATCAACCGGATGATTGACGATAACATCGCCAACATCGAATTCTGGGTGGCCAATACGGATAAACAAGCCCTAGCCACCAGCAAAGCCCGCAACCGCCTCATTTTAGGCAACAACTACACCCAAGGCTTAGGTGCCGGAGGCGATCCCGCCGTCGGTCAAGAAGCCGCCAAACAAAGCGTCGAAGAAATCCGCAAGATCGTCAAAGGCGCGAACATGGTGTTCATCGCCGCCGGAATGGGCGGAGGTACCGGAACCGGCGCATCTCCCGTCATCGCCAAAGTGTGCAAAGAAGAAGGTGCTCTTACCGTAGCCATCGTGACCCGTCCGTTTACCTTTGAAGGCAAACGCCGCATTGCCAACTCGGTCGAAGGCCTGAATGAACTCAAAGAAGAAGTGGATTCGATCATCAT
>CALMWE010000061.1 GCA_937873795.1 uncultured Caryophanales bacterium
GAGGAACTGTTATGAAAAATTCTGTCCGCCGCATGACGCTTACGGGCATCATGGCTGCGTTAACCTTCGTCGCCACCGCGTTCATCCATATCAACATCCCGGCCAGTACCGGATATGTGAATTTGGGGGACGCTGTCATTTTGTTTACGGCTGTGTTCATTGATCCTTTTGCCGGAGCGTTGGCCGGAATCATTGGCGCGGTCCTCGGCGATTTGTATCTAGGCGCAGGCATGTATGTTCCGTTTACCATCTTTGCCAAACTCTTTGAAGCGGTTGTCGCCGGATACTTATTCAAAGCCATTAAAAACAAAAAAGCACAGTCTCTTGCCATTCCCGTTGGAGCGTTATTGATTGTTCCGGTCTATGCGTTAGCCTATTGGATCTTTGGCGGATGGTCTTTGGTCTTGGCCTCCTCCCCCTTCGATCTGATTCAAGTCGCGGTGAGTTCCGCAGTGTCCATCGCATTAGTTCTGGTGCTACGTAAGACACGCATTAAATCGTTATCTGAAGAATGAAAAAACCACCGATAAATTCGGTGGTTTTCGTTTATCTATTGTTTAACGGAATTTGGATTCTTTGAGATCTTCGAGAACATTTTTGTCGATGGCCTTGACGACTTCCGTCATCAGTTTGACCGCTTCGAGGTAATCGTCTTCGTTGATCAAAGAAACGTGGCTGTGGAAGTAACGGCACGGCAGCGAGAGTGTCATCGTAATGACGCCATCATATTGCTTGTGCATCTCGCCAGAATCAGTACCGCCGGCAGTCAATAAATCGTAGGTATAACGGATGCCTTTTTCTTTGGCAATCTTTTCCACGAAATCAAATAAACCGCGGTGGGCGATGACGCTACCATCCATCACGGAAAGGGCAACGCCGGAACCGAGCTTGGTCGGGTTGTTCGGCGATCCCGGGAGGTCATAGCTCATCGTGACGTCGAGGGCAAAAGCGATATCGGGGTGGACTTTATAGGACGCGGTTTTGGCGCCTCTAAGCCCCACTTCTTCTTGGACAGTGCCGCCGGCCACGACGGTGGCTTTATGCGGGACGCCTTTGAGGTTTTGTAAGACTTCGATGGCAATAGCCGCGCCGATGCGGTCGTCCCAGGCTTTGCCTAAGAGCGTTTTGCCGTCATTGAGCACGCGGTATTCGGTATACGGAGTCACAGTGTCCCCGACACGGATGCCTAAGGCTTCGATCATTCTCTTATCGGTGACGCCCATATCGAGATACATGTCTTTGATTTCCATGACTTTGTTTCTTTGTTCGGGAGACATGCCATGGGGAGGTTGCGCGCCGGTGACGCCGAAATATTCTTTGCCATCGCGGGTTTTGACTTTCACGACTTCGGCGAGGATGACGTGTCCCCACCATCCGCCCACGGGGTGGATGCGGATAAGGCCGCTATCTTCGATGCGATGGACCAAAAAGCCCACTTCATCCATATGACCAGTG
>CALMWE010000062.1 GCA_937873795.1 uncultured Caryophanales bacterium
ATTGATGAAAATGCGACCTTGTTGGATGCTAAAAAAGTTAGTCTTAATGGGCTTATTTTGTACCATGCATTCATGAAAATTGCTAAAAAATATGTGGCCAAGGACGCGCCTAGAAACACCATTATCATGGCTCAAAAATCAGCCGTCGGAGGACCTCTCCGACAGTTGATATCATTCTCTCGCGGTGTGATTGATCAAGAGGGTGTCCATGCGATTATTCTGATCATCAAAGGACGCTTACTCAAAGGCGTCAGACTCTTATTGCAAACGTTGAAGAAAAATCAAAACCGGCCTTCTAAGAAAAGCCTGTATTTCTAAATGTTCAGATTAATCTAGCGGAGGTTCGGGCTCGGTGACGAGTTCGACCTCTTTTTTATGTCCGGACAAATTCCCTAACCAATCGGCTTTATGGAGAACAAAATAAGCAATAATGGCACGAACGATTTCAATGAGCCGGTCAATCAAGAAGATGAAAATAACTAAGCTTGCGGGAAGTCCAATCGCCGACAGCATGTGATGCAAACCCGAAGAATTTTCAAAAAGTTCGGGGGCGATGAACACAAACAAAGTGACCAACGGAATCTTGATGAACAAATACGGCAAATTGGTAATGATGAAAGGCGCTTTGGTGTATCCCCCGGAACGGGTAATAAAGATGACATTGACGGAATAGAACATAAAGGGCAAAGAAATGGCGTGGATGATCATGATGACCGCTAATAACGTGGCGGTTTCGGCTTGGAAATCATTCACCAATTGGACAAACGGGATCATACAAATCATGATCAAAACCGTGATTAAACTTAAAGCGACGACATAACCGATTTGCCAACGGGCATTTTGTTTGGCTTCCTCGACTTTTCCGGCTCCTAAACGCATGCCGACCATGATGGCGGCAGCGGTTCCCATACCTCCGACGAACGCGGTGACGATATCGACCACGCGCGAAGACATGTTGACCGCGGCAATATTGGAGGCGTTTCCGCTATCGATTTGAGCGTACGCGAAGAACATGAAAATGGCCATGCCTTCGGTCAGTACTTGAGCTGCGGCCATCGGCATTCCGCGAAGGATAATATCTTTTTTAAAGCCGGTTTCCTTGGCAAAGATTTCTTTAAAAGAACCGAAGAAAAAGGGCTTGTGTTTGAAGTAATACCAAAGCAAAATGGAAATTTCAACCAAACGGCTGATCATGGTGGCAATCGCCGCGCCATAAACGCCGAGGTTAAAAGTATAGATAAACAGGTAGTTGAAGACAAAGTTGGTTAACGCCGCAGCGCCGCTGGCATAAAGCGGAATCTTTGGTTTATTGGTCGAACGCAAACAGAACGAAATTGCAACGCTGATGGAGTAGGGGAGGAAGGTCAATGCAATAATCGATAGGTATTGTTCCCCATAATAAAGCATTTCGGCTCCAGACCCGACGCC
>CALMWE010000063.1 GCA_937873795.1 uncultured Caryophanales bacterium
AAATTTGAAATGCAATCCTGTTTTTCGCTCGTTTACACTTTTCAGTGTACTTATGCTAATATAAGTAGTGGTGATGTTATGGCAGAATTAGTCATTTTAACAGGTGTCAGTGGCGCGGGAAAATCAACCGCGATTTTTGCGTTTGAGGAAATGGGTTACTATTGCGTGGAAAACGTCCCGCTTCCCTTATTGCCTTCGCTTTTTTCGCTCGTCGAAAATGTGGAACGATATAAGAAAACCCTGATTGGGGTCAACATCGGCGAAGCCAAAGAAGCCATCCAAGAAGCCCGCAAACACCCGAAACTTTCCTTTAAAGTCTTATGCTTGGATGCAACCACCGCGGAACTTTTGTCGCGCTATAAACTCACCCGTCACGTGCACCCCCAACAAACCAACGGGGTTACCCTTGAAAAAGCCATCATCAACGATAAAGAATTCTTAAACCTCTTACGCGCCGATGTCGATGTGATGATCGATACCTCCGGCCTTGAAGTCGTTGACTTCCGTAGGAAACTGTTTGCCAACTTCCAAAAGAAGCGGCGCAACATGCTCACCGTATCGTTTGTTTCCTTCGGTTATAAACACGGCATCCCCACGGACGTCGATTTGATCATCGACTCCCGTTTCTTGCCCAATCCCTTCTATATCCGCGAATTGAGCAAGCTCACCGGCATCGACGAACCTGTGATTGAGTATTTGAAAGCTTTGCCGCAGACCAAAATATTCCTCAAGCATTTGACCGAATACTTGGATTACTACCTTGAGAAAGCCAACGACGATATCCGCCCGAGTTATGTGGTGGGCGTGGGCTGCAGCGGCGGTCAACACCGTTCCGTATTCATCGCCGAATACCTCAACAAACATTTCGAAGAAAAATACAATACGTTGGTATCCCATCGGGATTTATTCAAATACAAAGGACAATAAGCCATGGAGTTGGCCCCTTCGTTTACTTCCACTGTCAAAGAAGAAATCACCCATAAGCCATTCAGCGAAGCCCGTTTACGGGCTCTTCTTTCATCTTACGTGAAAGTCAACGGCGTGCTTTCCTTTGCCAACAAGCAAACCCTGATCAACGTCTCGACCGAAAACGCGAAAATCGCGAAGTTTTTGTTTTTAACGTTCCAAAAGCTTTACGGGATTTCTCCCCGCTTTGCATATACCCGCAAGATGAAACTCGAAAAGAAAGTCACCTATCACGTCATCATCGAAGAAAAGACCGACGCCATCCTCACCGATTTGGCGATGGGTGAACTCGGCGGACGCTTGGTCCGTTACCCGATCATCAACGACGATATCTTGGGCGGTTACTTGGCCGGAGCCTTCTTGGCGTCCGGTTCGGTCAATTCCCCCAAGAGTTCCAACTATCACTTGGAAATATCCACGCAAGACGAAGTCTATGCCCAGTACTTGGCCAAAGTCATCGAACGGTATAAAAACACCGCGTTGACCCCCAAAGTCATCCAACGCCGGAA
>CALMWE010000064.1 GCA_937873795.1 uncultured Caryophanales bacterium
GTTTGCGGGTCTTTTTCGGCCTTTTGGGCGTTCTTTTCGATTTTCTCCCCATGTTCATCGGTTCCGGTGAGAAAGTACGTGTCAAAGCCTCTAAGCCGTTTATAACGGGCCCAGGTATCGCAAAGCGTCGTGCAGTAAGCGTGTCCGATATGGAGACGGGCACTGGGATAATAGATTGGTGTGGTGATGTAAAATTTTTCTTTCATAGTGAATAACCCCTATCGTTACTATTGTAAACAAAAACCGTCACCTTGTGCGATGACGGTTTCATTTTTCATTGTCTTACTTGTTAAGACCGTATTTCTTATTGAAACGGTCAACACGTCCATCGGCTTGGGTGAACCGTTGTTTGCCGGTGTAGAACGGGTGGCAATTCGAGCAAGTATCAACACGGATTTCTTTGAGTGTTGAACCGGTTTCGAAGGTTGCTCCGCAGGACACGCAGGTCACGGTGCAGGTGTGATAGGCCGGGTGAATTCCTTTTTTCATAAGCTTTTTCTCCTTCCGCCTTGGACCACTGAGCGAGTCCAAAGTAAGTCGCTTGACTATCTTATCATTAAGATAAAAATTATGCAAATCTTTCAATGAAGTTTGAGGAAAAACCTTTAAAACGTGAGTTTGTTCAAGATTACGAGTTGGCGGAAAGGCTCATGACTTTGGCGTGATGGCCGAACACCATAAAGTATTGCTCGACATCCCGTACAGTGCCGAAGAAAACAAAATGGTACGGGTCCAATTTCCGAATCAGTTTCAGGGAGTGATCGTTATTGGCGTTATAAAGAGCGAGCCCTTCTTCATCCAAATGGACGACGATTTCACGTTTATCGCCGGAGATGAAGTCCGGTCCGCGCTCGTCCATCAGTTTTTCGATCAAGGCGCGTTTTTCTTCCGGAATACGACCCGACTGGCTATGAAGGATTTTCACTTCTTCAATATGGGATAAACGGATGCTGCGGGGTTCCATGCCATCCAAGGAGTTCTCGCTTTCGTTGGCATTGATTCCAAAGCCCACCAAATAATTGAAGGCACTGTATTTATCGAGGGTCAGGCAATACGGACAACCGATATAAACGCGATGACCTTTGGCGGTAATCTTCAAACGCATTTTCTTATCGATCGCTTCATGAATGATTTCCACCGTGTGGCGGTAAAAAATCGCTTCCCGTTCATGAAACGGTTTGCGGGCATAATCTTCGAAGATGGCTTTTAAATATGTGCCCACGCTGTTGTTGTAATAACGGTCATCCTCCAAGTCTTCCAGCGTCCGTTGGTTGGCTTGGTTGACGCGGAATTTGCGGCCTTTTCCTTTAGGAAACTTTGTGGCCTCGGTGAGCAAATCATCCGCGCGCATGCTGAGCACGGTTTCGTAGATTTTTTCTTTACCTGCAATGTTCATCCAATCTTTGATTTCGGGGATTTCAAAAACGTAATTCAGCTGTTCCCGGATGGGAACCATTAAGAATGAAATCGTGGCTTTGGAGTCTTGATAGAAGTTGGCAAAAACAGTGTTGAGGAATCCGGAAAGCGAATTGGGACGATGGCCATAGAAATGGTTCATGTCGGATTCGATGACGGCCCAGGCTAAGAAACTTAAGTTGAGGTGTTGCTTAAAGCCGGAATGTTGGTCTTCGCTTAAAAAGAATCCCATAATTGATTACCTAATCCGTTCTGTTAAGTAAAGTATAACCTATTTATACCTGTAAGTGCTTAAAAAGGTTGCTTTTGAAACAAAAGATGGAACCGTTTTTAGCGATTCCATCGTGTTGTCATAAAAAACAGCTTATAATCCATCACTTTTTAAGTGGAAAAAAGGATAAAAGGCTTTAGGAGGCCTCTTGCCGGCTGGCGATGCTTCCGATTTGATAGCCAAAGCCCCACCGCGTCATGATGATCTTGGGGTCGGAAGGATCCTCCTCAAGTTTTAAGCGCATACGGCGGATGTGGACGTTGATGATGTTGCCGTTTTTGATATCGCCGTAATCCCAAATGAGACGGAAAATTTCGGATTTGGTAAAGACCCGCGTGGGATCGTTGACTAAGACTTGGAGAATCGAAAACTCGGTTTTGGTCAACGGAATGACCTTGCCGTTTTTGGTCACGGTGAAGTCATGGGGATTCATGCAAAAGCAGCCAAATTCCTTGGGTTCAGTCCGGGAATTCAAATACACGCGGCGATAGATGGCTTTAGCCCGAGTCCTCAGCTCAAGGATAGACAACGGGGTGCTCATGCAGGCATCGGCGCCGGCATCGACATAGAAGGCTTGCTCTTCCAAAGACGGTTTTTCGGAGAGGGTCATCAAGGGGATATCGCTTTCGGCGCGGATCCGACGGATGAAGCCGTCCCCACTCAAGCCTTGGGCTTTGGGGTTGAGAATCAGGATATCAAACTTTTCATTCTTGAGAAGTTTCATCCCTTCATTGAAATTGGCGGTATGAACATAGCTGACGAAGCGGTTTTCTTGGGCGACATAGCGGAAGGTTTCGAGAACAGAGACGTTATCATCGATGACAAGAAAGTGCAGCTGCACAGTATCATCTCCCTAAGATAGTTCTTGTTACTCTCATTTTGGCATATTAAGAAAAAAGTAAGGGTGGCACGTTTTGAATATTTATTGTTCCCAAATTGGCCTTTTTTTGCTAAATTCGCCATTTTCTTGTTCCCGTCATAGGTAAAAAATAATCGGTTTCCCTTATGAAAATCGAGGATTTCATTTTTCTTACTTATAAAAAGGCGGAGGGATATCCGCCTTCGTAATTATTGGTTTTTGATTTGAATCTTATAGAGTTCTTCCACCGCAAAGTGGACTTTAGTCACGTGGATGTCTTGCTTCACCGGGAACAAATAATAGGTGTCGTTGGATAAGGAGAAAGAAAGTCCATCACCTTTACCGAAATAATCGAATTCGATATGGACGCCATAGTTTTCCGAGACCAGTTTATCGACATTCAAGGTGGTACTCTCACCCAACTTGGCCTTGAGGTGGAAGCCATGTAAATCATGAACTAACGTGCCTTCGCCCAAACGGTAATATCCGGAACTGTTCGGCAAGGAGTCGATATGAACTTCGGTTTCGATGCGGTAAGTCCCGGCAAGGATTTCTTTACGGACTTCGCTACGTTCCCATTCAAACCAATCGGGAATGTGTTCGAATTCGGTGATGCCTTCGGTGGCGTGCATGCGTCCCAAAGTATCCATTTCATAGGTTTTGTGGCAGTGATCGCACCAAAGTTTGGTGCCTTCGCTTTTCATGCTGTGTTCATCGCCGCAGTTGGGACATTTATATAGAATCTTATCGATGTGTTCCGCACGGAATTTTTCTTTGATTTCGATGTGATTCAAGAGTTGATATTCGTAATCGTCGTAATAGAAGGCACCTTTGACCTTTTCGTTGATTTGTTCGACGGTCATATTTTCGATGTCTTGCGGAGTGAGTATATAAGTCATATCCGCGGAGGTATGAACTTTTCGTTTCTTGAGGTTCCATACCGGTTGACGGAGGTGATTGCCGTGGCAAATCAGGGTAACGACCGGGGCTTTGAAGAGTTTGATCATCTTGCCTAAGCTATCCGGAAGGATGGAGGTCGTTCCGGTGAGGGAATACCGGGCTTCGGGATACACCGCGGCAATGTAATGGTTATGGAAAATGCTGTATTTGAGTTGTTTGACTAATCCGGCATCGGGAATGAATTTCCGTTTGCAGATGCAGCCGACGTTACGAAGTAATTTTTCGCGGTTGATGAAGCCATCAATGGCAACGACGTAGTTAGCGCCTCTGGGAAAGATGGCCTTGGTCGCTACTTTGAAATCGACGAAGCTGTTGTGGTTGCATAAAAGAAGATAGCCGCCTTTAAGACCTTTCATGCCGTGTTTGCGGACTTTGGTATGGCAAGCGATGGTTTCCGGGAACGCCAAAAGCCAAGCGACCGGTTTGAGAAACCATTTCATTTTCTTGGGAAGGATGTTGAGGTCATAACGCGGATAGTCTTTGACTTCTTCAAGAGGTTTGTAAACAACCTTGCTGATTTTCATACAAGAGCTCCTTTTGCGTCATTTTTTGGCAACGTTCTTAAATACAATAGCATTGAACGGTACAAGACCACCACTGGAAACAAACAGCGTCTAGGATTTTTAACAAAAAAGACCCCAAACGGGGTCGTTCATCGAAAAGGAATAAAGGGGGTGGCTGTTTTCACGTATAAAGGATGTTTGGGCTCCCCGGACGCGTTTTTGGCCACGCACCAAAGGTTCTTGCCTTCCAACACCTTCAAGACTTTTTGGCTGCGGTCCATGAACGAGCCATGGTTGCCCCACGCCACGACAATCTTTTGGTCGTTGGAAATCTCTTTTAAAAAACGATCATTATCGGGGCCGACCGGATCACAGCCTTTTTTAAGGTCGCAGGGTTCAGTCGCGCGGTAAGCAAAGAGGTTCATGACGGAGATTCCGCCAAAGCCGTTATAACGGGCGATGTCGATGCAACGGGAAATCGTCGGATCGTTGGTGGTTTCATCCGCAGTACTGGGATTGAGCAGCACATAAACCAAAACGGGCAGGGTTTCATCCCACTGCCGCGTCAGGACATAGCGATATTTCCGATCAGCAGAAAAAAGTGCGCTCGTTTTCATTAAATCGTAATGCCGAAGACCTTGTTGACCAATAAACCGATGAGGAAGGAAATCGCCGCAACACCGATTGAGATGAGGAACATTTCAAAGAAGCGTTTACGGAATTTGAGGCGTTTGGCCACGGAGATATAGTAGTTGAATCCGGCGATGATCAAGACCACCGTGGAAAGCATGATCGCTAAGGCATACCATTTGCCGTTGGGAACATCCAAGTAACCGAAGATGAGATACGGCGCCACTAAAAGGACGACCGTAATCAAATAAGCAAATCCAGTATAAATTGCGGATTTTTTGGAATCTTTGTCGTTATCGGCACTGGCGGACAAATATGCGGAAGCCGCCATCGATAAGGCCGCGGCAAGTCCGGTAATCAAACCTGAAAAGGCAATTAACTTGATGTTTTGGCCATAGGCCATGGTGAAACCGGCAAGAGCACCGGTGAGTTCGACTAAGGCGTCGTTCAATCCTAAGACAATCGCACCGACGAACCGTAAGCGTTCTTCATCCAGCATCGAAATCAGTTCTTCTTCATGCCGTTGCTCATCGCTTTCGATTTGCAAGGCTTCAGGGATTTCTTTGGCCACTTCGGAGTAAATGTCTTGAGCGGCATCCTCTGCGTTTTCCATGCGGCGTATCGCAAAGGTAAAACCTAATAAACGACTGAGGAAAATAAACCAACGGGCTCTCCGCTTGTTGGGTTTGACCGTTTTGCCGGTATATTTTTCCCAGAGTTTACCATGGCGGGCTTCGTCGGCAGCAATCTTTTCAAGGATCGCTTTATTGGCGGGATCTTTGCAGTGTTTGGCAATGCCGGCGTACACCAAACTTTCGGTGACTTCGCCTTGTTGCATCGCTTCAATGATTTTTAATGTTTTGGGGCTGATTTTGTTTTCCATAATGACTCTCACTTTCTGGTGGGCACCACTTCAAGCCAGTACCCATCGGGATCTTCCACGAAGTATATACCCATCGTGGGGTTCTCATAGCAAATAATGCCCATGGATTGATGTTTTTTATGGGCTTCTTCGAAATCATCCACGCGGAATGCCAAGTGCATTTCGTTTTCACCTAATTCGTATTTTTGAGGATGATTATTGAGCTGCGTCAGTTCGAGTTCAAATCCGGTGATACCATCACTCATGAACACGATAGTAAAGGCGTCTTTGACTTTTCTGCGGGCTTCATTCAACCCGAAAGCTTCATGGTAAAAATGGATGCTTTTTTCGACATCCGCGACATTGAAGTTGTAATGCACCATTTTGAAGATCATAAGGTCCCCCTTATTTTTTGAGCAAGGATTCGTAGGCCGCTTTCAGTTGTTGTCCGACTTTTTCGAGTGAACGTTCTTCGGCAAGCGCATAGCCCGCTTCGGTGACTTTCTTCGTATCGTGATTCATGATGAAATGCAGCTTCTCGCTGAACTCGTCATTATCTTTGGCTTTGTAGCAGTCTCTACCGTCTTTCAGCCAATCGGCATAGACACCGATATCCCTGCAAAGGACGGGGCATTTGGACGCTAACGCTTCCAAGACGACGATGCCTTCGGTTTCTTCATACGATGTGAACATCAAACATTCGGCGTAATGATAGGCGCCTTTGATGATGTCGTTATCGATGTAGCCAGGCATGAGCGCATTGCTCGGACGGTTCTTGATGGCTTTGGTGATTTGTTCCGAAACCAAAGACGGCGCCAAATGACCGAACCAAATAAAGGTAATCTCGGGATTGGAACGGGCGATTTCAAAGAAATCGTGGATGCCTTTACGGGCAAATAAAAGGCCAATCCCGATGACGACTTTTTGGTCGGTGAGATGGAAGTAATCTTTGAACGCTTGGACTTTCTTTTCGTCATACGCATATTCTTGGAGGTCAATCCCGTTGGAAATGGGAATGACTTTGACTCCGAGGTTGTAGTTATCGATGAGTTGTTTGGAATAGACCGTCGGGGTGATGATCAAATCCGCATGGCGATAGACTTTCAGCAGTTGTTGATTGAACCAAACCGACATGAGTTTATAGCCTCTGAAAGAATTACGGAAATCTTCCAACGTGGAATGGCCGTGGACAATGACCGGTATGCCTTTGCGGCGGCACCGCTTCACGATGCGGTAGGACTTAAAGAAAAGCGTATTGACGTGGGCTAAGTCATAGGGTTCTTTGGGGTCCATGGTAAAAGGGACACCCGCTAAAGAGAGGGCCTTTTTTTGGTGGCGCATGGCGCGTCCGATGCCCGAGACTTTGATGGCTTTTTGGTTTTCGAAATAGAGTAAGGTTTTCATGAACGTCTCCTATTTATAGTAGAGGGCTTTGAATTCGTCGGTCCAATAACGGTCCGGAAGGTACATGACTTCGTGCGTCACGCTTTTGTTGATCATCAAGGGCAACACGCCAAGATGGAACGCCGGTAAATGCGTTGGTCGGACATACACCATCGACAAGTAGACAAGTTTTCCGTCCGTAAATTCGGTCGGTATTTCCATATATTGCGGTTCGCTGAGTTCGCCTTCCAAAGCGATTTTCAGTGCCCGTTCGGCCTTGTTTTTGGGTTTTCGGGAGAGAAAAGCGGATATTTTATCAAGAATCGGATAGTAAAGTTGCGGATTTTCTTGGAAAGGCGTGGTCGGTGAGAAAAGCACCCATGAAGGGAACGCGCGGTCTCCCGCGGTCATCGCATTATCCATATAACTTTTGAAGGCATAACCCCAAACGAGGGTTCCGGTTTGCCATAATTTTTCGCGTTGATAATACTCAGGGGTCAAAAAGCCTAGCATCCGACCGCGAGGGGTATCTTTACCGCTGAGAAACTTCCACGTTTCTTTATCGAACGTGCTCGCGGCTTCAAAGTAATGTTCATTGAGACCTCGGAGGGTTTTAAAGTCCATCATGGTTTTCCTCGGTTTCATTATATCCCATCGAATGTCTTTTCCCTTAGGAATTTTTAAGTTTGTGCTATAATATCGGCATTCATTCCAGGAGGACGAATCTATGATTTCCCGTTTATTGGCGGTCAAGGTCTTAAACACAGCTTTAGCGACCGGCGCCGATTTTGCCGAAATCTATCTCGAAGAAACGGTCTCGACTACATTGTCGTTGGACACGGGCAAAATCGAGAGTATCGGCAGCAACATTTCGTATGGGGCCGGCATTCGCTTGTTCAAGAAACTACAAAGCGTTTACGGTTACACCAACGATCTTTCCGCAAAGGGTTTAGTGAAGTTAGCTCAATCCTTATCCAAGTCGTTTTCGGGTGACGCCATCATCGACGTCGGACGTATCGAAAAGGTCCGCGTCAAGAAGCACCACCAAAGCCAAGTACCTTTGGCCCTTGTTTCCAAAGAAGACAAGATCAAGTTCATGAAAGAACTCGATCAAATCATGAAGGGTTATGACCCCCGCATCGTACGGACCCAAGTGATGTTCTCGAACTCCGACAAAAAAGTCACCATTTTCAATTCCGACAACAAAGAATTCCACGATGTCCGTAGCAGAGGCCGCATGTATTTACTTGCTGTGGCATCCGCGAACGGTCAAATCGAGACTTCGGGCGAAGGCCCCGGAGCGCAAGCCGGCATGGAATATTTCACCGACAAGGTGGATATGAAAGCCAAGGCTTTGGAAATCGCCAAAACCGCGGTCATCATGCTGGATGCCGCCGAATGCCCCAGCGGAAAAATGCCGGTGGTTATCGGCAATGGTTTCGGTGGCGTTATTTTCCACGAAGCCTGCGGACACGCGCTTGAAGCCACGTCCGTCGCCAAGAAACTTTCTGTTTTCTCCGAAAAACTCGGAACCCAAATCGCCAGTGAGTTGGTCACCGCCATCGACGACGGCACCATCGAAAACGGTTGGGGTTCGGGCAACATCGATGATGAAGGTACCCCCACTCGCAAGAATGTGCTGATTGAAAAAGGCATCTTGAAGAGTTATTTGGTCGACGACTTCAACGGCCGTCGCATGAACGTTAAGGGTAACGGCGCTTCCCGTCGTCAAAACTACCGTTATGAACCGACTTCCCGTATGAGCAACACCTACATTGCCAACGGCACGTCCACCCCTGAGCAAATCATCGCCGAAACCAAATTCGGGTTGTATGCCAAGTCGATGGGCGGAGGCTCAGTCAATCCCGCGACCGGCGACTTCAACTTCTCGGTCAGCGAAGCCTATATGATCCGTGACGGCAAGATTGCCGAACCCGTCAAAGGGGCCACGCTGATCGGCAACGGCGCCGATATCTTAAAGAAAATCGACCGTGTCGCCAATGACTTGGAAAGAGCCCAAGGCATGTGCGGATCCGTCAGCGGATCCATCCCCGTCGATGTCGGACAACCGACCATCCGGGTCAGCGAAATCACCGTCGG
>CALMWE010000065.1 GCA_937873795.1 uncultured Caryophanales bacterium
TGTGGACGGACAACTCGATGCCTTGGTGGATTCCGAATCGGTCGTCGAAAGCGATCCGAACTTCCTGACCATGGGCGTTTACCTGTTCCCGTATTTAGGAGCCGCCCGCGAAGACAAAATGCCCGGGTATGTCGTCATTCCCGATGGCATCGGCGCGATGATTCGGACCAACCAATATTACAACACCTATTTCCAAGCGAACTATTACGGCAGCGACCGCGGTTACGGCAAACAAACGATTACCGAACTCAACCTTCCGATTTACGGTATGGTCCACGAAGTCGGCCGTGCCGGTTATTTGGCCAATATCATTCAAGGCGCCGAACATACGACCTTGATTTCGTATCTTTGGGGCAAGAGCACCCACTACCAACGCGTGGGTAACCGCTTTAACCTCCGTCAAATCTATAAGAAAATCATCGACCAAGCCGGGAACGGTTATGAAGTGGTGCCGGACGATTTGATTTCATCCGATTTCCAAATCCGTTTCTCTTTCTTGGATGGCGATGACGCCTCCTATGTCGGCATCGGCAAAGGGTACCGCGATTATCTCCAAAGCCTCAATGTCTTGACGCCTCGCGAACGCAATAACGGCAACGCGATTCCAATTGAATTGGACTACATTTTGTCCGAACAAGAACCAGCCTTCATCGGAACCTCGACGATTACCATGACCACGCCCGATCAAATGAGCGAAGATTACGATTATTTCAAAGAAAACGGATTAACGAACCAACAAATGACGATGCTGGGTTGGAGCAAGGACGGTTTCTCAAACCGTGCCCCATTCCGTTATCGGATCAACCATAAAGCCGATATGAAAAACCTGATCGAACATGTTCAAGCGGATGGAAACGCCATCTTCATCGACAACAACTATTTTGTCTCGACCAACTTATCCAAACGCGTGAGCTATGGACGTGACGTCGTCAAAGATTTATCCAAACTGAAAATGACCTATGACGTGGAAGACCCCACGACAAAAGTCAAAGAGGTCTACTTCTTGCATCCCGAAGCGAGCATGGACAAAGCCCAAAGCGACTTATCGGATTATGAGTCGTTGGGTGTTGACGGCGTTGCTTTAGGCAGTGTGGGTGATTTGTTGTTCAGTTATTACGATAACGGCATCCATTCACGCAGTGAAACCATCGCCAAATATCAAGAAATTACCGGTTTATATGACACCTTGGCGTTAGCCCAACCGTTCGCCTATCTTTTAGGCAACGTCGACAGCTACACCGATTTGCCGATTACCAATACGCAATTCGATTACTATTCCGATTTGATTCCGTTAATCCCCATCGTTCTCAAAGGGTCCATTTCTTATTACACCCC
>CALMWE010000066.1 GCA_937873795.1 uncultured Caryophanales bacterium
CGGTACATCCGTCGAACACCCAGTGTCCCATGATGGTCACGTTTTCGGGAATGTAGATGCCCGGTAAGGTATTGCAATATTGGAAAGCATAACTGCCGATGCGATACAGCGTTGTCGGTAAGTTGATTTGCGTTAAAGCGTAGCAGCTCCGAAACGCGCTTTGTTGAATCGTGATAAGGCCGTCGGGAAGCGTGATGGTCTCGAGATTTTTGGCTTCACGGAACGCTCCCGGGCCGATTTCGGTCACACCGTTCGGAACCGAAAACGTGGTCTCGGTTTTCCCCACCGCATAGCGGCGTAAAACACTTCGGTCTTGATTGTATAAATGACCTTCGTAGGAACTGAAATGGGTGTTGCCTGCGGCCACGGTATACAAGGTAATGGTGGGAGTGGCATCAAAGGCATCCACGGCTATCGTCATCACCGTGCTTGGCAAATTCACTTCGACCAAAGCATTCCAATAAAACGCATTAGGGCCGATGGATTCGAGCCCTTCGTTCATCGTCACACTCACTAAATGCTGACAGAACATAAAGGCTTCTGCCTCAATGTATCTTAAGGTCGTCGGGAAGGTAACGGAAGTCAAATTAAGAGCGCTGTTGAACGCATTGCTGCCGATGGTCAGAACACCTTCGGGAATCGTCCACGAAGTGTCCGATTTTCCGATGGGGTAAGTGACCAAGGTCGTCATAACCGTGGAATAAAGAACGCCATTCAAGGAAGAGAAGGACCCTCCTTGACCATAGACATCAATCGCCGTTAACGCTAAATCACCGGCAAAGGCTTGTGAGCCGATTTGATTGATGGAATCGGGAAGTTTGATGCGAGTAATATCCCGAAGGCCATAGAATCCATATGTATCGATGGCGGTCACCAAGGCTCCTTGATGGTACTTAGGTACCCAAATTTCGGCGGCAGGGTTATATAAGGCATTGCCGTTGACTTGGAGGTTGGTCCCGTCGACGGCGGAGAAAATCATATAATTCGTTTCCCAGTCGGCATACACGGTCATCGATGTCTCCGGCATTTTCAAAAAGACATAAGGCGTGGACAAATCGGCTTCGGCATACCATCCGGCAAAGGTGTATCCGGTACGGTAGGGACTGCTGGGTTGGCTGATGTACGATCCGGAGAGTGCGGAAATGGGGCTGACTAGGGAGCCGCCATTGGTGTCGAACGAAAGGGTTTGTAACGTCGGCGTGGATGACGAAGAGGAAGATTCCTCGGATGAACTGGATGAGGAACTTTCGCTCGAGGAGGAGCTTTCCGAAGAAACTTCGGAACTCGAAGAGGTTTCAGAACTCGAGGATGCTTCGCTGGAAGAGGACTCACTGGTCGTGCTGGATTCTTCCGACGACGAAACGCTCAGCGAAGACGTATTGGTTTCGCAGGCACTCAGAAGCAATACTAAAGTAAGCCCCAAAAAGTGGAACAGCCGTGAGGGTTTATTTCCCATAAATATCTCCCGTTTTCAGTCGCGAACGACGGATGATGATAAAAAAAGGATGAAAAAAGTTACGTTTTCATTATATCATCGGCAAATATGAGTCTATTAAAAGAAACAAAAATGGGACGATGACATCCCATTATTTCGTAAACGATGGATCGATCATGGTTCGCGGACGATCGCTAATTGACTCGGATTGAGAATATGGATGCGGCGTTTGCCTTCCATTGCAATCAACCCCAAATCTTGAAGGCGGGCCATCTTGCGGTTGACCGTTTCTTTGGTGAGATGAATGGCACTGCCGATTTCTTCTTGACTCAACATCAAGAGGTTATTGGCTTGATTTTGGTTTCGCATCAATAGGTAGTGTGCTACCCGTTGGGTGGTGTCTTTCATAAACAAAATTTCCATGAGCTGCTTGGTTTGGACGATTTTGGCGTGGAGGTCCTTCATGATTTTTAACGCCAGCGAAGGATCTTTTTGAATCAAGAAACGGAAATCATCCATGTTGATTTTGCATAGCCCCACATCTTCAAGGGCAATGCCACTGTCTTGATAGACATTTTGATGGAATAACGAATCGGTGCCGTAATAGTCGCCGCCTTTCAAGATTTCGAGAATGATTTCATTGCCTTGTTCGTCATAACGGACGATTTTGACTTTTCCAAAACGGATGACAAGAAGTTCGCTGCTGGCTTCACCGATGCGGAAAAGCGTTTCTCCTTGGCGTAAGTCGCCGTGGCGGATCAGTTTACGGACATGATCCATTTCATGCGCTTCGAGTCCCATAAACAAAGGGACTCTCCGTAAGCAGGAGTGTTCGTTTTGGCAGTTTTGGCAATGTTTCATTTCCATTGGGTGACCCTATTCCGTTTTCATCATACCATGAGTGAAACGAAACACGCGTTATTTGGCTAAAAAGCGTGGAAAGAGAATCGAGTTTTCGGTGTAGACGTGCAGGAAGATGTCGTTGACCAGATTGTTGAGCAAACTATACGTCTTGATGTACGTCGGGCAGGCATCGTCGGGAATGGCGAATTCGTGGGTGATGTGTTTCATCTGGTGCAGGATTTCGCCGGTGGCAACGTGATCCGCCATCAAGGCTTCCATCCAAGAGAGCGTTCCGTCCTCAGAGGTCGTGACTCCGGACTTCAAACGCGGGAAAACTTCTTTTTCTTCTTCCAGTAAATGTTCTTCCAAATCGCGTTTGAGCGTCAAGAATAAGTGATGAACCTTTTTGAGTTCTTCGCCATGGTGTTCATAGTGGACATTCATGATTTTGTAAAGCAGCGGTTCAATCGTGACCAACAAATCTTTTTCTACGCCGTGATGGCGCTTTTGGATG
>CALMWE010000067.1 GCA_937873795.1 uncultured Caryophanales bacterium
GCCCGAATTTCCATTTCGGACATGCTTTCGGGGACTTTGTAATCCTTTTTGTAGCGGATGGATTTGGAAATGTCCACGAACAAATCATCGATGCTTTTGGCACCGACTCTTTCAAGCATCGCCGCAAGGTCTTCGGGGGTATGCGGGAAGTATTTGAACATAGTATCCCTCCTTTATTTGGCGATTTTGGCGTATTCTTCGGGTTTTAACAGTTTTTTAACTTCTTCCGGATGGCTGAGTTTGATTTTCACGATCCAGGAAGCATAAGGGGCGCTGTTGAGGAGTTCCGGTTTGTCGCTGAGTTCCTCGTTGACGGCGATGATTTCACCGGATAACGGGAGGAAGAGTTCCGAAGCGGCTTTGACGCTTTCGACGGCACCGAATTCTTGGCCGGCATTGAAGCGTTGACCGACGGAAGGCAGATCGACGAAGACGACGGAACCTAAAGCGTGTTGCGCAAAGTCGGAAATACCGATGGTGGCTTCACTGCCTTGTACTTTGGCCCATTCGTGGCTGGGCGCGTAGACGACTTCTTGATTGATGATGGACATATTTTTTCTCTCCTTTAGAGTGTTTTCCGATAGTAATTTTTGTGGAAGAAGGCGAAGTCCCGGACTTTGGCCGCCACATTCTTGCCGCGGATTTGGATATCGACGATGGAATCCATGACGGCTTCCGAGGTGGTGAGTAGGGCAAGCGCTAAGGCATGGTCGCGTCCGGGTAATAAGTAGCCGGTGGTGACAACGCCGATTTTCACGCCGTTTTTATAGACTTCGTAACCGCCCCGGGCGATGCCTTTATCAATGAGCTCCAGACCCACTAAGGTGCGGGGGAGTCCTTGGTCTTTTTGGGCTTGCAGAGCATCTCTGCCGATGAAGTTTTTATCCAGTTTCACAGCAAATCCGGAACCGGCTTCAAGCGGGGAAATCTCGCGGGACATTTCGTGTCCGTACAAAGGTAATCCGGCTTCGAAACGGAGCGTATCACGGCAACCGAGACCGCAGGGGCTGACATTCGGGTTTTCCAGAATTTTGTCCCAAAGTTCGGCGATGACTTTGGTTTTCCCATAAAGCTCGAATCCATCTTCTCCGGTATAACCGGAACGCGACAGAATGACCTTTTTCCGATCGTATTCAATCGTGCGGAAACGCATGAAGTAGAGATCGCTGAAGTTCATTTTCAAAATCGGTTCTAAAACCGATGCCGACAAGGGCCCTTGCAAAGCAATCTCGCCCCAATCGTCGGATTCGTTGGTAATTTCAACGTCGAATCCTTTTTTGTTGGCCAAAAGCCAAGCATAGTCGACGGCAATGTTCGACGCATTGACGACGAGTAAAATTTCCGTGTAGTCGAGTTTGTAAATGAACAGGTCATCGATAACTCCACCTTCGGGTGTACATAAAATTGTATACATCACGCGTCCGAATTCGACCCCGGTGATGCGGTTGGTACCGAGGTAGTCCACAAACGGCATGGCATCGGGTCCTTTGATGCGGATTTCGCCCATGTGCGAGACATCGAACAAACCTGCTTTGTGGCGGACCGCCTCGTGTTCTTGGGTGATGCCCGCGTATTCGATGGGCATGTCAAACCCGGCGAAGGGAGACATTTTGGCACCGAGTTTAAGGTGTCGTTCGTGCAGCATCGTCTCTTTGATGTTTTCCATAAGTTCCTTTCTAAAAGAGCAAATCTAAGAGCTCTTCGGTGGTGAAGCGAAAGATGAATTGGGAGACATCGATGTTTCGAAGAACATCGCTCAGTTGGTTTTTGTCATAAGGTTTATCTATTAATAGTGTAGTCAATTCGTCCAAAGATTGTAAGGTGAAATAGTCACCAAACCAATGGAGTCCATGGATTTTTCCTTCTTTGATATCCAAATGAAGTTCGATATTCCCGGCGGGATATTTCTTCTTTCTAATCATCGTGTAGGGCGGGTTCTTGCCGTAAATCCATTCTTTGGATGCATAACGCTTACTTAAAGTAAGAACTTCCTTTAATTGTTCGGAAGAGAGCGTTATTTTTTCGGAACATAGATGAGACGACATTAAGTCAATCATGCCCATTTTGTCGTAGGAAAGTTTTTCCTTGATGTTGGTGACCCGTTGACGCACGCTGGCAATGCCTTTGCTGATGAGTTTTTCATCGCTGGGTGTAATCGCTTTGACCAAATTTTCGATGTTGACGTCGAACAAAATCGAACCATGCAAAACGACATGGTTTTTGTAACGATAAAAGGAATTTCCGGAGAACTTCATTCCGTCGACGAGCAAATCGTTACGGCCGGTGAATTCGGCGTTCAAACCCATCAACTTAAAAACGGAGACGACCTTGCCTAAATAGGTGTCAAAGACCATCTGGTTGTTGTAGTGGGACGTAATGAACGAAAACATCACACAATTCCGATCGGCAAACACGGCGCCTCCTCCGGAAGGCCGCCGCCACACGGGAAAGCCGTTTTCCTTCATAAAAATCTCGTTGACTTCGTTTTGTAAAACCTGGTTCCGCCCAATGATGACGCAGGGGTCCATCATCCACGTGAAAAAGTATTCATCCTCGTCGCTCATGGACTTGGCAAGGAGCTCTTCGACGGCAAAATAAAAGGGCCCATCGTGACGATTCATTGCATTTAAATCAACGAGTTTCATGGTGCTCACCTTTGGACGTTTGGTATCTCGGCGGTTGCTTTTTAAGCAATCGTTCCTATTTAAGTATCGTTCTAATGCGAAGGGGACGCAACAAAAATAACTCGGCGAGAAAAGGTTAACTTGATAAGTCCCAAAGTTTATACAGGAGAGTGCATTTGGGACACTGTACTAAACTCGCTGTGCTAATGTATTCTTTATGTGAAAGAAGGGAATTTTATGTCCAAAATCATTATCGTCGGCGGGGTTGCCGGCGGAGCCACTGCGGCCACACGTTTACGTCGCCTGAGCGAGAACCACGAAATCATCATGTTTGAACGCGATGAATTCGTATCCTTCGCCAACTGTGGTTTACCCTATTATATCGGCGGGGTCATCAAAGACCGTCAACGTTTATTGGTTGAATCCGTCGAAGGTTTGAAAAGCAAATTTAACATCGATGTGCGCAATTTTTCTGAGGTGCTTTCCATTGACCGGGCCAAGAAAACCGTGCTTGTGAAAAAGGTAAAGACCGGGGAAACTTACGAAGAGAGTTTCGATAAACTCATTCTCTCTCCGGGCGCTAAGCCAATCGTCGTTCCGACGAAGGGATTGGAAACCGCCAAAAATCTCTTCCTTTTAAGAAACATTCCGGACACCGATAAAATCAAAGATTTCGTCATCAACAACCATCCGCAAACAGCGGTGGTCATCGGGGGTGGCTTCATCGGCGTGGAAATGGCCGAAAACCTCATCGGTGACGGCGTCAAAGTTTCGATTGTTGATTTGGCTGATCAAATATTAGCGCCGCTCGATTTTGAAATGGCCAAACTCGCCCAAAACGAAATGGTCGAACACGGCGTTCGCTTCTACCTTTCCGATGTTGTCAGTGAATTCAGCGATGAAGGCAAGACCTTGACCCTGAAAAGCGGTACCGTTTTGCATGCCGATATGGTCATCATGGGCATCGGCGTCAAACCTGAAAGCGAACTTGCTTCCAAAGCCGGCTTGAAAGTTGGCCCGAGAGGTCATATTTTGACCACTCCGACGATGCAAACGCTCGACAGCGCCAACGATGCCGTGGTGGAAGATATTTACGCCATCGGCGATGCCGTGGAAGTCTTCGACTATGTCGACGGCACCAAAACCGCCATCGCGCTGGCTTGGCCCGCCAACCGTCAAGGCCGTTTGGTCGCTGACCACATTGGTGGCAAAAACGTCCATTATTCCGGTTCGCTCGGTTCTTCCATCGTCAAAGTCTTTGAATTGACCGTCGCCTCGACCGGCCATAACGAAAAAATCCTCAAACGGAAAAACGTTCCGTATAAATTCATTTATGTCAACCGCGGATCGCATGCGGGTTATTACCCCGGCTCGCAAGATATCTTTATTAAATTACTCTTTACGCCTGAAGGCAAAATCCTAGGTGCCCAAGCGGTGGGCGGCGAAGGCGTTGACAAACGCATCGATGTTATCGCAACCGCCATCCGTGGTGGACTCTCCGTTTACGACCTACCGGATGTGCAACTTTGCTACGCGCCTCCGTTCTCATCGGCCAAAGATCCGGTCAACATTGCCGGATATGTCGCGACGAACGTTTTGGAAGGCGTCTTCGACTATGTCCGTTACGACCAAATCGACGACATCCTCAAATCCGGAGCGTTGGTCATCGACGCCAGAACTCCTCTGGAATTCGGTTTATTCCATTTGGAAGGCGCAAAGAACATCCCGCTGGCGGAACTGCGTCAACGCATGGCGGAACTCCCTCAAGATAAAGCCACCCCAGTGTACGTGTATTGCAACGTTGGTCATACGGCTTACTTAGCGATTCAAGTACTTCGTTCCTACGGGTATACGAAACTCTATAACTTAGCCGGTGGCGTCAAGCTCTACAAAGCCGTTAAATCATTCAAACCCCATACGGAAGAAATCCCAATGGGTAACCCAGAACATCGCGAGGTCAAACCTATGGTTCAAAACGAAGAAGTCAAAGTCAAACTTTCCATCGACGCCTGCGGACTTCAATGCCCCGGCCCGATCATGCAAACCTATAAAGCCATCTGCGCCATGCAAGAAGGCGAACGGGTTCAAGTCGAAGCCACCGATCCGGGTTTTGCCCGCGACATCGAAAAGTGGTGCGAGAATACCGGAAATACGCTCGTGAAAAACGAGAAAGACGGCATCATCTACCGCGCAATCGTTCAAAAAGGCACACGCGCCGCTGCCGGATTCAAAGTCCAAACTTCCAATGAAAATACGACCATCGTCCTCTTCAGCGGGGATATGGACAAAGCGCTCGCAGCCATGATCATCGGTCAAGGCTCCGCGGCGATGGGCAAAAAAGTCACGATATTCTGCACCTTCTGGGGCTTAAACTTACTGCGTCGTTCCAACCGTGTCAAAGTCAAGAAATCCTTCGTTGAAGGCATGTTCGGCTGGATGATGCCGCGTGGTCCTAAGAAGATGAAGATTTCCAAGATGAACTTCGGCGGTGCCGGAAGCAAAATGATGAAAGGCGTCATGAAAAAGAAGAATGTTCCATTATTGGAAACACAATTTGAAAACGCCAAAGCCGCCGGTGTCAAATTCATTGCCTGCACGATGAGCATGGATATCATGGGCATCCGCAAAGAAGAAATTGTCGATGGCGTGGATTTTGCCGGAGTCGCCACCTACTTGGCCGAAAGCGATCAAGCCGGCGTTACCCTCTTTATCTAAGACAGCAAAAAACGCAAGGTTCGCCTTGCGTTTTCGTTTCCGTTTTTACTTGGTTTTCTTATGGGAGTAATGCTCGAGGATATCCTTGGCTTTTCGGATGGTCTCAAGCTCATCTTCGTTGGGTTCGGCAAAAGAAAGCGCATCGCCTTTGATTTCAAGCGCTTCGTCCGCCGAGATTTCGAGAATCTTGCAGATTTTGGCAAAGGTCCTTAACGATGGATCGGTCCGCCCGTTCTCATAGTTGTAGTAAGTCTTGCGACCGACGTTCAGCATCTTGGCCATATTGGTTGCCGTAATGCCTCGGCGTTCGCGGAATTTTTTGATGTTCATAAACGTATCCTCAACGGCATTGTAGAAGAAAATGACACACCTTCTTAAAAGTGGGCAATATAAGTAGAATATTTTTAAAACATGAGTAAAATAATTACCCATAAATGAGTATTTTTAGTTCCTTCGTTTCTTTGAATGAAGCGTTGGCGAAAAAACGCTATTTCTTTTCCTTTTATGGTTTTTCACGACTAAGAAAAAAACTCGGCAAATTCGAACTTTATCGTAGATACTCCATAAAAATTATCTATTGATTTTTGATAGGGTTTAGCCCAATATTAAAAAATGGAATAGGCTTGACGGAAAACAAGGTTTTCCAAGCTCTGTTCACGAAGTTTCAAGTACGCTGTCGGCGCATGCCGAGCGTCAGTAAAGGAGAAAAAGAAACTATGTGGTGGGTCTATGCTCTGATTGCTGCCTTCGTCCTCTTCCTCCTCTTTCTCATTTCCTACGTCAAGGTCGGACCTGATAAAGTCTGCATCATTTCCGGTCCGCACAAATCGAGAATGGTCACCGGGCGGGCGACGCTTAGAATTCCGTTCATCGAGCGGATCGACATCCTCTCGCTCGATTTGATTCAAGTCGATATCCAAACCGAATCGGCGGTCCCGACCAATGAATTCATTAACATCTTCGTTGACGGTGTCGCCAACATCAAAATCGGTTCCAACGATGAAAGCATCAAAAAAGCCGCGGAAATTTTCTTAAACCGCAAACACGATGATATCCGTAAGATTGCCAAAGAAGTGCTCGAAGGCAACCTCCGTGAAATCGTCGGTCAAATGAAGTTGAAAGAACTCGTTCAAAACCGCGACAAATTCGCTGAAAAAGTCCAATCCTCCGCTGCAGACGATATGAAACGGATGGGACTTGAAATCGTCAACATTACGATTCAAAACTTCCGCGATGAAAATAACGTCATCCAAGACCTGGGTGTCGATAACATCTCGCAAATCCGTAAAGACGCCTCGATTGCCAAAGCCAACAGCGAAAAAGAAGTCAAGATTGCCTCTTCCGAAGCCGATGAGTTGGCCAACGAAGCGCGCATTAAAGCCGAGCTGAAGATTGAAGAACAAAACACCGAACTGGCCCTCAAGAAAGCCGCTTTGAAACAACAAGCGGATATCGCTAAGGCCACCGCGGACGCTTCCTACTCGATTCAAGAAGCCGAACAAAGCAAATTGATCAACGTTGCCAAACAAGACGCGCAGATTGCCAACACCGTGAAGCAAGTCGAATTGGCTGCCCGTCAAGCCGAAGTTCAAGAAAAGGCCCTTGAAGCCCGCATTAAGAAACAAGCCGACGCGGAACGCTATGCCGCCGAACAAGCCGCCAACGCCGAACTCTACAAACGGACCAAAGAAGCCGAAGCCACGTTAGCCGAACAAAAATTGGCCGCCGAAGCTTTAAAAGCCAGTGCCGAAGCCGAACGCTTCTCCGCGGAACAAAAAGCCGCCGGTATCGCTGCGGTCGGTGCGGCCGAAGCCGAAGCCATCGCCAAGAAAGCGGACGCCATGAAGAAAATGGAAAACGCCGCTATCTTACAATTGGTGCTCGATTCCAAAGTCTTGCCCGAAATCGTCGGTGCAGCAGCTGCTCCTCTGGCGCAAACCGATCATATTACGATGTACGGCTCGGATAACTCCACCAAGCTCGTGAGCGACGTCATGACCTCCACCTCCAAAATCTTGGAAGGCGTCAAAGGTTCGACGGGACTCGATCTGGCCAGTCTTTTAGCCGGAGCCTTAGGTGGAAAAATTCTTGCCGAAAAGCCCGTTGAAAAGAAAGAAGAATAGTTTTTACTACGAACCTCGCTTACTCACCGTAGGCGAGGTTTTTTTATTGTGTATTTTTAATGAAATACGCTATAATGCGTATGCGGTGGTGAACAACCTTCCGCATCTGGGGATGTCATGGTTTCGACAGGGGTCGGCCTGGCTCTGGTTGCAGTCGAGTGGCGACGTAATCGCCAAAACAAATTATCTGGCAACAGAAATTTATCCTTCGCTGCTGCTTAACTAGCACCTAACATTGGTACCGCCTAAGGCGGAACAGCGCGCTTCCGGGAAGCGGGTCTCTAGCGTCCCGAGCAAGTGCCATAATAAGAGAATAAGCCTTGCCTATGGTCATAGGGTGAGGACGAAAACGTTCATGACCTCGCACGTTCCTCATTCGTCGATATTGAGGGGCGTGTTAAACCCAATATCGTCTAAACTGTAGACGCCTTTGTGGGGCCACCTTTGGACCGGAGTTCGACTCTCCGCATCTCCACCAAATGACAAAAAAGCCCGAATATATCGGGTTTTTTATTTTTTAAGGGGACAATAAAGGGACGGCGATGGAAAAAGAAAGGAGGGTTGCAGTACACTAGAGTATTCCTTGTTGTATGCATTGTTACCATTTGAAACTGTGCGGTAACATTAAAATACTAATGAAGAAATAATCATGGGAAAAACAACTAATAATAAGGATGATAAATTCGGCGGCCCTTGGACAAGAGAAAAACTTATTATAATTGAAGAATACCTAAAAAGTTATTTGAAAGTTTTAAAAAACTGTCAGTTTTCAAATTTAACGTTTGATTCGGCAAGTGTTTATGAATTTGTCGAAACTGCGCCACCTTAATGCACCTACCAGCTTTCATTCATCGGTTTTTCCCGTCCATATCAATGTTTCTAGTCATGCTAAAAAGAAATTTCCCCGCCGAACTTTTCAGGCTTAACGCAACGTCGCCTCGCCGTGCCCTCGCCTTTTTAGAATTTATCTACGGAATCGTTTAAAATTAATGTTGCCGGGAGGTATTTCGCAAACGCCCAACGCCTCCAGCAATGCCCCTCCATGGAGTTTTCTGAACACTTGGATGGGAGTCTGGTTGCCTTGGGATTTCCTTGGGTAACTGTTCATCTGGGAGAACATTTCAGTGAGGTCTTCACGGGACACACTGTCGATGCTTCTCCCTTTTTCTAACTGGAACCGGAGGATTTCGTGATTCCGCTCGCAACCGCCTTTTTGCCCTGAACGGTACGGGTCGCAGTAGAACGTCCGGAACCGCGCGACCCCTGTGATGGGATCAGCCTCAATCTCCGGCAACCCCTGGAACTCGACCCCGTTATCCGTCAGAATCACGTCGAACAGCCTAGGAGCATGGAGCTCGCACGCACCGCAGAACTCGACCACCGTCTGGTTGACGTACCCGGAACCTTTCAGGATTTTGTACCCGAACTGGATTTTGGTCCTCGGGTCGAAGATGGTCAGAACCGTATGTTTGTCCTCGATTGTCCCCATGACCGTGTCGAGCTCCAAACGCCGGTGCCCGCCGCTCGCCATGTAGGCCACATAGTCTTGGTACATCCGCTTGTAGAGCAACCCCGCGTCGCAGTACCGTCTCACGGTCGATGCCGACAGCCCGATGGACGAGCTGTGAAGCGCCGCTTCGATCGACTGCCCCGCCTTGACCTTGGGTGAGATTTCCGCTTCAATCCGCTTGACGTTTTCTGCCTTCTTATCGTTCCTTTTTATTGAGTCGCGAAGATGCGCCCGGTAATGCCACTCGGCTTGGTAGGCGTCATAGAAAACCTTGTCTTTCCCGCAACACTGGTTGAGATGCGGGCACCCGTTGCAACGATGGGGGAACGGCTCGAGCCGCTTGCAAGGAATCTCCTTGTTTTTGGTTATGAACGACCCCTTGATGGGTTTTGGAGCCCTCCTGATTTCCCTGACCACCGTGCTTGCTGAGACCCCGAGATGATCTGCAATCGCACGTGCCGAGACATCTTGATTCGCATCGACTATATATTGGATTTTCACTCTGTCCTCGAAGCATAAATGCCTGAGCATAATTGCTCCTTTCTTGTCGGGGACACGGCAAAAAGAATATACCATCGCTGTTTCCAAGGTTATTGCACACTGTATTGCATTTACTTTGGAAATTAACC
>CALMWE010000068.1 GCA_937873795.1 uncultured Caryophanales bacterium
TGATTCGCTAACTGGAGTCTGCAGTTCTTCAGTTGTTGGCGGCAAAATAAGCTCGATTAAGATACACTCCATTAAAAAACAGGCCTATACGCGTAAGCAAGACAAAAATGAAACAAGTGCGACAAGTGTAAGAAAGAAATATGAAAGAATTGCCGACGAGGTCGTTATTCCAAAGGAATATAGACAGAATAACGATGTGTCTAAAAAGAAAAACCGCCTTGAAGCGGTCCCTTATTCTTTGCCTTTTTGTTCTTTCTCCAAATCTTCTTTGAATTTTTTTCGTCGTTGGTCATCCTTAAGGATGGCGATATTGGCGAATTGATAGACGGCGATGAAGCCCACTGCGGAGCCCGCTAAGCACAAGACAGCAAGAAGCGCACTAAACAAGGATTCGGATGCCTGAGTGGGTTCATAGACTCCTTCGGAGTTCATAACCTCTTCAATAATTCCGGATTCAATGAAGTTACCCGGAATGATGGCAACGATAATAAAAGCAAGGAAAATAAAGAAGGCAATGCCGGAAATCAACATAATCGTCATTTTCTTTTTGTACATTTTAAAGTTCCTATACATTCGTAAACTTAGCTTGAAGAGCTTCTTTTCTAGCCCGATAGATTAAGGTCGAATAGTTCTTTGGATTGGCTAAAATCATTTTAGCATCTTCCCGAGCCACTTCGAACATTTTGAAGTCATTGATAAGGTTCACAAAACGGAAGCTCGGTAAACCGGATTGTTTGTATCCCGACATTTCTCCGGGTCCTCGTCGTTTTAAATCTTCTTCGGCAATATGGAAGCCATCGTTACTCTCGACGAGGACCTTGAGTTTATCTTCGGCATCCACATCGATGCCATCATAGGCAAGTAAACACACCGCAGGTTGTCCATCACGGCCGATACGACCGCGAAGTTGGTGTAAACTGGCTAAACCAAAACGGTTGGCATCATAAATAATCATCAGTCCTGCGGGCCTCACGTCAATGCCGACTTCAATGACGGAAGTCGACACCAAAATCGGCGTTTTCCCCG
>CALMWE010000069.1 GCA_937873795.1 uncultured Caryophanales bacterium
CCCGCCATCCACTTTAAAATTGCGTCCTTTTTTTGTTCTTTATTGAGTTTTTCGCGGAATTTACTGATGGTTTTCATAAGTATTCCTAAACATATCTTTATTTTAAGCCGATTATAAGTACTTGTCCATCATTGAAATGAAAAGATAAATGCCCTAGAAAAAAAATGGTTTTTTCGTTATGATTAGAAAGAGGTGTTTTATGGAAAAAATTCTTATTTCGGCGTGTTTATTGGGCTTAAAATGTCGTTATGATGGACGAGATAACTTGCATGCTCTTATCGAGTCATTAAAGCTTAAATATACGCTTATTCCCATTTGCCCGGAAGTCGAAGGAGGATTAACCATTCCTCGAATTGCCTCGGAAATTGTGGGGACGAAAGTCATGAATAAAATTGGCGAAGATAACACCGATTATTTTCTTAAAGGCGCCCATATCGCCTTGCAAAAAGCCTTCGATAATGGCGCAAGAATCGCGGTATTAAAAAGCAAAAGTCCAAGCTGTGGGATTGGTCAAGTCTACGATGGCACTTTCACAAACACCCTTACTCAAAGCGATGGCTTCACCGTCCAAATATTGAAAAATGCTCGCATTTATGTCTATACTGAACACCAAATTGAGGAATTGTTATGAAATTTAGCGCAGAAATCAAACAAATGACACTCATTGGCCTTCTCTCCGCCATCACGTTTTTAATCACTTTTTATTTTCCGATTCCCCTAGCCTTTGGTTATTTTAATTTTTCGGACGCGGTCATCATTTTTGCCAGCGTCTTCATTAATCCTTATGCCGGGGTTACTGTTGGTATGATTGGTGCCGGACTCGCCGATTTAGTTTCTGGATATTCAGCTTTTATTCCCTTTACAGTGATTGCAAAAGGGGTTGAAGCCTTACTGGCCGGCTATCTTTACCGGGCTTTCAAAGGCAATCTCAAGTTTGTTGCGCTTTATATTGGTGGTCTATCGATGGCGATGATGTATATACCCGCATACATGCTGATTGAAGAAAACGTATGGGCATTTGTAAAAACAACACCCTTTGACATTGCTCAAGGCATCATCGGGGCTTCGCTAGCATGGATACT
>CALMWE010000070.1 GCA_937873795.1 uncultured Caryophanales bacterium
CATTTTCTCGATATTTAGGTTTTGTTATAGCGCTTGAAGTATTTATGGGGATCGATAAGGGATAGATCTTCAGAGACCACTCGATTATCGACGACATTTTTAAGTACTTTTTCGATTCCTTGATCATTGATGCAAAGCATGCCACGGGAATTCACCATGACATAAGCGTTTTGCATTTCGCCATCATTTTCCACAACCGGGTTGAATGCTTTATGGCGTGCGACAAAGGCTTCGACTTGCTCTTGAGTCGGCTTTTGATCCGCCAGCTTGTCATTAACTCCAGCAACAATGGACAGAACCATAACTTTCAAGCGATCCGGTTTCACCTTTTCAAGAAAGTCGGTAAAGTCATCGTTACAATTCATTTGGGTTAGGCAGATATTGATTTTAAGGCGGATTCCGTGAAGATGGATTTGTTCCGCAACACGATACCAGTGCTCGCGTGTATTGACTTTTCCTTGGATATCGCATCGGCCAAACAACCGGTTCAGAGCGGGGTTTAGGGAATCAATGCTGAGTCCAATTTCCGAAAGCAAGGAACCATAACGGGCAAAGAATTCCGGTGTTAACGCAGATCCGTTGGTAACAGTGCCTACATTAAGGCCTTGCTTGGTGGCGTGGCTAAGTAAAGGCCCAAAGTCAGGGCTGAGGGTGGGTTCTCCCCCAACGAGGTTGATTGTTCCCTTGCAATGCAGTTCTTCAAAATACTCTTTGATATGATCGATAACAAAGAATTTTTGAGAAAGAGGGATTTCAGGTTTAGTTTTATCAACAAAACAATGCTGGCAGAAATAATTACAGCGATTGGTGAAATGGTAATTGACTTTAGCTATCGGCAAAGCGGTTTTATTGCTGAATTCTTTTTTCATGTTTTTTCCTTTCATTTGGTTTATTAATCGATTAGCGTAAGTGCTCTTTCGGTGGGCACCAAGGATTTCAACCATTGCGCGTATTTCTTTAGATGGTATTGCTTCCTTGATTCATAGTCATCGGCGTCATCTCTTTCGACCTCTTCTCGGGAGTCGACGCGTTCATACAAGTTTTCAACTTTTTTCAGGTCGTGAGAGTTTTTGCAATGAAGGTACGGATCATGTTCATTTTTGAGTTTCAATGCACGGAAAGTTTCATAATCGATTTCTTCACATGAAACAATGGCATCTTTCGCATGGTGTTTGACACGCGGATATTGGCGAACCCTCGCCGCCGCTTCTTTACCAGAGGATGCTACAACCGGATAGGCGATGGAAACAAATTTGTTCCTTCCGACATGTCCACATTTGGCTACGACTTGGAAATATTGGGTTTGGTTATTCATAATTGATTTCCTTTCACCTACATTTTTAGGGAGAAGATGCAATGAAAATAGCGCGGTTTTTTCGCTAAAAAGAAAAAGACATCCTATTGCAGGATGTCCATAACGCCAACGTTCAAAATCTTTGAGATGCATTCAAGCGTGCTTACTTTGTCAATTCCGTTTTTCAGCCATTTCCTTACGGTTGTGGGATCAACAGGAATCAGCTCAGCAAATTTTTCTTGAGTCAAACCCTTTGATTTGATCAGGCGTTTAAGATTGGTTCCAACACGAAGTTGGAGTGAATCTTGCCCCATATGCAATGTCCTCCTTTGCTAAGCTTTCGCAATGCTCCAGAGTCGCTATGGGCGCAAATTCATAATAACATAAAAAAAACGCCTTTTTGAGGCGTTATATATCGGAGGATTCGTTTATTTAACTCTCTCCATTTTCTTTGTAAATATATCTCCGGATAAAGTAATGTTGTCTTTTTTGAAAAACAAAATACAGTAGCTAGTGGCCAACTCGCGAACAAAGAAAAAGGAGACAATCAAAAGAACCACGGTAAGGATTTCCATCAGTATGCATATCCACAACAAGCCCGGATGTGCCGGGGTAATAATAAATAGGCTAATAAAATTGAAAAAGGCTCCAATAACCCCAATAATCATCATCCACCTATAAAGTCTCTTCATTTGCAGATCGGTCGTTGGAAGCAGTTGGGAATCAAAGCGATAATTTGCGATGCCGGCGAAAGCAAGATCATCATAAGGGATTTCTTCTTTAAATGAAGAAAGCTTAATGATCTTGAAAACGAAGAAAATGCCGGGTATGAGGGTAACAAGAGAAAAGGTAGAATAGAACCCAAAATAAGTAGATGAAATAAATTGTTCCAAAAAGATGATGACCAAAGTAACAAGAAGTGAATTAAGCGCGTACTTTTGTTTCTTTGCAAATTCATCTTCGCCAAACATAGTCTTGATAGTTGTTGTGGCAGTACGCATGAAATGAACAAGGGTGTTTTGAGGGGCTGGCTGGCCAGAATGACTTGGGGTCTTCAAACCATCTATTTTTTGGCCAACGTTTTCAACTTCCTTGTTGGTTGCCTCAATCTTGCGATCGAGTTCTTCTATCATCGAGGCAAGGTTTTGCTCTTTATCCATGTTTCTTTTCCTTGATGATTGCTCTCGCCGCGTCAATTCTTCTATCTATTTGTTCTTTCGACATTATCGAAAGACCAACTCCATAAGATATCGCCCTGTTTTCGACAAGATAGTCTTGGAGATCATTCAGCAAATCAATCGTTTTATTCAGTTTTTCTTCCATTGAGTTTAATTTAATGTCCTTCAAAAGGCTGATTTGTCCTTGCAGTTCTTTGTTTTGCTCTTCGAGTGTCAGGGACTCAATTTGCTTTTCCGATAGCAACGCCTTATATGACTCTATATCTTTTTCAGAGAGTCTTTTTTCGTCCACAGCAGTTTCAAGTTCGTTTTTTAGCCGGAAAACTTCGAATTTAAGGTCTTTGTTTTGCTTTTCGGTAATGCCAAAGATTTCATGAAAGTAATCTGCATTAAACGGCTCGACATCGCTGACACCTTGTTTCATAGCTAGAAGGGAAGAAAAGGTGTAATAGGCCCGCATGGTGTTAATGACTGTCTCAATACTGACCCATTTTTCATCTTTGTGCTTATGGTCATTGGCCTTTTTGGTGAAATCTATCAGCTTGTTGTAAAGACTTTCTTCCACACCGACATTTGCACGGAAAAACTGTTCAATAGGTTCTTCTCGAAGTAAATAACCACAGGTCCGTGTAGGATCAAATTTAACGTCCCGATGGAAAAGGTATTTTTTAATGGTTGCCTCCAGCAAATCCAAAAAAGAATCATAAAATGAATTGGACTTACTCTTGATGTTCGTTTCCAATGTTCGATAGCGATGAATGATTGAATCATCTAATTTGACCAAATAATCAAACATGGTGCCCCTTTCCAAATTACAATGGCTAAGCCGAAGCCAAAGAGAATTTACTTTAATCGTCCATTTTTAGAATATCAAGAACACTAATTGGAAGAAAATGACAATGACGGCAATGGCGATTGGATAGGCGGCCGCATACGCTGTTGTAACATCATCCGTTCCGGTGGTTTGAATCAAGGCTCCTAAAGCGGGGGTACTGGTCATACCACCACAGACAGTGCCTAAGCTATTGAACATACTTAGTTTAAAAACTTTCAAGGCAAAGAAGGAACCCACGA
>CALMWE010000071.1 GCA_937873795.1 uncultured Caryophanales bacterium
TCGTTTTCATCGGGGGTTTGCAAAGCATTTCCAAACAATACTACGATGCCGCCAAGATCGATGCGACGCCCCGTCGCCGCGTTTTGACCCGCATCACGATTCCGCTCCTTTCTCCGATCATCAGCTATATCTTGATTACTTCGCTCATCGGTAGTTTCAAAGCCTACGAATCCGTGCTGTCTGTTGCAGGTGGAACGGGCCGTGTTTTGGACCGTGACCGGTGGACGGCCGTCGCTTATGTCTATGATAAGATCGGCATTGCCGGGATGGACTCCAACGCGGTTTCCTATTACTCTCGTGGCGCTGCCGCAGCGGTCGTGCTCTTCCTCATCATCCTTGTGTTCACGTTTATCAATCTGTACGTGAGCAACAAGCGCGTGCACTATTAGGAGGGAACCGTCATGACACGAATTAACATGGACTATAACGAAAACCAAAAACTCAAAGCCCAACGAACTTCCCAAGTCTTGGGTAAAATCGGCACCTTTATCTTCCTCGGCATCATGGCGTTCATCGTCATCGTTCCGTTCTACTGGATGCTGAACGTCTCGTTCCAAAGCAGCAACGAAGTCTTGAACTCGCTCAACGTCAGCTTGTTCCCAAAAGTCTTCTCGCCGCAAAACTATGTCAACGTCTTCTTCTATGAATCGGCCGCTCAAGGCAACATCAGTTTCCAACGTTACTTACTGAACACCGGCATCGTCGCGGTCTTCTCGACGCTGTTCGGCACCTTGTTCTCGATTCTGGTCGCCTTCGCACTGGCCCGTTTGAACTTTAAAGGCCGCGAAACGATCTTCGCCATCTTATTGGCGACGATGATGATCCCGGGCGAAATGATGGTCATTTCCAACTACATCACGGTTTCCCGTTTGGGTTGGGTCAACGATGACGGCATCGGATCCTATTTAGCGATGATCATTCCGTTCTTGGTCTCAATCTTCCATATCTACTTATTACGTCAAACCTTCAAACAAATCCCCAATGAACTCTATTACGCCGCCAAAGTCGACGGCTGCAGAGATTTCAAATACTTGTGGAAAGTGATGGTGCCGATGGCGAAGTCCTCGGTCGTCACGATCGTGATTCTCAAGTTGATGGGCACTTGGAACGCTTATATTTGGCCGGATATCGTCGCCAACGAAAAATTCAAACTCGTGACGACCTGGCTGAGAAGCTCCTTCGTCGACCAAGCCGACACCGGTTCGGGTCGCGTGCTTATTAACTATCAAATGGCTGCTACGGTGATCGTCACCGTTCCTCTCTTACT
>CALMWE010000072.1 GCA_937873795.1 uncultured Caryophanales bacterium
TTTCGCCAGAAAGATGTCAAAATCAACGGCCACTGGGTCGATATTTCGGTGATGGTCAATGCGGGGGATGTCCTCCGTGTCTATGTCACCGATGCCCAACTCGCCGATTTCCAAAAAGAACGTCCGATCGAAGACCTTCCTTTTTCTCATCCCATCATTTTTGAGGATGACAATATTTTAATCGTCGCCAAACCCAAAGGACTGCTTGTTCATGGTGACGAAGGCGAGAAGCGGTTGACCTTAACCAACCAAGTCGCTAGTTATCTTTTTAAAAAAGGAACCTACGATCCCACGGCCATGGGCTTCACGCCCGCCCCCGCGCATCGGTTGGACCGAAATACCTCCGGGCTTGTCGTCTTTGGCAAGAACCTGATGGCGCTTCAAGCCTTGGAAGACCTCTTCAAAGATAAGAAAGAACTCAAAAAAGAATACCTCACGTTGGTCGTTGGTACGATCGACCGTGACGGTAAGATTGATCTTCCCCTCAAAAAAGATGCCGAAAGCGGAACCGTCAGCGTTTCCAGCCTGGCTCAAGGCGCCAGTACCGCATTGACTTTTTATCATGTCGAGGAAGCCATCGGTCCCTATACCTTGCTTAAAGTCCAAATCGTCACCGGCAGAACCCACCAAATCCGGGCTCATATGCTGGCCATCCATCATCCGGTGGTGGGAGATGGAAAGTACGGTTCTTACGATACAAATCGCACCTTTAAAACGCTTTTCAAGTATGATTCCCAATTCTTGCACGCTTACTCGCTGACTTTTGGCAATGTTTCCGGTTTATTAAGTTATTTGTCGGGCAAAATGTTCGTTGCGCCGCTCCCGGAAAAAGAACAAAAAATCCTTTCCGCCTTAAGAAAAAAGCTATAATTAAGAAAGATATAGAGGTACTCTTATGTCCATCGAAACATCTTATCGCCGTTGGCTAGAATCCCCGCTTGTTTCCGCTTCCGACAAAGCGCTTTTGAAAGCCATGCCGCAAGAAGAAATCGACGAAGCCTTTTTCAAGGATATTGAATTTGGTACGGCCGGCATGCGCGGCATCTTGGGCCCCGGCACCAACCGAATGAACCTTTTTACCGTTCGTAAAGCCACCGTCGGATTTGCCCTTTATTTACTTGAAAAATATCCGGATGCCGCAACGCGCGGTGTGGCGATTTCCCACGATAACCGCCATATGTCGAGAGAATTTACGTTGGATATTGCCCATACGTTAAATCTCTATGGTATTAAAGCCTATATCTTCGAAGCCTTACGTCCGACCCCCGAACTCTCGTTTGCGGTCCGCAAACTTCATTGCGTCGGTGGCATCATCATCACCGCGTCGCATAACCCCAAAGAATATAACGGCTACAAGGTCTATGACGAAAACGGTTGCCAACTCGTTCCCGAAAAGATTGACCGTTTGGTCCAACTCATCGGTTCGCTGCCCAATGAACTTGAAGTCGTAATCCGTCCTCGTCCTCTTGAAGGAAAAACAATCACCTTGGATGTTTCCATCGACAACGAATATATTGCGCTGGTGGAATCCACCCAACTGAATCCGACGATGAAAAAAGACGAGTTCAAAATTGTTTTTTCACCGCAACACGGAACCTCCTATCCCATCGCGATGCGCATCTTCGAAGACACCGGGTACCATGTTTTCCCGGTGACCTCGCAATGCGATCCCGATCCCGATTTTAAAGGCACTTTGTCTCCAAATCCGGAAGATCCCAGAGCCTACAAAGAAGCCATTGCTTTGGCCCAAAAAGAACACGCCCATTTAATCGTCATGAATGACCCGGATGCAGACCGTGTCGGGGTCGCGTATTTATCTTCCAAAGGCACCTATGAAATCTTTACCGGAAATCAATCCGGAGCTCTTCTCGTAGACTATATTTTGTCGGAAAGAAAACGTAAAGGATTGCTTTCTAGAAACGGCGCTTTTTACGATACCATCGTCACTTCTTCGCTGGGAAGAACGATTGCCAAATCGTTTGGTTTGAAGACTCAATCGTTCCTCACCGGGTTTAAATTCATCGGCGATCAAATCGCCAAAAATGAAGCCATGCCCAACGGTCCTCACTTCGAGTTCGGATACGAAGAAAGCTATGGCTGTTTGGCCGCGTCTTTTGCCCGAGATAAAGATGGATTACAAGCGCTCCTTCTCTACTGCGAAATGGGATTATTCCATTTCTTGAAAAACGAACCCTTGGATGTTGCTTACGATCATCTTCAAGAGCGTTTCGGATTCCATCAAGATACGCTTTATTCGATCGAGTTCAAAGGTCCTCAAGGTGCGGCTACGATGTCTGCTTTAATGACATCCTTACGTGAGCATCCTTTAACTCAAATTAATGGCTATAAAGTCATCCGCATGGAAGACTATTTGAAGAGCATTGCCTATGAAAACGGAAAGACTTATCCCATCGATTTACCGTCCTCGGATGTCATCAAAGTTTTCCTTTCGGATGGTTCCTCGATTGCCGTCCGTCCCAGTGGAACCGAACCTAAATGCAAATTCTATTACGGAGCGGTCGGAAAAACGAAAGCGGAAGTGCAGGGAAAACCCGCCCTCTTCCACGGCGAACTTGGCAAACTCTACGGCTTCGGCAAATAAAACAAAAGCGGGCAACCGCTTTTTTTGTTCAAAATGTTTTCATATATGAAAAGGGGAAAGTCTCAAGAACTGGTTCCTTGAAAGCCTCTTAGTGTTTGCTATAATCAAAACAGAAAAAAGGAGCATTTATGATTCAATTAACCAAAAAGACGCTTGTGCTTCCCAATGGCGAAACATTGGCTTATGTCGAACACGGAAAAGGCAAACAAGTCCTCTTCCTCATCCACGGAAACATGTCTTCCGGGCTTCACTTTTTACCTTTGATCGAACGTCTCGAAAACGACTTCCGGATTATCGCTCCGGATATGCGCGGTTTCGGCGATTCGTCGTATGAACATCGTTTTGACAGTCTTCATGAACTTGCTGATGACCTTTATCATTTCACGCAACTCCTTCATTTGAAAAATATGGTCGTTGCCGGATGGTCTACCGGCGGTGGCGTGGCGCTTAGTTTGGCGGCCCATCATCCCGAACTCGTCAAGAAAATCGTGCTGATTGAATCGATGTCTTATCGCGGTTATCCAATATTTACCAAAGATGCCGCCGGAAAACCCGTTTTGGGCTCTGTCTATAAAACAAAAGATGAGATGGCGAAAGACCCCATCCAAGTGGCTCCTGCCGTTGCGGCTATGGCAACCAAGAACTTCCCTTTCATGAGTTGGCTTTGGGATATTTCCATTTATTCCAACAAGAAACCGACGCCGGAACAAAACAAACTCTTCATCGACGAAACGCTCAAACAACGGAACCTCGTCGATATCGACTGGTCGATTGCCTCCTTCAATATGGGCACAGGCTTCAACCTTTATTCGATGGGTGATGAATCCATCAAGAAAGTCGTTGCGCCGGTGTTAAGCTTCTGGGGCAAAAAAGATTATGTGGTCTTGGAATACATGGTCAAGGAAACCGTCGCAGCGCTCGGTGACAAAGCCCGCTTGGTGACCTTCGATAACTCCGGTCACTCGCCCTTGATTGACGAACCCGATGCCCTAGCCCAAGAAATCAAAACCTTCGCTCTATAAGAAAAAAGCTCGCTGATCGGCGAGCTTTTCATTTACTTTTTAACGTCGAAGAGACCGTTATCGAGGAGCATCATCACTTGGTCGACGATGCGGTCGATGTCTGCGTCGCTGCTGTGTTCGGAATCAAACAAGATGACTTGCAGACCGACGAAGTTGGACACACCCATCAAAAAATAAGCGGTGGTTAATGGATCGTAAGGTTTCAGCTGTCCGTCTTCTTCGGCAGTTTTTAGCCTGGTGATGTAATGGGCCGCGAAGTTTGAATAATAATCGATGAACAATTTCTTATCGATTTGCAGCGATTGCCAGATAATCGTATAGGATTGCGGATTATCGCGGACGTATTTAATGAAGGTTTGAATACCGATCCGTTCCTTTTCGCGACGGTCCGTTAAACCTTCGGTGGCGATGGCAATGGTGGACCGGATGCGGTGGCTGTATTCAAGCAGCAATCTTCTGAAAATGGAATATTTGTCTTCGAAGTAAAGATAAAAAGTACCGTTAGCAACGCCTGCTTCAGTGACGATATCAAAAACGGTCGTAGCGTTATATCCACGGGTGTGGAACAGCATTTCGGCAGCTCGGCAGATTTTTTCAAAGGTCGCTAAGCCGCGTTTCGTGGAAGGCATGACGATACCGTTCATGAAGTTTCTCCTTGTCAAAGTAATTTCTATTATAACAGTATCCAAGGACCGATGAACAGTCATATTTAACAAACATGACGAATTCGTCACATTTGCATTGACAGCGCTTTCATAATATGTGAATATGAATTTATCAAGAGCCCTTAACGGGCCTCGGTCTTGTCACGCGATCTTTCGGAAACCGGTTCCTATGGAAACGCGACGAGTCGACGGTAACCCAAGAGCAAGGGCCTAAAGGAGACATTCATGTCGAAAGTATATATCGTCGAAGCTAAGCGAACCGCT
>CALMWE010000073.1 GCA_937873795.1 uncultured Caryophanales bacterium
AAAGGTAATCCGTTGGCGGCTTTTTTGACTTGGCCGTTTTCGGTCAAGGGTTCATAACTGTCAGCTTCATAGGTCAAATACGTCGGATAGATATCGCGGACTTCTTTGGCACGTTTCAAAGCCAACGTTAATTCTTTGGCCATTTTCTTTAAAATCGTAAGGCTGTTGGAGCAAGTTCCCAAGCAGGTTTTTTGCGGAAGCTTTAAGGCTTCGCGGTAGGCTTCCAAAGCATCCATGCGCTTATCCCACGCTTTAAAGGGCGTTTTCTCATCGATCCCTTGAAGGGTTTTAATCAATTTGCAGGTCGAATCCAATAAGCGGACTGCGTTGTCCGGATACCGTGTGGCCACGGACAAGAGGAAATCCACGAGTTTTTTGAGTTCGATGGTTTCAGAGACGCCCGAACCGCATAAACCGGGGACACCGTTCATCGCATCGTTCCATCCGGGTTTTTCGGCTTCGTATGAAAGACCGATGCCGGCAGGGTCTAAATGGGCAAATTTATTTAAGGATAATGTTAAGAGTTTGCCGAAAAGGTCAACACGGATTTTTTGATTGTCGGCGCCTTTGAGCCAAGCGCTGGCGGGCGCGTTGGGAATATGATGGACCGCGTCGTACTGACGGACTTTGCCGTTAGCATTCAAAACGTATTTTTCTTTTCTGGGAAGAACAGACACCGGAGAAACGAAGAACGGATAGTCCGGCGTAAAGAACAGTTTTTCTTCTTTATCGGGATAAATCGACAAATACGTTTCCACTAAATCAAAGAGATACGTGAAGTGGTCTTCCCAATAGCCTTCGCCGAAAGCGGCTTTGATGTCGTAATGGGATTGCGATAAAATTTCTTCCAACTTTTTCTCTCCGTCCATTTTGGCGGCGACAAGTTGGGTGTAGAGACTTCCGGGAGTAAATTCGCCTTTAAGCACGGAAACGACATTTTCGGGATACTTTGATAAATCACCGACAAACGTAAATTTGATGCCTTCGACGCTTAATGGATTGTACCCGTCGGCCTGAATCAAACTGCCGAATTGACGAAGATTGAAATCGCCTAAACGGGGTTCGAAAAAGAGGTCATTGCGACGGTTTTGCAAGACATCGCGGAATGCACCGTTGCCTTGTGAGTAATAAGCAGGTTCGATGCTGAAGAAGTTATAATCCCGTTCAAGGTCGCCGTGTTTGCGGGAGAAAATATGATATCCGATGGTGCCGTCCAAGGTGTTGACGATCATCGGAACGCCTCCACGAATAACGTTATCCAAGAAACATTGCTTGAAGTATGCATCCAAGATAGGATAGGCGGTCGTGGTTTGAACCGCTGAGGTGATGCGGTCGTGAAGTTGGCGGTTTTCCTCTTCTTTTTTCACAAAATAATCGGGTGTCAAAACCTCTAAGAGATGACTCACTTCTTGACGGTCCATGGCGTGTCCGATTAACGTGTGGAAAACCAATTGCTTCTTCAAACGAGCGCTCATCGCGGTAAATCCGCAGGGCACTTGGTTGACATGTGTTTGCGGCATTTTAGAAATTTCTTTAACATCGTGTTCCACAAAAACGTGCGGGGTAGTTAATGACGTGTCTTGACTGAAAAGGACGGTGCAGTCACTGATGTAGACTTTCTTTTCTTTGGAAGCGGTCAAATAGAAGTTGCCATCCACCGTGTCTGAGACTTTAGCCGAGTCTCCGGTTGAGGCGCGAAGCGTAAAATACATGTAATCCGGATTGTTTTGGCTTTCCATCCAGCTTTGCAAAAGGTAAGAAACGGCTTTATAACCGCCGTAATCAAGACCGCTGGTCAAAAGTTGCGCCAAACCGTCAACGATTTC
>CALMWE010000074.1 GCA_937873795.1 uncultured Caryophanales bacterium
TGGTTTCCGAATGGTGGGGCTGGTCTTCAACCTCGACGGTCACCAATCACCTTTACATCTTACAAGCCAACGACGATGAAGGCTTTGATCTCATCGGCCATTTGAGCGAAGGCTTGGGTAAACCGGGCGAAGAAATCAAATCCGTCCGTTTCGACGGACCGACCGCATATATCGTGACCTTCCTGAATACCGATCCGCTTTACATCATCGACCTTTCCGATCCGACGACTCCCGTCATTGGCGGAGAAATCGAGCAATTAGGCTTTGATACCTATCAACACGTTTGGGGCGAAAATCGTTTGCTTGGCATCGGTTATAATGCCGGCGAAACCGGCGGCATCACCGGAATGAAACTCAGTGTTTACAACACCGCCTCGGGCGAAGAAGAAACCATTCAAACGCTCTCCTTATTCAGCTACTCCAATACCGATGAAACGTCTTGGGAATATGGTTACAGCGAAGCTTTGTGGAACCATAAAGCGCTCCTGATCTCTGTAGAAGACGGAATCCTCGGCTTCCCGGTCCAAGCGTACGAATACGGCTACATCGAAGTGGCCCCCGGAACCACCGGCGAATATGTTTACAGAGATGATGAAAAGACTTATGAATGGTTCTGGAATTATCACAGTTACTACTACATTTTCCACATCGACTTCAGCCTTGAAAATCCGATCAGCGAACCGTTCGTCATCGAGCACGACACCACCAACGACTATTATGTGTCCGTTGACCGTGGCATTCTGATTGAAAGCGTCATCTACACGATTTCGAATCGTGAAGTGGTGGCCTACTCGGTTGCCGACAGGGCGCTCTACGGAGAACCTCTGGTCTTCTAGTCGAAACAAGCGGGCTGCGGCCCGCTTTTCTTATGCCAAAAATTTCTTGTTTTTGGAGAGGACTTTCAAAAGACACGGTATAATAAAAAGGTGATGATGGAGAAAAATCATGAACACCAACAAATACGAAATCATTCCGCTGGAGAAATTACCCGGCAAAAAATACTTCAAATGGTTCAATACCTACGATATTCCAAACTATAGTGCCCTTGTGGAGATGGATATCACCAAGTTTTATCACTACATCAAAGAAAAAGGCTATCCTTTTTACTATTCGATGATTTATCTAGTCAATGAAGCTTTGAATGAAATCAAAGAGTTCCGTTACCGGATGGTCAACGGCGAAATCGCCCTGTTTGAACATATCGACCCCAGTTTTACGATCATGACCGACCGCCATTTGTACGACAACGTCAACGATGTGAAAATCCGTTCCGGCTTTGCCAAATACTTGGAAGATGCGAACCGCATTGTATCTGTGATTAAAACCGGTAAGAATTTGGACGATGAATGCTTTGATGATTGTGTCGACCAATTCTACTTCACATGCGTTCCATGGATCAGCGTCAAAATGATGACGCATCCGATGGACAAGAATCCCAGCATTTACGTTCCTCGCGTCGCTTGGGACAAAATAGTCTTCAACGGGGATAAAGTCACGGTCAACCTGAATATCGTCGTTCACCATGCGTTTGTGGACGGTTATCCGTGTGCAATGGCGTTTCTAAAGGTTCAAGAATACCTCAACAAACCCGAAGAAATCCTAAAATAATCAAAGACTGAGGGATGCACCTTCCAAATGCATCCCTTTTTATTGCATTTTGGTCTTTTTATGAATATAATAATGAAGCGTTTGGGGCTGTAGCTCATCTGGGAGAGCGCGTCGTTCGCAACGACGAGGTAGCGAGTTCGATCCTCGTCAGCTCCACCATCGAAAGTAAAATGT